>DATNEK010000032.1:0-16657 GCA_035553055.1 Streptosporangiaceae bacterium | reverse complement strand
CCGGATCCATCGCACCGGACTACGCGGGACCGGGGGCCGGGGTGCGATGGATGCCCGGATCCATCGCACCGGACTACGCGGGACCGGGGGCCGGGGTGCGATGGATGCCCGGATCCATCGCACCGGACTACGCGGGACCGGGGGCCGGGGCGCGATGGATGCCCGGATCCATCGCGGCAGGTGCCCGGCGGTTGATTCAGTTGGCCCGGCGTTGTCGTTAGGGGCGGGGTGCGGCAGCGGCCTGAGTTGCTAGCTGGAGCAGCCTGGCGGGGGAACGGCACCGCCGGGAGCGACTAAACTGTACGGGCCGATTTTCGCTAGGCGGAGGGGGCGCGGTTGTCCATCGAGGACCGAGCAGACCGTATCGAAACCGAGCAGTCCCGCGAACAAGCATACATAACGACCCTATACGAACGGCTCGATGAACTGAGACAGCGTGCGTCAGACCGGCGGGCGACCGTGATGCGCCAGGTTGGCGGAACGCACGCGGCGCGTACCGAGCGTGACGTGCTGGCTGTCATGTACGGGCAGCAGCTCGCGCAGCTTGACGCGGCAGAAAACGGCCTGTGCTTCGGGCGGCTCGAATTCGACGACGGCGCCAGGACTTACATCGGCCGGGTTGGCATGCACGCCGAGAACGACGACTACGATCAACTGCTGATGGATTGGCGAGCGGACGCGGCCCGTCCTTTCTACCTCGCTACCGCCGCCTCGCCGGGCACAGTGAAGGTGCGAAGGCACATCAAGACTCGCGGCCGGACGGTGACCAGGCTCGACGACGAAGTACTCGACCTCGCCGCTGCCGACCCGAACAGGCACGAAGGGCTGACCGGCGAGGCCGCGCTGCTCGCCGCGCTCAACGCGAGCCGCACTGGCCGGATGCGCGACATCGTCGAGACCATTCAGGCCGAGCAAGATCACATCATCAGGTCGGGGCTGCAGGGCGTGCTCGTGGTTCAGGGCGGGCCGGGGACCGGCAAGACCGCGGTCGCGCTGCACCGCGCCGCCTATCTGCTGTACACCTACCGGCGTCAGCTCGAAAAGCGCGGCGTGCTCGTGGTCGGGCCTAACGCCACGTTCTTGCGCTACATCGGCCAGGTGCTGCCCTCGCTGGGCGAGACGAGCGTGCTGCTCGCGACGGTCGGTGACCTGATGCCTGGCATCAAGGCAACCGGTACCGAGCCGGCTGACGTCGCCGAGATCAAAGGCCGGCTCTCGATGGTGAAGGTGGTGGCCGCCGCCGTGCGTGATCGGCAAATAGTGCCACATGCCGGTCTGGATATTCGTTTCGATAAAGAGCTTTACAAGATCAGTTCGAACTCGATTTCGCGTGCCAGGGAGCGAGCACGCCGGTCCAGGTTGCGGCATAACCAGGCGCGCAGGATCTTCGTCGGCCAGATGCTCACCGAGATGTCGAAGGTAGTGGCCAAGCGGCTCGGCGCTGACCCGTTCGGCGGCGGCAATCTGATGGGCCGCACCGACGTCGATGACCTGCGGGCCGAGTTGCGGGACGACCCTGAGGTGCGGGCGGCGATCGGCCGGTTGTGGCCGGTGCTCAGCCCGCAGCAGCTGATCGGCGACCTTTACGCCTCACCTCGTCTCCTGGCCAGCGCCGCCCCTTCGCTTGGCCAGGCCGAGCGCGAGTTGTTGCGCCGGGCGGTTGGCGAGCCGTGGACGCCAGCCGACGTGCCACTGCTCGACGAGGCCGCCGAGTTGCTTGGCGAGGACGACAGGGCCGCGAGGGCGCTGGCCAGGCGGCAGCGTGAGCAGCAGGAGTCCTACGCGCAAGGCGTGCTCGACATCATCGGCAGGGACGACGATGACGATCCCGAGATCTTGATGGGCGCCGACATGCTCGATGCCGCCAGGTTCGCGCAACGCTATGACCAGGACGACTACCTCACTCCGGCCGAGAGGGCGGCGGCGGACCGCACCTGGGCGTTCGGGCACGTGATCGTCGACGAGGCGCAGGAACTCTCGCCGATGGCCTGGCGCACGCTGATGCGGCGGTGCCCGGCGAAGTCGATGACGATCGTCGGAGACGTCGCGCAGACCGGTGACATCTCCGGATCGGCGTCGTGGTCGGACGCGCTCGGCCCGTATATCGGTGACCGGTGGCGGCTGGCACCGCTGACCGTGAACTACCGGACGCCCGCGGAGATCATGGCCGTGGCCGCCGACCTGCTCGCCGAGATCGATCCATCGGCGACGCCGCCTCGGTCGGTCAGGGACTCAGGCGGCTTGCCGTGGCGGCTAGGCGTGGATGAGGCCGATTTGGTCGGCTCGGTCGCCGAGGCGGCCGCGTCGCTCGCGGCCGCGCACGAGGGCGACGGCACGCTCGCTGTGATCGCGCCGGCCGGTCGGCTGGCCGACCTGAGGGCAGCGGTGGAAGCCGCGCTGCCGGGAGCCGCTCCGGCTGGTGCTGACGTCACGTCGCCGGACGACGCCGATATCGAGCGCCCGGTCGTCGTGCTGACGGTCAGGCAGGCCAAGGGCTTGGAGTTCGACTCGGTGCTGGTCGCCGATCCTGGCCTGATACTGGCCGAGTCGTCACGCGGACCCGGTGACCTGTACGTGGCTCTCACTAGGGCGACGCAAAGGGTCGGCGTCATCCATCCCGGTCCAGTGCCCCCAGTGCTCCGTCGGCTCACCGAGGTAGCGAGCGTGCCGGAGGCGCTTAATCTTGTGACCGGAGTGGCTCAAGTGACCGGCGCGGCCTAGGGCGCTTTATTCGATCGACTCCAGACGGCAGTCGCCCCTAAAGTGAGAGACCGCGCGGCAGGCCGGCTGCCGGGCACCGAGCAGGGAGTGGCCAGTGGGCATGGTCATGTTCGTCCGTGGCAGGGCGGCAATCCAGCCGGTCATGTCGTTCTCGTCAGCTGCTGCCGAACCCTGCCGGTGCGCACTTCCTCACTGACCGGCGACTGATCGGGCAACTTGTCGATGCCAGCGGCATCGGCCAGGGCGACCTAGTTTTCGATTTCGGCGCCGGGTACGGTGCGCTCACCGGGCCGCTTGCCGCGACCGGGGCGCGGGTCATCGCTGTCGAGATCGATCCGGCGCTTGCCGGTCGACTTCGCCGCAGGTTCGCCGCCCAGCCGCTCGTCGGCGTGGTTGAGGCCGACCTGAGGCGGATTCCGCTGCCACGACGGCAATTTCACGTGGTCGCGAACCCGCCGTTCGCGCTCACGACCTGGCTGTGCCGTCGGCTACTCGGTGACCGTACGCTCAGGCTGATCGGCGCCGAACTGCTGCTTGAATGGGGTGCGGCCAAATGGCTCGCCGACCCAAGTCCCCGTGACCGCGAAACGGCGTCGTGGATGGCCAGGTACGACATCCGCCTGATCAACCGCGTGCCGGCAGCCTCTTTTTCCCCGCGACCGTCGGCTGACGCCGCCCACGTCAGCATCTCCAGGCGGGCGGGGCTATAGGCCTATGGTCGCCAGAGCCGCGTGCAGGGCGCTGTGCCAGGCGTCCGGCGACCTGGTCGGCGTCGCGGGCGGCGGCTTGGCGTGGTCGAGCGCCGACAGGGTGGCTCGCACGACGTCGGCTGCCCGGCCCGAGGCGACGGCGGCGTCGCCGAGTTCGAGCTCGTGCTGCAGGTTGTCGCGACCGTGCCCCTGTACGACGTCGAGCACCAGCAGCGGCCTGCCGATTACCCGCGCCTCGGTGCAGGTGTCGCCCGAGCTGGTGATGACCAGGTCGGCCGCGGCCATCAACTCAGGAATCCGGTCGGAGAAGCCGAACGGATGCACAAGCGGCTGGCGCTCGGCGGCCGTGCGGAGCCGATGCTCGAGCTTCGCGTTGCGGCCGGCGACGGCGAGTACGTGCACGCCAGCGTCGGCGAGCGCCTCGGCGACCTGGGAGACCGGACCGAGACCCCACGCGCCGGTCGTCAGCAGCACACACCGCTCACGCGTCGGTACGTTGAGGCGGGCGCGAGCATCGCGCTGGGAAAGCGGATGGTAGAAAACGGCACGCACCGGTGCCTGCACGACGAGCACACGCGCTTCCGGGGCGAACCGGCGCACCGCCTGTTCGGCTGCCTGCGACGTCACCAGGTAAAGGTCCACATTCTGATGCACCCACAGCCGATGCGGCGTGACGTCGGTGCAGAAGACGACGTGCCGCATCGAGGGATAACGCCCGGCCAGCCTGCTGATCGCCGAAGCGCCGGTGGCGAAGACCGAGATGGCCAGGTCGACCGCGTCGGCGTCGAGCTGGTCGCGCAGCCTGGGCAAGATCCTCCGGTTGGCGGCCGAGTCCGTCATCTCGGCGACCCGGTTCCCGGTGCGGAGCGCGGCGAAGTGGAACGCGTCGTAAAAGCCGGGGACCTTAAGCATCGTGCGGAACACGGCGCCGCCCGCTGAGTCGGCACCCCGGCCGAGCAGGTGCATCAGATCGATGGTCCGCGTCCACCAGCCGTCGGACTCGAGTGAGGTCGCGCAAGCCTCGGCGAGCTGGTCGTGACCAAAGCCGATGGATCCGGAGAGCAGCAGCGCCCGGCGGTTGCCGTTCACCGGCCGCCGCCCGTGGTATCGAACACCGTGGTATCGAACACCGTGGTATCGAGCGCCTTGGTATCGAGCCCCTTGGTATCGAGCCATTCCAGGTACCTGCCGATGCCTTCGGCAAGCGGTGTGGTCGGCGACCAGTTGAGCAGTTCCTTGGCCAGCCGGTTGGATATGTTCAACCCGTCGTAATCGGCCAGCCGGTCAGGCACATGCACGACCGGTACCTCGCGGATCAGGTGCTGCACGGTCTCGGCGATCTCGGCCACTGTCACCGGCGTTCCGCCTTCCAGCGCCAGCGTCTGGTTGACCGCGGCGGGGGAGAGCGCAAGCACGTGCGCCTCGGCTAGGTCCTGGACGTAGACGAAGTTGCGTTGCTGATCTCCGGTGCCCGCGATGGTGATCGGCTTGCCCTCCTTCGCCGCGCTGACAAACTTCGCGACCACGAGCGCGTCGCGCATCCGAGGTCCGTAGGGGATGCCGTAGCGCAAGATGGTGAACTCCTGCCCGTACATCTCGTGATAGCTGTGCATGATCATCTCGGCGGCGAGTTTGGTCGACACGTACAGGTGCCCGGCCCGCCGAAGGTCGACGGCGGCGTCCTCGGTCCTCTCGCCGTCGCCCACCGTGGCGCCGTAGACCCACACCGTGCTGGCCAGCACAACCCTGGCGCAGCCACGCGCGCGGGCCGCGTCAAGCACTCGCCCGACCCCCTCCACGTTCAGCCGGAGCGCGAACACGGGGTCAGCGGCGACCTCGTTGACGTCGGACGCGCCCGCGAGATGGAACACCGCCTCACGGCCGTCTAGGGCGACGTCGAGCGCGGCAGTGTCGAACAGGTCAGCGATCACGTAGTCGGCTTCTGGGTTCAGCCACCGCTCACGGACGTCGATGACCAGCACGTCGTGGCCGGCCTTGACCAGGTGATCGACGACGTGCGATCCGATGAAGCCGCATCCGCCGGTTACCGCGACGCGCATGCGGGCTCCTCGGCTCCCGGCCGGGCAGCCACCTTGGTCACGGCTGCCAGCACCTCATCGACCTCGTCGTCACGCATATCGGAGTGCACGGGAAGGCAGACGTGGCGGCTGCACAGGTCCTCGGCTACCGACAGGCTCTGGCCCAGCGAATACTCCTCCAGTATCGGCTGCATGTGCAGCGGCAGGTCGTATACCTCCCCGGACAATCGGACATCATGTCTGGTCGCTAGCTGCTCCTTGAACCATTTTCTGTCGATGCCGCGGTCGAGCACGGCGACGTACTTGTAGAAGTTGGACATGCAGCCCGCTGGCTCTGCGAGCGGTCGCAGCGCGGCTACGCCGACCAGGCCGGTGTCATAACGGCGGGCGACTTGCCTGCGGCGGACAATGGACTTGGTCATTCTGCCCAGATGGATCAGGCCGGTGGCGGCATTCTGCTCGCTCATCCGCCAGGCATATCCGTGCCTGACATGGTGGTTGGCGCCGAATGAGTTCTTGCCCTGGTCACGGTAGATCCGCGCCTCGTTGGCCAGCTCAGGCGAGGCGGTGAGGATCATTCCGCCCTCGCCGCACGTCACGACCTTGGTCGGGTAGAACGAGAAGGCCGCAGCGGTACCGAAAGAGCCGGGGAACCGGCCTTGGTAGCTCGCGCCGTGTGCGTGCGCGGCATCTTCTACAAGTTCCGCGCCATGGTGCTGGCAGAGCTGCCTGATCTCGTCCACCTCGGGCGTGATGAGCCCGCCGACGTGCACGAGCACGACCGCTGCGGTACCCGGCGTTAGCGCGGCCGTCACGGTCTGCTGGCTGAGCGCGAAGGTCGCCGGATCGATATCGGCGAACACCGGCCTGGCGCCGGCGCTGATGATCGCGGCAGCCGTTGCGTAAAACGTGTTCGTCGGGACGATCACGTCCTTGCCAGCGACCTTCAGCGTCCTCAGGATAATTTCGAGTGCGGCCGTGCCGCTCGAAGTTGCGACGGCCTGACTCGCCTGGTGCGCCGCGCCGAAGGCGTCCTCGAACGCCCTGGTGTACGGTCCAAGCGTCAGGACGCCGCTTGTCAAAATGTCCGTAATAGCCGAGGCAATTTCTGCCCGATCTCGTTCGGGAAAGACCACGCGCGCCGCTCGAACGCTCACTGATACCCCTACGTATCGGAACCGCTGGTGGGTAGCCATCCGGAGATCTCGGTCATGACATGATTGCAGTAATCGCATCGCGACGTTTTGGCGACTTCCTTAGATGTCCATTTGGAGAACTCTGGACGGTTCGTGATATGCAAGTCATTCAATGCATTAGAAGTTAAGCGAGTGACTGTATTATGTGGCCCGGCGGGGTCAAGCCTCGCGTGGATTGCGGTGACTAGATGAAGCGCTCGTTGATCGCGGTGACGGCTGGGCTGGCGGTTGTCCAAGCCGGGCCTGGGATCACCGGACTCGCGGCGGTCCGCAACGCGTTTTTTCCCGGGCTCTCTGGCATTGGCATGTCCGACCACGTGGCGCTGACCTTCGACGACGGACCCGATCAGGAAGCGACGCCGTTGGTATTGGACGCGCTCAGAGAGCGCCGGGTCCGTGCCACGTTCTTCCTGCTTGGCTCGCGCGTGGCGATGATGCCAAAGCTCGCTTGCGAGATCGTGGACGCCGGCCACGAGGTCGCCGTGCATGGCTGGGATCACAGGTACCTGCCTCTGCGCGGTCCGCTGGCCACCCACGATCACCTGACGTGGACTGTGGACGCGATCACCTCGGCGACGGGTGTCGCGCCCCGGCTGTTCAGGCCGCCTTACGGCGTGCTCAGCGGACCGGCGATCGTCGCTGCGCGCAGGCTCGGGCTAAGGCCGGTGCTATGGAGTTGCTGGGGGCGTGAATGGACGCGGGAAGCGACCCCGTTTTCGGTCTTCGAGACGCTCAAGCAGGACCTGCGCGGCGGCGCCACCGTGCTGCTGCACGATTCTGACTCCACGTCACCAGCCGGCTCGGCGCGCAGAGCGCTCGGTGCGTTGCCGCTGTTGCTCGACGAGTGCGCGAATCTGGAGTTGCGGGTCGGCCCACTCGGCGAGCACGCTAGCCGTTACGCGCCGCGCCCGTAGCACTCTCGGTCGACCCGGCACACGCGCGGCGAGTTGCTTGCTGCGCGCCGCAGGTTGCTTACTACGCGCTGCGGATTGCTTGCCATGCGAAGCTGAGATGAGATATATCTTGCTGGTGAGCAGCACCTCGCTAACGCCTGACGAGGTCCGTGCCGCCGCTGAGGCACACCGTGAACTCGGTCCCGATTATCAGGCGGCAGTCATCGAGTCATTCCTTGACAAGGTCGGCCGGGAGATTGACGCCAGGGTCGACGCACGCCTGGCCGTAGCTCAGCCAGGAGTTCGCGTACCGAGGCAGTCAAGTCGTGGCGGGCCGCTCGCCTTGGCGATTGTCTCCTTGGGCGTTGGCATCCCGCTGACGGGCATTACAGAGGGCACGCACGCCGGGATCGTCGCGCTGGTGATCATCTGGGCGGCCATCGCGGTGATCAACGTCGCGTACTCCCTCTCCACCTCGCTGCCCAACCGCCCGCCATACCGCCGGTAACAGCAGCGCCCGCGCGCGGCTACCGCGCCGAGAACGGCCCGGCCCGGCAGCCTGGGGCGACAGACCGGAAATAACCACGTCAGCCGGATCCTCGCGGCCGACAACAGCAGCAACGGTCCGACGCAGCTGTAGCTCACCGGTGGACAACAGCAGCAATGGTCCAACGCTGCTGTAGCTCACCGGTGGTCAACAGCAGCAACGGTCCAACGCCGCTGTTCCCACGACAGCAAGGTGCACAACGCTGTCGCGGGCGCCGCGCTGCGCCTGGTCTTTGAGGGGGCGGGCACCGTAACTTTGAGGTCTTGAGCGGTGCGATCGGGGAAGGCTGAGGTTAGGCGAGAGCCGGAGTTTGAGTCCGGAGTTAGGGCCAGGGCAAAGGCTCGCCTAAAAGATGAGCATATTACAGTATAAAATCAACTTCTAAGGACCAACGCGCGTCTCCCTTCTAGGGAGGCGCGCGTTGACTGCATCTGAGGTCAAGCTGCCGGCTGCTGGCGAGATCGCTCAGCCGCAGTTGCGTCCTGGCGGGATTCTGGCCAGGACGAGACGGCCCGCGCTGGTCGCCGCGGCGGTCGTTGCCTGTAGTGCCGTGCTGTTTTACCTCTATCTGGGGCAGGCGGGGACGATGCCAGTCGCGTCCGACGGCGCGTCCCAGGCCCTGCAGGCGTGGGCGATGCTGCACGGAAACGTGCTGTTGCGCGGCTGGTCGCTTTCTGATGTGAGCTTCTACTCCACTGAACTGCCGCAGTTCATGCTGATCGAGGCCGTTCGCGGGCTGAATGGTCAGGTGGTGCACCTGGCCGCGGCGATGACCTACACCCTGCTCGTCATCGGCGTCGGAGTGCTGGCCAAAGGCAACGCGACTGGCCGGCCAGGTCTGATGCGGGCGCTGATCGCGTCGGGCATCTTGCTGGCGCCGCCGCTCGGCGCACGCTCGACCACTTGGGTGGTGCTGAACTACCCGGATCACACCGGGACCCAAGTGCCGTTGCTGCTGATCTGGCTGTTGCTTGACCGGGTGAAGCCGCGCTGGTGGGTCCCGATCCTGATCGCGGTGCTGCTCACCTGGGTGCAGGTGGCCGACACCATGGCTCTCTATGAGGGAGTGCTGCCGATCGTCGCGGTATCGGCGATTCGGATCATCGCAAGACGTCGCAAACTGGTCAAGCCTCGGCTCGCCGAGCATTGGTACGAGCTCTCGCTGACCGCGGGCGCGGTCGCCTCCGCGTATGCGGCGACCCATATTTTGCTGCTCATCAGGCAGGCCGGCGGATTCGACTTCAGCCCGCCGAGCACAAGCTTTTCCACCATCAGCGGCATGTCTTCGAACGTCTGGCCAAAGGTTCAGACCGAACTGATCGTCTTTGGTGCCGACTTCTTCGGCCAGTCGCTCAGGCAAGCGGTCGTCCCGCTGCTGCACCTGGTGGCCGTGGTGCTGGTGATCTGGGCGGTCGTGGTCGCGGTGCGGCGGTTCGTCGCCGAAGACGACCTGATGACGCAGGTGCTCACGGCCACCTTCATCGTCGTGCTCGCCGCCTATACGTTGGGCTTTCGTGTCGGTGCCTGGGAGGTGATCGGGTTGCTGCCGTCTGGCGCCGTGCTTGCCGGACGTCTGCTGCCTGTGCGGGTAACCAAGGTCGGCCTGGTAATGCCGCTAGCCGGGGTGCTCGCCTGCTACGGGCTACTGCTGTTCAAGGACTCAAGAATGCCTCCGCCCGGCAACTTCAACGTGACGATGGCCAACTGGCTCAAGGCTCACCACTTGCGCTACGGGCTCGCCCGCTACTGGCACGCGAACAGCATCACGCTGCTCAGTGGTGACCAGGTCCAGGTGCGGGCCATTACCACGCAGGCGAATCAGTTCCTGCTGACCCACTGGAATACGGACTCGACCTGGTTCGACCCGCGACTGCACAACGCGAAGTTCGTCATCTTGCCGACGAATGACTGGGTCGCGCGCCGCAGCGTTTACGGTGCTGTCGGGAAGCCGGCCAAGACCTATCACCTCGGCCTCTACGTTGTCATGGTCTGGCGCAAGAACCTGCTCAACGGCCCATTCGTCTCTGGCAGATTCGTGCCCTGGGACATCCTGGCCGTCAAAACGGCACGGACCAGCCTCTCGCGACCCGCGCCAGGCAGCACGGCACCCGGCCCTCGTTAGCGCTGGCTGCTAGGGGGCGGGCGAGACCAGGTGTACCGCCTGGGGGCGTGCGGGGGGCGTGGCTTCCGGATGCAAGATCGACGCGATGGCCTCGACACCGTCGACGAGGCGCGGGCCGGGCCGAACCACGATGCCGTCGGCGTCGATCGCCCAGACCGGTATCCCAGGAAACGCCTCGGCGGCGATGCGGGCCTGTTCGATAGCACCGGGCAGGTGATAGCCGCACGGCGCGACGATCACGACGTCCGGTCCGGCTGCCGCGATCGCGTCCCAGTTGGTCTCCGCCGAAGGCTCACCTGGCCTAGCCGCCACCGGCTTCCCGCCAGCGGCTGTGATGAGATCGGGTATCCAGTGCCCGGCGGTGAACGGCGGGTCCACCCACTCAACCAGCGCCGCCGCAGGACGCCCGCGGTTGGCCACCGCGGCCTCGACCCGGGCAAGCCGGACCCGGAGGCCGCCGACCAGCGCGGCGGCGCGGTCGGCCACGCCGGTCCGCTGGCCGACGGCCAGGATCGACTCAAGCACGTCGTCGAGCGTGTGCGGGTCGAGCGAGAGCACGTCGGCCTGACAGCCGAGGTAGCCAAGCGCCTCTTCGACGTGGCCGGTGGGCAGCGCGCACACCCGGCACAGATCCTGGGTCAAGATCAGCTCCGGCCGCAGCCCGGCTAGCGCGCGGGCGTGCAAGGTGTACAGGTCCTCGCCAGACGCGAGCTGCTCACGTACGTAGCTGTCGATCTCGCCCGGTGTCATGCCGCTGGTGTCGCGGCCGCCAACAACGATCGTCTTCTCCGTCCTGGCCGCCGGTGGTTCGTCGCACTCGAACGTGACGCCGACGAGGTCGTCACCCAGGCCAAGCGCGTACACAATCTCTGTCGCAGACGGCAACAGCGAAACAACTCGCATGGTGCAAGCTAATCACCGCGGACGAGCGAGGCGCCGGCCTGGTGCGGCGACAGTGCTGGCCAACCACGGGCGCCGCTTCTAAGATCCGTTTGTGCGAAAAATGGCGAAGCGGCAGAGATCGATGATTGGCGTCCTGATCGCCGCCCTCACGCTGGTCGGCGTGGCTCCGGCGGACGCGGGCGCGGCCCTCAAGGCCGCATCAGGCGCGCCTGGCACACTGAAGCTTGGACGGCTCACGCTGCACAAATGTGCCACTGGTCCGCTTACCTACTGCGGCGGAATGGGCGTGCCGCTCGACTATTCATCGAAGGCCAGTCCGAGCATCCACATTGGCTTCGAATGGCTGCCTGCCACTGCCGTCGGCCGTGGCAAGCACGCGAAGGGCACCCTGCTCGCGGTCGAAGGCGGGCCAGGGTTCTCATCGATCGGCACCGAGGGTGCCTACGCGGCCATGCTCGGCTCCCTGCGTCGCACTAGGAACTTGCTGCTGATCGACCTGCGCGGCACCCGCACCTCGACCCCGCTTGACTGTGCTGGCCTTGAGAACTTCAGCCAGGTGCAGCATCAGTTCGGTCCCGCGTTCAACAAGCTGGTGGCCAATTGCGGCGACAAGCTGAACCACACGTGGCGCTACCGGGCCGGCAAGAGACCCGGCCGGTTCGTGCACGCTTCCGACCTGTTCAACACCGCCTATTCGGCCCGCGACGTGTCCCGCGTGCTCACCGCGCTGCGGATCGGCAGGGTCGATTTGTACGGTGACTCTTACGGAAGCTGGTTCGCGCAGGTGTTCGCCTCACGATTTCCCGGCCAGCTCCGCTCGGTCACGCTCGATTCGACCTACCAGGTGCTCGGACTCGACCCCTGGTACACCACCACGGTGGTCACCGCCCGGCAGGCATTCAACCAGGCCTGTGCCAAATCGGCGGCGTGCCGATCGGTGGCTGGCGTCCATGGTGCCTGGGCGAGAATCGGACAGCTAGCAAGGCGGCTCACCCGCGGGCCGGTCACCGGCGAGACCGTTTCGCCGGACGGAACCTTGACCAAGCTGACGGTAACAGTGGAGACGCTGGTCAACCTCGTCAACAACGCAGGCTTCGACCCGGTCGTCTACCGTGATCTCGACGCTGCCGCCCGCGCACTGCTGCAACACCAGGACCAGGCGCCGTTGCTCAGGCTCGCCGCGCTGTCGCTCGGCTTCGACAACTCGAACTTCCCGCCGCCAGAATTCAGCGACGGGCTCTACTTCGCTGTAGCCTGCACCGACTACGTGCAGCTTTTCAGCAGGACGGCGAGCCCGGCGATCAGGGCACGGCAATACAACCGTGCGCTGCGCCGCGAACCGCCTGGCACATTCTCGCCGTTCACCGTCGCCCAGTGGACCGAGCTTGACCAGTACACCGAGGCCTACAGCGCCTGCCTGAACTGGCCGACGCCGTCCCGGCTGATCCGGCCCATCAGCCGCAGGCCGCCGCTTGTGCCACCGAGGCTGCACGTGCTGATCTTGTCGGGCACGCTTGACTCGCTAACGCCGTGGCTCGATGGAGCGAGCCTGGTCGGCAGCCAGATGGGCAGATCGGCCCGCGTGGTGAGGATCGCCAGCCTTACCCACGTGACACTGCAGGATGCGAACGACGCCTGCCCGGCGCAAATTTTCCAGCGTTTTATTGTTAATCCTGACGGACTGGCCCATGAGAACACTTCGTGCGCCGGGCTGGTGTCGCCGGTGCACACTGTCGGCAGCTACCCGCTGCGGCTTGCCCAGGCTGTGCCAGCCAGGCCGACGAAGGGCAACCAGCTTGATCGCGCAGCGCTGCAGGGCGCCTCGACCGCTCTGGCCAGCGTGGGCGACGAGATCAGCAGGTGGCCGCTGCTGTCTGGCGATTCCGACCGTGGCCTGCGCGGCGGCCACATCTCGTTCTCCGGCGCGAATGTGCTGGAGATCTCGTTTCGCGACGCCCGCTGGACGGCCGGCGCGATGATCAACGGGACCGCTACCTGGAACCAGGCGACCGACTTCGTCACCGCGCAGCTCACGGTCAGCCTGGTAGGCGCCAAGCCGGTCAGGCTGACCGCGCACTGGCGGCCGTTCGGCGAGCAGAATCAGCTCGCTGTCATCGCCGGGTCACAGGGTGGCAGGCGCCTCGCCGCGGTAACTCCGGCTCCGTGACGAATCCGCCGCGTCCGGCTGCCTGGGCCGTGCCAGCAGCAGCGTGATGGCCAGGCCCGCGACCATCGGCACCCACCAGGTCCACGGGCTGCGCCAGGGCACCTGGGAGACGAACGTCAGCGTGCCGGTCACGACCGACGTCGCCAGCAGGCGCGACCAGGTCGTCGTCGCGGTAACCAGCGTCACGGCGAACACCGGCCACGCGTAATAGGCCACCATCACCGGCTCGAATATCGAGCGCAACGCCAGCGTGACCGCGACCCACCAGAGCACGCGAAGCAGCGTGTCGTTGTCCCAGGTCGTCGCTTCGCGTGCGGATCGGCAGGCGATCCCGGCGGCGACA
Organism: Streptosporangiaceae bacterium; assembly: GCA_035553055.1. GTDB lineage: Bacteria > Actinomycetota > Actinomycetes > Streptosporangiales > Streptosporangiaceae > Chersky-822. Next base: position 3,016 of record DATNEK010000032.1, on the reverse strand, counting down.
GCGCAGCAGCAGGCCACGACGACCGCGATCACTCGCGCCGGTCCGGCCGCGACGGCGCCGCCGTGCAGTGGCGTTGCGAGCGGCAGCCACAGGGTCGGGTGATTGATGGACGGCCAGTTTGGCTGCCTGGTCACAGCGGTGTAGGTGGCCTGCCAGTTCGCGATCGCGGCGATGCCGAGCAGTGCCGCCCCCGGTGTCGCGGCCGCCGTCAGGTAGCCGGCTGCTCGCCCGCGATTCATGACCGCGAGCGCGACCGGGAGGGCAAGCAGCACCAGCGGCTGCACGGCGATGGCGAATCCGAACAGCCAGGCTGAGCGGCCCGTCCGTCCCCGCGCGAGGGCGAGCATGGAATACATCAGCAGGCCTACGGCGACCGCGTCCTCTGGGTGACCCCAGCGGACCGTTACATTCCAAAGCAGGACAGCGCCGACAATCGCCAGCACCGCGCGCCGGAGCGAAGTCACGGCCAGGTGCTCGGCGACCGCGTCGGCGGCGAACACCGCGATACCAGAGATCGCTGTCAGGTACGGCCCGGCGAGCAGCCAGACAGCCGGTCGTGCGTCGGGGCCGGGGACGTGCAACGACATCCCGGCGGCGTCGATGACCGCCACGATCGGCACCAGGATCAGCGCGCCGCCGGGCAGCGTGATCAAGCCGGTGGGTTGCGTGTAGAGGCCGCCGAGCTGGCCGTGCAGCACCCGGCGAGCGGCGACCATGGTGCCCCACAGATCATGAGGCAGTGCCCAGCCGATCTTGCCGACCACCGGCGGCCACACGATCGTGAGTGTTATCCCGATGACGATCAGCCCGGTCACGCTGATCAACGGGAGCGCGCGCCTGGCCAGTCGGCTCACTTCTGGGCACGACCGCGCTCAATCACCGCGTCCCTGCGCAGTGAGACCTTCTCGTGGTCGATGCCGCTCGCGTGGAACCCAGCGTGCGCGGCGGTCTCGATCCGCCTGGCTTCGCCCCTGCTGACTTGCGAGCCGGCGTCGTAGGTCGCGAACATCACGGCGAGCGCGTCCTGATCGCTTGATGCGACGTCGGCGGCGAGCTTGCGGCTGAAGCCGAGCAGTTCGGAATGCGGCACCACGTGATTGACCAGGCCCCACTCAAGAGCCGTCGATGCGTCGATGAAGTTGCCGGTCGCGCTCATCTCGCGGGCACGACGGTACCCGACGGCCTCGGGCAGCGCCACGGTCAGCCCCCATCCCGGCTGGATGCCCATCCTGGCGTGCGTATCGGCGAACGTGGCCCGCTCGGAGGCGATCAGGAAGTCGCAGGCAAGCGCCAGTTCCAGGCCACCGGTGACCGCGGCGCCGTTGACGGCGCCGATCAGCGGCGTGGCCAGGTCGGGCAGCGGGTTGCGGTGGGTGCGCGAGCCAAGCCGGCTGCCCGGCTGCCCCAACTCGGTAAGGTCAAGACCGGCGCAGAAAGAAGGATCGGCGCCGGTCAGCACGACCGCTCTGACATCTGGCCTTGAGTCAATCTCGGCAAGAAGTTCGCGCAGGCTGGTCAGCAGCTCGCTGGAAAGGGCGTTGCGCCGCTCAGGACGATTCAGCGTCACAGTAGCCACGTGGCCGGTGACGTCCAGCAGGACCTCGGTCATGGCACCAACTTACGTCGATGTCGCCTCTGTGCACGGATAGCGCCTGTGAAGCATGATGCCGCTTTTCTGACCAGCTTCTCTGATCAGCCGCCAGAGGGCAGCTCGGGTGGCCGGCGATGAGCCGGCGAGCTGCGTCTTCAGCGCCCTGGCCGAGCGCGCGGTCCCCGTGACAGCGAGCGTCGGGCGCGCGATGGAATCGGGGTTTCACACCCGGTTTCCGCGATGGGTTGCCGGATCCATCGCGGGAGCGGCGCGGCTTGCGGCGGCTGCCTGCCTTCGATGACGAGCGGCTGGCGAGCAGGCTCATTTTCGCCGGAGCCGTCTACCCAGCGCTGTCGCTCTCGCCTGACGAATTCCCCGCTTGCCTGGCCGGATGCGATCATCGCGTCGGCCGCCGCCGCCGAAGCCGCCTGCCCGATCGTCTGGGCGTGGAACGCGTAGCCGACTTGAGTACGCAGCGTTGCTTGGCCCCCGGTCAGCGCCTGCATGCGCGCCGCGCTCGCGATCCTGGCATGCCACATCGGCTGCAGGTCAATTCCCGTGCCGTGGCCGGTCAGCATCGCTGCTACTGATCGCAGCGCGACCGCGGCTTGCGACAGTACGCGTCTGTCCTGCGGCGATGCCATCGACAAGTCCAGGTGGCCGCCCATGCCTTCGCAGGTCAGCGTCGTGCACCAGCCGAGCATGTGAATGGCCCCGGCCAGCCCCTGATCGGCGGTCGCGAGTCCGATCGGCCGGTACGGCGTGGCTGAGAAAATGCTCAGCAGCTTGCGCTTGACGGCTAGCGTTGCGTCGAGATCGGCTTTGCTCGCCGTGCCGGCCACCGCCGCTTCCAGATGGTGTGCCAGAGCCGCCGCTGTCGCGGCTGCCGCGGCCCTGAGTTCGTCACCAGCCGACCGAGGCGAGAAAAGCAGCACGGCCGCCGCTGAGACGATCAGGGCAAGCAGCCAGCCGGCCAGCCGCGACGGGATCGCGCTTACCGGGCTAGCCGAGGCCACCGGGATCACGTAGGCGAGCAGCGCCGCAGTCGCCCCGTTGGCGGCGTTCGGGCCAGCGACACCGACGAAGAAGATCGCAAAGGCAACCGGGATCGTGACCACTATCGCCAGCCAGACCGAGCCGCTGACCAGGGTGCCTATGGTTAGCGCGACGCTTCCAGCCGCGATGAGTCCGAGGTAGGCGATCGCCTTGTCCCGCCTGGAGCCGCCGAAGGTCGCCATCAGCAGCGCGGCGAAGCTGCCGAATACCGCGAAGAGGGTCATCTGCCCGTTGCCGATGACTTCGAAGCAGAGAGCGAACAGGCCGGACACGATGATCATCGCGCGCAGCGCGCTGATCGCGGCCGACTTGCACCACATCACCTTCATGTACGCAGTCATAAGCCCCGTGAAGCCACTGTATTCGCAG
>DATNEK010000031.1:0-27875 GCA_035553055.1 Streptosporangiaceae bacterium | reverse complement strand
TCTCCGAGGCGCCGAGTTACGGTCAGTCGGTGATGACCTACGACCCGGGCTCAAGCGGCGCCCTCGCCTACCTGGAAGCCGCACGCGAAGTAGCCCACAGCAACTCCCAGGCCGCCACCGCCTGAGTGTTGGTTCTTGGAGTTCTGTTCTTGAGACCTCGCTGCTACGAAGCGGCTTCGGGATTGAAGTCGTCCCGCCCGCCTGAACGGCTGGCGGCACGACTCCGAAATCCGCCGCCTGATCTCGTCGAAGGTCGGTCCCGGCGATAGGACCCATTCCAGGTTAGTCGCCGCAATCTGGCTCGCTCAACTCTTCCCGACGGCTGGCGGAGTGGCGTAATGGTGGCGGGTCCAGTTGAGGTGGTGTGACGTCGGCGCTGGCAGTCGCGCCCAGGTTTACCGGCGGAGTGGCGCGAAGGCCTCGCAGATAGGTGGCGCGGCACACGTCACCGGCTGACGCCGTTCCGGCGGGCCAGTCTTGCGCGGCTTTTGTAACAAGCGCCGACCGGTGATACGCCTGATTATCTCGGCCGGGGACGGCCGCAGCGGGCGAAAATCCGGGCCGGCGCCGGCCGGCGGCGGCCCGCACGCGACAGCGTTGTGCACTTCGCTGTAGTGGGAACAGCGGCGTTGGACCGTTGCTGTCGTTGGGCTGGGCAGGTGAACAGCGGCGCGGGGTCGTTGACGCTGTCGCTGGCCGCGCGGACCCGGCTGACGTGGCGTAGTGCCCGGCCTTCCGGCCGGCGGTGGCCCGGGAGCGTTCTCGCCGCGGGAGCCGCCCGGCAGCTGTTCGGTCATCACGGTTCGTGCCCGGAGTATCCGGCCGCTCCCTCGGGCGGCCGGGCTCAGGTGCCTGGCTTCGCTCCCCAGCCGCCGCGAGGGGCCGACGCTGTCGCCGCCGGGCGGCCTGGGACCAGCGCCGTCGTCCCGGTGCTGCCGCTGAGCCCGGCTCACGACCGTGTCTCCGCCCGGGCCTGCAGTGGCAGTGCGCCCGTCCGGCATCCTGGCTCGCCTCGCGATCAGGCAGTGCTGGGCCACCGGTCTCCGCGCTCCGGCACGGCGTCATCACATCTTAAGCAGTGGATCGATAACCCAACGGCCGGTCCGGGATGGGCTGGCGAGGGGTGCCACGGCGCTGCTTGAGCGCCGGGAGCCGATGCGTGGGTGTGCGACTAGGCAGCGAAGGCCGAATACGCGTGAATCATCCGCAAGCCCTCGGGACTGCGGCGTCGACCCGTTGCGCGGCGCCATCAGAGCGACAGCGTCGGACCGTTCTTGTCGTTGTGTGACGGCGGGGTTGGCCCGTTGCTGTCGTAGGCCGACGTGGGCGAGGTGCAGGGCGGTCGAGGGTGCCGCCCAGACGGGAGTCGCCGTGGCGGCCACGATTGCCGTGGAGGTGGTGCCGCAATCGCGGGCAGTCGCTCGACGCTGGTCTTACGGCCGGCGGGTTTTTGGGGTTGTTGACGATTGATGTCTTCGTTGGCTCAATGCGGGATCTCGGGCTCGTGCGGCCAGCCGTTGAGGCAGGCCGGACGAGTCCGGGGTCCAGCCTCACCGGCCCGCGGCCCGGTCTTGACCTCACAACACCACCTATCCACAACGGAGGTTGGCCGCGACCGGGGTTGTGCTGGCAGGATGGGGGCTGGTCGTTGGCAGCGCGGCAGGGAGAGAGTTTATGGCGCAGCAGAAGCGGGGCTTGGGTAAGGGACTTGGGGCTCTGATTCCTACTACTTCGATTGGCGCTTCCGACGCATCCGCGTCCGCGGCCGCAGCAGGTACTGGCGGACCGATGACCCAGAGTCCGACGGAACTTGGTGCTATACCCGGAGCTTATTTCGACGAGATTCCGGTGGGGTCGATCTCTCCCAATCCACGCCAGCCTCGGCAGATCTTTGACGAAGAGGCGCTGGCCGAACTCGCCGCTTCGATCAAGATAGTTGGGTTGCTCCAGCCCGTCGTTGTACGGAAGACCGACGGAGGCAGCTATCAGATCGTGATGGGCGAGCGCCGGTGGCGAGCGTGCGAGCTAGCTGGCCTGGAGGCGGTGCCGGCCATCGTGCGGGAGACGTCCGATGGTGACTTGCTAAGGGACGCGCTCATCGAGAATCTTCACCGCCAGCAACTTAACCCGCTTGAAGAAGCTGCCGCTTACCAGCAATTGCTCGATGACTTTGGGGCCACTCACGAGGTGCTCGCGCAGCGGATCGGCAGGTCGCGTCCGCACATCACCAATACGATTCGACTGCTGAATCTTCCGCCGAACGTGCAGCGGCGCGTGGCGGCCGGAGTGCTCAGCGCCGGGCACGCTCGGGCGCTGCTCGGCATCGCCGATCCCGCGGCGCAGGATCAGCTAGCCCACCGCATCGTCGCAGAAGGCCTCTCGGTGCGTGCGGTGGAAGAGATCGTCGCGATGGGTGGCGACAACGCGAAGCCACCCCGTCAGCAGGCCCGCAAACAACCTGTTGCCCCGAGGCTGGCTGACCTGGCGGGGCGGCTCTCGGATGTTCTCGACACCCGCGTCAAGGTGGAGCTCGGTCAGCGGAAGGGCAAGATAGTCGTTGAGTTCGCATCACTCGACGACCTGGATCGCATTGTCAAGACGATCTCGCCAGACGCCTCATCGAACTAGACCTCGGCACTGGCGCCAAGCAAAGTTTCACGTGAAACAACTGCCGGCTAGCGGTCGGCGGCCGTATCGCTCGCTCGGATCGCATCGAGGAACGTCTCGACATCCTCTTCGCTCGTGTCGAAGGCTGTCATCCAGCGGACCACGTTCTCGTTTTCGTTCCAGTCGTAGAACGTCCATTCCCTCCGCAGCGCGGCGATGCGCTCGGGGCTCAACGCCGCGAAGACCGCATTCGACTGGACGGGGTAGCGAATGGTGACGCCGGGGATGTCTGCCACTCCCGCCGCCAGCGTGGCAGCCATCGCATTGGCGTGCTGGGCGCTGCGAAGCCACAGTTTGTCGTCCATGAGCGCGGTGAATTGGGCGGCCACGAAGCGCATCTTCGATCCGAGCTGCATCTGCTGCTTGCGGTGGAACGGCCCGGCCGCCACTAGCTCTTCCCGCATCACAATCACGGCCTCGGCAGCCAGGCCGCCGTTCTTGGTGGCACCGAAGCTCAGAACGTCGACGCCAGCCGCGAGGTCCGCAAGCTCACAGCCCAGATAAGCGGCCGCGTTGGCAAGCCGGGCACCGTCGACATGCAAGTACAGCCCTTCTGCCTTACAGAAATCACTGAGTTCCCTGACCTCATCGAGCGTGTAACACGTGCCAAGCTCAGTCACCTGGGCGATCTGGACGACCCGAGGCTGCGCCCTGTGCACATCGCGCCGCCCGCCCAGCCTTGAGGTCACCAGGTTGGGCGTGAGCTTGCCGTCCGGCGTCGGTACTGTCAGCAGCTTGCTGCCAAGTATCCGCTCAGTCGCCCCGCACTCATCGACGTTCAGGTGCGATGAACCGGCGCAGATGACCGCCTCGTACGGCTGCAGCAGCAAGCTGACGCCAAGAACGTTCGCCGCCGTGCCGTTGAATACGAGCAGTGAGTCACAGGCACCGAACGCGGCGGTCAGCTCGGCCGTGGCGCGCCGAGTCCACTCGTCGTCGCCGTACGGATGCGAGTCGCCAGCGTTGGCGTCGGCGATCGCGCGCAGAACCTCAGGATGCGCACCCGCATGATTGTCGCTACCGAAGCTCTTGCGTCCAGTCATCACCGGCAAAGGCTATCGGCCGCGGGTGATTATCCGGTCGGCGGATCCGCCCCGCCCGCGGAGTCCGCCGCTGAGATCGCGGAGCGGGTCACGTCTGCCGAATAGACCGGCCGCGCCGGCTATCACGGTACGATAGGCACTGCCGGATCGGGCGCTAGTGACGCTCGAGGCCGCAACTGGGGGATGCGGATGCCGGCGATGCTAGCTATGCCGATCAGGTAACAGAGGTGGCTAAGTGTCGCGCCGTCTTGCCAGTATCACGCTGGACAACCTTGACGATTTGCCGTCTCGGTGCCGGCGCTGCGTGTTCTGGGAGCTCGACCCGGTTAGCCAGGCTCGCGCGCTCGAGGCAGGCGACACCGCGCTCGAGAAGGAGTCCTGGGTCTCCAACGTCCTGCTGCAATGGGGAAGCTGCGGGAAGATCGTCTACGTCGACGGTGTCGCCGCTGGTTATGTGCTGTACGCGCCACCGCACTACGTGCCGCGTTCGGTCGCGTTCCCGACGAGTCCGGTCAGCTCAGACGCGGTCTTGATGATGAACGCTCACATCCTGGCCGAATTCTCGGGTGGAGGCCTCGGCCGGATGCTGATCCAGGGTCTGGTCAAGGACCTGACTCGGCGGAACATCAGGGCTGTCGAGGCTTTCGGCGATCTCAAGCCCGACGGCCTCAGCTGCGTCACGCCCGCCGACTACCTGCTCGCGGTCGGATTCAAGACCATACGCCCGCACCTGCGATATCCGCGGCTGCGACTCGAGGTCAAGACCGCGATGTCCTGGCGCGAAGATGTCGAAGTCGCCTTGGAACGACTGCTCGGCTCCATGACTCCAGAGCGCCCGCTGCGTCTGGCCTGAACGGCATGAGCTTCAGGACCAATGACCAGCTAAATACCATTTTTATATAAAAATTGCGTCAGGCCGGGCACATCACACCAGCGTGATGTGCCCGGCCTGACTCTCGCTCGACGACGGTCAGCGGCTAGACGAGGAATTCTTCGAGCTCGCGTAGCAGAGCCGACTTCGGCTTGGCGCCGACGATCTCCTTGACGACCTGGCCGTCCTTGAAGACGGTCAACGTGGGGATGTTCATGATCCCATAGGTCTGCACTACCTGCGGGTTCTTGTCAACGTTCAGTTTCACGATGTCAAGCTTGCTGCTGTACTCAGCGGCGATCTCCTCAAGTACAGGGGCCACCTGCCGACACGGACCGCACCATTCCGCCCAGTAGTCGACCAGCACGGGCTTGGTGCTTTGCAGCACATCCCCCTCGAAGCTCGCGTCCGTCACTGCCTTGATTGCTGCGCCCACTTTAGGGATTCCTCTCATTTCCGATGGCATCTGCGGGCCGCTCAGGCCGCAGATGGTGAAGATCTTCTAGTCGTCCTGATCGGCTAGCCATCTCTCAGCGTCGATCGCGGCAGCGCAGCCGGTGCCGGCGGCGGTGACCGCTTGCCGGTACGTACGGTCCACCACGTCCCCCGAGGCGAAGACGCCGGGTATCGCGGTCCGCGTCGATGGCTGCTCGACGAGCAGGTAACCATCGGCGTCCGTGGCCAGCTGGCCACGGAACAGTTCGCTGCGCGGGTCGTGCCCGATAGCGATGAAAACTCCGGTCACCGGCAGCACTGTCTCGTCGCCGGTCTTGGCGTTCCGCAGTCGCAAGCCGGTGAGCCTGTCCTCGCCGATCATCTCGACGACCTCGCTGTCCCAGGCGAACCGGATCTTCGGATCTGACATGGCGCGGTCTTGCATGATCTTCGAGGCCCGCAACCTGTCCCTGCGGTGCACGACTGTCACCGACCGTGCGAACCTTGTCAGGAACGTCGCTTCTTCTATGGCGGAGTCGCCGCCGCCGATGACCGCTATGTCCTGCTCGCGAAAGAAGAAGCCATCACACGTCGCGCACCAGGACACCCCATGTCCTGACAGCCGCTTCTCGCCCGGCACGCCAAGCTCACGGTAGCTTGAGCCGCTCGCGATGATCACCGCGCGGCTGTGGTAGATCCCGTCGGCGGTCTTGACCACTTTGGGATCGGCCGCCAGGTCAACCTCGATGACGTCGTCGCTGACCAGTTCGGCGCCGAAGCGCTCGGCTTGCTTGCGGATCGAGTCCATCAGATCGGGGCCAAGGATGCCGTCGGGAAAACCAGGAAAGTTCTCCACGTCCGTGGTGTTCATCAGCGCGCCGCCCGCGGTGACCGAGCCCTCGAAGACGAGCGGGCACAGCTTGGCCCTGGCGGCGTAGAGCGCCGCTGTGTAGCCCGCCGGGCCTGAACCGATAACGATCACGTCGCGCGTGTCGGTCACGTGCTTTTGCTCCTTAATCGAACCGCACCGGCATCAACCGAACAGCCGCTCCCGAGATTCCCGGGTAGGCGGGCTTACTTCCTCGGAACGACCAGCCTCGCGAGGACGTCCTCGCCCGAGGGTCCGCAAGCCTCGCCAACAACTATCACATCGAACGCGTTGTCAACTGGCGTGAAGACGATGATCGTCGCTGGTCGGCCCAGGTAACGCGCCACGGCGACAAGCTGCACAAGACTCGGCCCACTAGGCGCCACCGTCGCCAGGCAGGACTCAAGCTGGCCAACGGTGGTGTGGCCTAGCGTGCGCCGTGGAGTAGACGCGCCGCTGACCGGAGCGACATTAGGCGAAGGGGCAACGAGCTGCGCCGACATATTCACCTCGTGCCTGACGCCGGCTGGCAGGCTGGCTTTGGTGTAGTTCACGTCAGACGCGACGGCGTTCGTGTACACGTAATGCCCGCCGTGCTGGTAACGCAACATGGTCGCTGCGGGCGATCCGACAGCGCCGACGCTAGGCCGACTCTTGGCGGGGCGGGCGGCCGGCCCTCCGGTCGAGCTTGACGTCCCGACGCCGCGCTGGTTCGCGAGCAGGATCCCGCCGCCCACAAGCAGCACAAGGACTCCCGCCGCCGCCAGGCCGCGCAGCAGCAACGGCGACGACCAAACCCTGGCACTCGGGCGGCGGGCCTGGTGTCCAGCACGGTCGGGCAGATCGGGCCGACCAGGAACTAGCAGCGCGGGTGCGGCAGTGCCCGCGGCTCGCTGCGCGGCCTCGTCCGCGATCACGGCCTGCAGCCGCTGAGCCATCGTCTCCGGCATGGACGGCGCTGGAATGCTCCCGAGTAGCAGGGATACGTCGCCGAGCCCTGCGTGAACACTCGCGCACTGGGGGCAGGTAGAAAGGTGCGCACTTATCCTGGCCGTCTTGCTGTCGCGCAGCGTACCCGCGCGGAAGCTCGCCAGTTCGTCGGCATTGAAATGACCGATCAACGCGCCTCGTCGCTCCCCTCTTGCGCAGGTAGGACGGATCCGGTGCCCAAACGGTTCCCTGGCTCCTGCCCTTGGCCCGACGACGACGGGGCCCCAGGCTGGCGCAGATGGGCCAGCCTCGGCAACAGCCTGGCCCGTCCGCGAGCACAGCGGCTCTTGACCGTGCCCTGAGCGACGCCGAGCAATTCGGCGGCCTCGGCAACCGGGTAGTCGAGCATGTCTACGAGCACCAAGGCCATCCGCTGGTCGCGCGGCAGTTGCCTGAGAGCGGAAGCGACCTCAAGCGACATGTCGCTGCCGACCGCCGGGTCAAGACCAGGGTCAGCGACTGCGATAGCGTCAAGTAGCCGATCGTCACCGCCGCTGACCTCGGGACGGGCGCTGCGCCTGCGCATCTTGTCCAGGCACGCGTTCACCACGATGCGATGTAGCCATGTGGTCACCGCCGAATCGCCACGGAAGCTGTCCGCTCGCCTGAATGCCGAGATCATCGCGTCCTGCAAGGCGTCGGCGGCGTCGTCAGGATCGGACAGCGTTCTGATGGCGACCGCCCATAGCCTGTCCTTGTGCCGCGAGAACAGTTCGCCGAACGCCTCGGCGTCGCCGTCGACATGCCTGGCCAGCAGTTCGGCGTCAGACCGTGGCGAACCGGGCTGAGCGACTGCGGAGCCGCGTTTGTCCTGGCCAGGTGCCACCTCAGGAGCGACACGCTGGGTGGGCAAGTATCGGTCTGATCCCGTACCGCCAGGCTCCTGCGAGTTCGTCGCGTCTCCCGATATGCGTCAAGCTGACATGCTCGTGATGCGCCCTGCTTGCAGGTAGCTTAGCTCTCCGCCGCACTGGCACCGCTAGCCGACGCCGCGTACCACCACGTTGTATACCGCAGCCATGAACAAGTGCCCGCTGCCCGGCCTCGGCGGGAGCTTGGTGAACCAGATCACCAGGTACCGCCCGGTCGCTGAGCTGGTGATGCGGAACGTCACCGGCCCGCCGACATCGCTTCGCGAGGCGACCGTCGTCATCGACTGAAGATTCGCTTCGCTTCTAGTCGTCGAGTTCCCGACAAGCAGCTTCACGTCGGCACCGGGAATCGATCCGAACGTCACGAGGACCGAACGGAAGGTGACAGCCTTGCCCATGTCAAGCAGCAGGCCGGCCCCCGCCTTCAGGCCTCCGAACTCGGCCGTCTTGTACCACTGTGAGTCCCACGCCGAATGCATGCTCGAGTCGATCGCGTACGGCGCGTACTGAGTGTTCTCGTTGTTCGAGTCGTCCTTGGCGCTCCTGAGCGGGTCGAATCCGGTGGCCTTCACGGGCACAAGCGTCGACACCGACGCGGTAGGGACGGTCTTCCTAGCTCGATTACGACCGGAAGCCTGATGGTGGGCGCCGCCTCCAGGCAACAGCGTCACGGCAACGACCACGGCGGCCACGGCGACCACGACCAGGGCTCCCGCCGCCGCGACGACCCTGACGGGCACCTTCGTAGCGCCAATGAACGGCAAAACGCGCTGGCCCCGCCGGCCACGTCCGGCCCCTACCGGTCGGCCCGGCTGATCACGGCTCCCGGCAGCGGCTCTGTGCCCATGTCGCTCCGCCCCGTCGAGGTCGTCGGCACCGCCGGCGAACGCGCCATCTTCGTAGCGCTCCCAATCAGCTTCCGAACGTACTTGCGAGTCGAAACGCCAGCCACCGGTCTGATGCCCGTCATAGCCGCGCCAGCCACCGGTGTAATCACCGCCGGCGCGCTCGCGTCCTGGCCAGTACGGATCATCAGATGAGTCCTGCCTGAGCCCAGCGCGCCGGTCGCGTCTCGCGGGCGGCGGGGGCGCCGAAGGGATCGGCGCCGGTGGCAGCGCGGCCATCAGCGCGCTGGCGAGTTCGCCGGGTGAGCTGACCGGCGGGCTACCTTCGCGCGACTGCAAGTGCATGGCCCGGCAGGCCAGGTCAGAGAAGCTCATCGGGATACCGGCGACAACTTGCCGCGGACTGGGCGGCTCGCCGTCGGCGACCGGGGCTGGCGGCAGAGCCGGGTAATCGGTGCCGGGCCAGCAACCGGTGAGCGCCGCATAGAGCAGTCGCCCAAGGCCGCGGGTATCGGTGAGCACGGGGTCGTCAGCCGCCGTCCCCGACAGCGCGGCGTCGATGCCGAGCCCGACGACCTTGACCTCGCCCGTCTGGCTCCACCTGACGGATCCTGGTGACAGGCACATGTGCGCGACGCCAGCCGCGTGTGCCGATGACAGCGCCGCCGCCGCCTCGGCGATCATGCGCGCGCCGCGCGCTGGCTCAAGCGGGCCCGCTGTTAGCAAGTCACCCAGGGTCTCCCCGGCGGCCCACTCCATCACGATGTACGCGCGGTCCCAAGCGTCTTCGACGTCGAAGACCTGGGCTAGCCGAGGATCGGTGAGCCTGCTGGCGGCCCTTGCCGCGGTCACCACTTCGGTGACGCGAGGGAATCCCTGTGCGAGGGTGAAGACCGTGACCGCCCGGGCGAGCGTCTCGTCGATCGCCTTCCAGGCATCCCACCCAGAGCCAGTGGCGATCCGGTCTTCTAGCCGGTAACGCCCACCGAGTCTGGTACCTGGCTCTGACGTATACGTGGTCATTCGGTCGCTGCGCCGAGTCAGGTTAGGCTCTCGACGCTTCCTCCTGGTGCCGGAAGCTGGTCGGCGGGTCTGGACAATTCAATGATGCGGCACAACATGCCCTGCTGTTCCGCAGCCACCATACCGCGTTGCAAACCGTTACCAGGCGGAGACCTTCAGGCGGGCGTCGAAATGACCGCACGACCGAGCATAGGCGGATGTTACCGGCGCAGCCTGGATCTCACCATGCGGGTCAGGTCGGTGACCTCTGCCAGCCGCATCGCCCTGGCGGCGCCCAGGTAGCACAGCAAGGCGCCCGCGCCGCCGACCACGACGATCAGGAAAGCGCCAGACCGGGCGGTCGATAGGGCCGCAGTCATCGCGATGGCGACCACCAGCGCGAAGATCGCGGCCGGAAGCGCGGCGACGTGCATCCGCACCAGGCTCCGGCCGATTTCGCGTCCGTCCAGACCGCCAAGCCTGGCGCTCAGAACTCGCCAGGCGATGACGGTGCCGACCAGGTTGGACAGCCCGAAGCACGCGCCGAGGGCAGCCACCCTGACGGTCGGCGTGAAGATCGCGGCGGCTAGCAGGTTCGCCCCGGCGTTAGTGACCATGACCGCCACGCCGATCAACGCGGGTGTCTTGCTGTCGTGCAGGGCGTAGAACACTCGCAGCAGCAACTGGAAAAGCATGTACGGCATCAGCCCGACCGAGAACACGGCGAACACCAGGCCGAGATACCGTGCGTGCGCCACGTTGTTGTTGCCATAGCTGAGCAGCAACTCAGAAAGCGACGGGCCGAGTACGGCGAGCACGAGCGCCGCGGGCGCTACGATCACCGACCCGAGCCGCACGCCGCTGGAGAAGTCAGATCGCACCAGGTCATAGCGGCGGTCGGCGGCGTTGGCGCTCATTCTCGGCAGCAGCGCGGTGATCACCGAGATAGCTATCACCGCGTAAGGAAGCTGGAACAGCAGCCAGGCGTAGCTGTATGCGGAGTATCCCGCGCCCACCGCTTGCGCTTGCTTGGACTTCTCGGCATAGCTGAGGACGATCGCGGTGACCAGGTAAGCCACCTGCGTGGTGAGCACGTAGCAGAACATCCACCCGGACATGCGGCCGATCTCTGATACATCCTCGCGCTTGAAGTCGAATCTCGGTCGCCACCTGAACCCGACGCGACGCAACGCCGGAATGAGCGCGACGGTCTGCGCGACGATGCCGAGCGTGGTACCTAGTCCAAGGAACGTCATCTCGAACGGGGTGATCGTGTGGGCGCTCTGATGCGTGCCAGCGAACACCATGAACATGACGGTGACCGCGATAACCACGACGTTGTTGACGACGGGGGTCCACATCGGCGCGGCGAAGTGACCGCGCGCGTTCAGTATGGCCCCGGCCAGCGACGTCACGCCGTAGAAGAAGATCTGCGGCACGAAGAAGTAGGCGAAGATGACCAGGACGTGGCCGGCCCTTGGGTAGCCAGGGTTCGGGTCGTACAGGTGCGCGATCGGAGCGGCCACGAGCGTCGCGACGAGCGTGATGACGAACAGAAAGGCCGTCACGAGCGTGAACAAGCGCTGGTCGTACTTCTCGCCGCGGTCGGAGTCGCGCTTCGCCGCGTTCACGAGCAACGGCACGATCACCGACGTGAGGATTCCGCCGATCGCCAGGTTGTAAACGGTGTTCGGCAGCGTGTTCGCGTAGTTGTAGGAGTTGGCGAGCGCCTCCTGGCCGATGGCCGGCACGAGCACGAGCGTGCGGAGCAGCCCGGTCACGCGAGAGGCCAGCGTGCCGAGCGCCATCACGCTGCTCGAACGCACCAGGCTCGGGGCGGCGGTTCCGTCGACGGGAGGGCCACCAGAGATGCGGTGCTGGCCGTGCTCGGCGGTCCTGTCCTGATCAACGATGGGGCGTGGCTCCGCGGTGCGACTGGCGCCGGACCTGGCCCGGTGTGCGCCGGGCGCGCGATGCCGGCCGACACCGCCAGCCTGGGCTGGCGCCCGATGAGTACTACCCGGTCGCGACTCCGCGTCAGTCCAGTTCGGCCCGCTATCTGGCGCAGGCGAGCTCATCAACTCTCCTCTGTAAGACCGCGGCCAACTGAACTCAGTTCGGACCGGTCACCAATGACGGTATCGGTTCGATCCGTCCCGGCACGTGAATCCTGCTTATCTTCGGAGTCCGCGGCGTCAGGCGCGGCTATCTCCTCGCCCGGCCCACCCTCACCGCCCGGCCCGGCTGGGGCCGCGGGGTCCTCGCCGGCCTCCGCCTCCGTGGCCCCAGGGCGGCCCCGCCTGATCGCCTGGGCCGCCGACGCGACCACGAACACGGTCAGCGCGGCGGCGAAAATGACGAGCGCCACCGTGCCAAGGTTGGTCGCTTTGATTCTCATGACCAGTGGCTTGTCCGGCGGGTCGGGCAGCAACGCGCCGTACGGCGACCTGAGCCTGAGCACGACCTTCGCCTTCCCCGTCTGGGTGGCGTTTACGCTCAGCTTGAGTCCGGTGCTGCTGTGGGCGTTGACCACGTAGATCTTGCGTCGCTGAGTCGCAATCACGCTGCTGTTACTGCTCGTCACCCGCAGCCCGACGCGCACCGAATAGCCGAGCGAGTTGCGAATAGACACCGGCACCGTTCCGACCCGGCCACCAAGGGTGACATTGATGACCTGCTGACCCCCTACTGAAAGACCAGCGAACTGGTTGGTCACGAACTTCTCGGTGCGGGTAAGCATCGTCTGCGCCGTCGCCACGTTGGCGGCTGCCCACTGTGATGACTCGATGCCATACACAGCTCGGCTGAGCCTGCTGTCCCTGCCGAACATGATCGATCGCAATAGCGCGACGCTGTTGTCGACCCCGCCGAGGTGACGAAGGAGCTTGCCGGGCAGCTCGCCACGAGCGTCAGGTCGCACGAGCGACGAAGGATACGGCTGCGCCGGCTGCGCCGCCATCTGAGCGACGGTCATGACCTTGAGCCAGGGGGCATTAACAGTATCGCCGAGCAGATCGCCGGCCAGCGCGCCAGCCGGATCCCAGCGTCTTGGAGGGGTCACCACGATCGGGCGTTGTATCGCCGGCTCCTCGGCCACGATCATCGCTGTCTCGGCGAGGAAGTGCTGGCTGACGTTGAAGATGGTGCCACGTTGCCGCGAACTCGCCTGGCTCGACGCCAATAGCCTGTTCAGTGAGTCGTCGCCGAGCAGCACCTTCAGCTTGCTCCCGACGTTGTCGATCATGCTGGTGACCGCTCCCGGCGTATAGGACAGCTGTGACGACGGCATCGCGAATATCACGGTCTGGATCTTCATCGCGCCCAGGATCTCGAGCTCGGCTGGATTCGGCAGCCCGCCAGATGGCCATGCGATCGCCGACAGCTTTTTCGGCCCAGCGGGCAGGGGGACGGGGGCAGGATCCCGGCCGAGTATCGGCCCGGCGAGTCGCTGTCCGTCAGTAAAGGCCTCGCGAAGGTCGCCGTTGTCGCCGTACTGGGCGAGGCCGGCCACGTCAACGTCGGCATATGGCGTGACGAAGACGGGCTGGCTGGCGGTCGCCTTGACCAACTTGGCCAGCCACTTACTCGCGTTTCTATCTCTGGGGTACGCGGTAGGGTCAGCGCAGGCCGACGATTGGCCGACGGAGTAAGGCCGACTCATCGTCCGTGCGTTATCGAGCAGCGCGGGGTCGACCGCCCAGGTGAGCCGCGCCTTGCTGGTATATCTCGCACCCGCGGCGAGCAAGCTGGCAAGACGGCCGCCCCGCGCGAGGCTGGCGGCCAGCGAGTTGTCGAGCAGGCCAGGGCACGGGCCTTGGTGCGGGCTGTCGATGAGCGGCCAGATCCACGACACCGGGGTCGGGACCGGGCGCGTGGCCGTAAGGCAGCTACTAGAGTTCCCCGGCCAGAACGGCATTGGCACAGGGTCGCGCGCGGTGAGTGACCCGGTCGGATCGCTCACCGTGACGGTCAGCGGGTAGACCCCAAAACAGGTAAGCCGCAACGCGCGTACGGGCAGCGTGACGGTCACGCGGACGCCGTGGTGCGCACTCAGCCGGGCGATCGTCCGTGATCCGACCAGCCGCGGCGCGATGACCGAGCTCTGGCCGGCAGCGAACGCATCGAGTGCCGTCCGCGATGTGAACTGGTTCGTGGACGAATAGATCTGCACAGAAAGGCTGCTGAGCGACGAGCGGCTGCGGTTCCGCACGCGGGCCTTGATCGTGATCGGGTGCCCTGGCTCAGCGAAAGACGGGCTTACTGACGTGACGCTCAGCGTCAACGGTGGCTGATTCCGCGGTTGCGCCGATACCGACCGTGCGGCCTGATGCACCGATGTGGCCAGCCTCACACCAGCGCCGCGCGCCGTCCGGGCCGAACCCGCGGCCAAGCTCACCGCGGGACCGGCGGCCAGTGGCAGCGCGGCGGCGGCCAGCAGGGCGCCGGCCAAGGCGCACGCGCGGGCGATCCCGCGCGTGCTTGTGTTCGCCCGCCCGGCGACATTGGAGCTAGCCATGGCGCTCATGGTATTGCGGCTTGGGTGCTCTGCTGCCTGGACTAAGGGGCAAAGCGGCATCTCCAGGGTAGGTAGCTGACCCCAAGGGGCAGATCTAAATTGATTGCATAACTCTTGACCGCCTAATCTCAATGCCCGTGCACGATCTCACACCACTGACGCCTCAGCAGCGCCGCGCCGCGACGGCCATGCTGGCCGCTATCCCGCCTGTCGCCGATGAGCTTGGCCGCCTGTTCGCCCGTCATGGTCATGAGCTTGCGCTGGTCGGCGGTCCGGTGCGGGACATTTTTCTGCGACGACCAGGCGGCGATCTCGACCTGACCACGGACGCGCATCCTGAGCGCGTCATCGAGATCATTTCGAAGTGGGCCGATACAACGTGGTCGGTAGGGATCGCCTACGGCACCGTCGGGCTGCGTAAAGGCGACGCGGTCTTCGAGATCACCACCTACCGCAGCGAGCGGTATAACCGGGGGTCGCGCAAGCCGGCGGTCAGCTACGGAAAGTCGCTCACCGACGACCTAGTGCGCCGCGACTTCACGGTCAACGCGATGGCGGCGACACTGCCTGCCCATGAGCTTGTTGACCCGTTCGGTGGCATCGCCGACCTTCGCGACCAAGTGCTGCGCACGCCTGGCTTGGCGCAGGACTCGTTTGACGACGACCCACTGAGAATCTTGCGCGCCGCCAGGTTCGTCGCCGAACTCGGCTTCACGCCGACCGAGCCGGTCGAGGCCGCGATGGCGGAACTAGCACCCCGCCTGGAGATCGTCTCGGCTGAGCGGATCGCCGCCGAGCTCACCAAGCTGCTGCTGGCCACCAGGCCGGGCGGACCTTCGGCGGGCATCGACTTGCTGGTGCGGACCGGCGCGGCCGAGCACTTCCTGCCCGAGGTGCCGAGACTTCGTCTCGAAGTGGACGAGCACCATCGGCACAAGGATGTCTACCGGCACTCGCTGACCGTGCTCGACCAGGCCATCGCGCTCGAGCAGCGTTATGGCCTGGACCAGGACCTGCGGCTGCGGCTGGCCGCCCTGCTGCACGACATCGGCAAGCCGAAAACCAGGTCCCTGCTGCCGGACGGGCGCGTCGCTTTCCATCACCACGATGTGGTCGGCGCCAAGCTGGCCAAGACCAGGCTGAAGACGCTGCGCTTCCCCGCTGACGTCACCTCAGATGTGGCCGAGCTGATTGGCCTGCATCTGCGGTTCCACGGATTCGGCGACGGCGACTGGACCGACTCAGCGGTGCGCCGCTACGTGACCGACGCGGGGCCGCAGCTGACCAGGCTGCACGCACTGACCAGGGCCGACTGCACTACTCGCAATAAGGCCAAGGCGCAGCGGCTGACCAGGGACTACGACGAGCTTGAGCACCGCATCGCCGAACTCGCCGAGGCCGAAGAACTGGCGGCTATCAAGCCTGACATCGACGGGCACGAGATCATGCGGCTGCTTGGCATCGAGCCAGGTCCGCTCGTCGGCCGGGCGTGGGCGCACATGCGCGAGCTGCGCCTTGAGCACGGCCCGATGGACCATGAAATCGCGGTTCAGGAACTGCTCCGCTGGGCGGCGGATTCTGGGATCGACACGGCGGGCGCGCCGGAAGGCGGCTGACCCGAGATCAGCAGGTAGCCGACGGCCGCGATCAGGTAGCCGCCGCCAGCCACCAGCAGCATCGGGACCGACCGCCCCGTATCGGGCATGAACGCGGCGCTGACCGCCGCGCCGACCACGAAGCTGACGTTGTACAGCATGTCGTTGACCGAGAACACCCGGCCGAGGAACTCGTCGGCGGTCGCCTGCTGCAAGATCGTCGTCGTCGATATCGTGATTCCCTGGGCAACGACTCCGAGCACGAAGCCGATCGCGATGAACTCAGGCTGGCCGAAGCTCAGCCCGAGCGTTCCTGTCACCACGCCGGCGATGGCAAGGAGGGCCGTTATCCAGGTCGCGTTGGTCACCCTATGGGTGGCCAACGGGGTGAGCCAGGCGGCAGTGCCGTAGCCGATGGCCGAGCTGATCACTACCGGCAGGAAGTGGGCGAATGCCGCGTTGTCCTGGCCGGTGCCGTGGAAGAAATAGTTGCGGTACAGCAAGATCGACATCAGCAACAGGATTCCGTAGAGGAACCTGTGCGCGCCGGTGGCCACAAGCGCCGCCCGGGCCGGTCGCCTATGCCACATATGGCGCAGGCCAGCGATCAGGCCGGCGGCCACATTCTCTAGCTGCGATCCCAGGCTTGCCTGGTCGGCGTCCTCTTTGGGTGTCGGCCCAAGCGAGGTGCGTGGCATCAGCGTCGCGGTCAGGCCGGCCGCGACGTAGCAGACCGCGCTGATCAGGATCGTTATCGCCGAGCCAGCCGGTCCGCCGCCCGTGGCCAGGTGCACCCCGCTGGCGGCGATTCCGCCGACGAACGCGACGACCGTGCCTGACGTTGGTCCAACCGAGTTCGCCATCACCAGTTCATCGTCGGCGACCACGTGCGGCAGCGCCGCGGACAGAGCCGAAAGGAAAAACCTATTGACGCCAAGCACCACAAGCGCGGCAATCCAGACCGGCAGCCCAAGGGCGCCGGAGGCTACGAAAACGGCGGCGAGCGCGGCGAACGACGCCCTGGCCAGCGCTGACCAGAGCAGGATCTGACGCCGCGACCACCGGTCGATGAACACTCCGGCGAACGGCCCTACCAGCGAGTACGGCAGGTAGAGCACCGCGAACGAGATAGCCGCCGCGGCTGGATTGGGGAACGAGGTGGCACTGAAGAAAACGTAGGTGCCAAGCCCGGCAGTGAAGATCCCGTCGCCGCCCTGGGAAACCAGCCTCGTGGCGTAGAGCTTGCGGAATCCAGGTCTGGCCAGCACCGTACGCAGGTCGCCGACGAACGACGACCGCCCCTGCCCGGCGTCGCCAGTCACGGCCGAGCGCCTTGCGCAGCCAGATTGACCTCGCGCCGCCTGTGCACGTGACAAGCCTACGGCGTCCGCCACCTGACGATCGCGCTCACCGCCCACACCAGAAAGGGGCGCGACCAGGTGTATCTTCCCGGTCGCGCCCCTGGCGTCTGGTCGTGTTACCTGTCGATCTCGCCGGCGATGAACTTCTCCAGCTGCGCGCGCGCGACATCGTCGCTGTACTGCTCGGGCGGCGACTTCATGAAGTAGGAAGACGCGGAGACGATCGGTCCGCCGATGCCGCGGTCCTTGGCGATCTTCGCGGCGCGGACCGCGTCGATGATCACCCCGGCCGAGTTCGGTGAATCCCAGACCTCGAGTTTGTACTCAAGGTTGAGCGGCACATCACCGAACGACTTGCCTTCGAGCCTGACGTACGCCAGCTTCCTGTCGTCCAGCCACGGCACATGATCGGATGGGCCGATGTGCACGGTGGCGCGCTCCATCTCGTGCGGGATCTGCGAGGTGACCGCCTGGGTCTTGGAGATCTTCTTTGACTGAAGGCGCTTGCGCTCAAGCATGTTCATGAAGTCCATGTTCCCGCCGAAATTCAGCTGGTAGGTCCGCAGCAGTTCGACACCGCGATCCTCGAACAGCTTGGCGAGCACCCGATGCGTGATCGTGGCTCCGACCTGGGACTTGATGTCGTCGCCCACGATCGGCACGCCGGCGGCGGTGAACTTTGCCGCCCACTGCGGGTCTGACGCGATGAAGACGGGCAGCGCGTTGACGAACGCCACGCCGGCGTCGATCGCACACTGGGCGTAATACTTGTCGGCCTCTTCCGAACCGACCGGCAGGTAGGAGACCAGTACGTCGGCGCCCGACTCGCGGAGCACGGCCGTGACGTCGACCGGGTCCTCGTCCGATTCGGTGATGATCTCGCGGTAGTACTCGCCGAGCCCGTCGAAGGTGGGTCCGCGCTGCACGGTCACGCCGGTTGGCGGCACGTCGCAGATCGTGATCGTGTTGTTCTCGCTGGCCACGATCGCCTCGGCGATATCCATGCCGACCTTCTTGGCGTCGACATCGAACGCGGCAACGAACTCAATGTCCCTGATGTGATAAGGGCCGAACTGGACGTGCATGAGGCCCGGCACCCGACTAGCCGGGTCGGCGTCCTTGTAGTACTCCACGCCCTGGACGAGGGAACTAGCGCAGTTCCCGACGCCCACGATGGCTACCCGTACCGAACCCATAAGGATTGCTCCCTTTCTTCTGTTTCTCAGCGACTGCGTCCAGCCTCATCAGCCGGATCGTCAGTACTGCTCTCGGTGGCCCCGCTAGCCGCGAACTCGGTATCCGCACGCCGCTCGGAGGCAATCAGCTCATTGAGCCAGCGAACCTCGCGCTCTACCGACTCAAGCCCGTGCCGCTGCAACTCCAGGGTGTAGCTGTCGACCCTTTCCCTGGTGCGGGCGAGTCCGGCGCGGAAGGCCTCGACCCGTTCCTCGAGTCGGCTTCGGCGGCCTTCAAGTATCCGCATCCTGACATCGGCTCTGGTCAGCCCGAAGAACGCGAACCGCACGCCGAACCCGTCGTCCTCCCAGGAGGCGGGTCCGGACTGCGCGAGCAGATCCTGCAGGTACTCCTTGCCGTCCGCGGTCAGCCGGTAAACGATCTTGGACCGGCGCCCGGCGAGCGGCTTGGCCGGATCGGGCCCGTTTTCCTCAGTGATCAAGCCGCGAGCGGTTAGATCCTTCAAGCACGGATACAACGAGCCGTATCCGAACGCAC
This sequence comes from Streptosporangiaceae bacterium, assembly GCA_035553055.1. GTDB lineage: Bacteria > Actinomycetota > Actinomycetes > Streptosporangiales > Streptosporangiaceae > Chersky-822. Next base: position 9,076 of record DATNEK010000031.1, on the reverse strand, counting down.
GGAACGCTCCGAGTACGGAGTTAAGCCGCTTGCGCAGCTCATAGCCGTGCATAGGCGTTTCGTGCAGCAGTCCAAGTACAGCAAGCTCAAGCACGCCGCTTCGCTGGCTCATGTCGGCTCGTGCCTCCCTGCCGTATAGCTGCCACGCGGCCACCGTTGCTCAAGGCAGTGCCCGCGCTCCCGGTAACTGTGACCCGATCTGGGCTACTATCGGGGCAACCGTCGCCAGGTTGCGTATCCAGCCGATGTATCGACTCGATACATCGGAAAGATATGTCGGATGACACAGGAACGCAAGTTGATGGCTGCGGCCCGCCTGCATGCCTGGTCGTTTGCCCGGTGCTGCGCTGCTAGCGAAAGCCCTCGTAGCGGCCGGGGTATCGGCGTGGCAGCGAATCCGTCGTAACCTGTCGGTCATGAGGCGATCGGTGGTCGACTACGCGCTGGCGCGGCGCGCGACGCTCACGTCCGTGTTGTCTGGCCGCACGACCATCACCGATGTCTGCGACGCGCATCCCTATCTGCTTCGTGCGGCCAAGTTCCACGGCGAACCAACCAACACCAGGTGCCCTATCTGCCGCAAAGTTAAGTTGACCCACGTCACGTATGTGTACGGCGACGAGCTCGGCCAGTACGAGGGACGAGTCAAGCAGGGCAGGGAGCTCGATGAAATGGCCGCCAAATACGGCGAGTTCCAGGTGTACGTGGTCGAGGTCTGCCAGAGTTGCGGATGGAATCACCTGGCGTCGTCGTACGTGCTGGGAACCGGCGAGCCTCCCGTCAGGCGCCGCCGCCGCGCCCGGGCCGGAGATTGACCTGGCACCTTTGACAGCCAGCGCGCGTTAAGGCGATTGGCCCGCGCAACTGCGGATGAAAGCGCAGACTAAGGATAGTACCGGGACAGTAGGTACAGCCGGGTAGCGTGGTTGCCCAGCGGAATGCCCCGCTCCGCTTTAGACATCCAGAGCGCCGACCAGCGAGGATCAGGTGAGTAGTCAAGACTTCCCCGGACCATCCTGGCAGGACAGACCGGTGCCAGATGACTGGCGCTCCGGCTACCGCCCGGTGAGCGACGACAGCCACCGGCAGCCGAACGGTGCGCCCCGCGATCAGTACGACGGGTTCGGCCGCGACGACCGCTACGGGCCGTCTGGCTACGGCAGAACCAACGGATCGCAGGATTACTCGAACGGCAATGGCTCGGCAGGCCGGGGTGGTGCGGGCTCTGGTCGAAGCGTGCCCGGCGGGCGGAGGGTCGCGACCGGCAGGCACGGCAGCGGGCGCGCTGAGCCTGGCTATGGTCGCGCCGAGCCGGACTACGGTGGCGCCGCTGGTGACGACACGGGTGCGTGGTATCGGCCGGCCGGCCCAGGCGCCTCGGCCAGAAACACCACGCGGCGGCCGACCGGGCCCGGCTACGGCGATGACCGCACCGGCTTCGGTGGCAGGACCGGGCGCTACGGCGGCGCCGGGTCGCAGGGACCAGGCGGCAGCGGCGGTGGACCTGGCCGGCCAGGCGGGCCACGTGGTCCGCGGCGCGGCGACCGAGATATGCGCGCGCTCATCGATCCTGACGGTCAGACTCCGCCGCACCTGAGAATCCTGCGCCGGCTCTGGTACGGCCGGTGGTGGCGGCAGTGGAGCTTCAAGAAGGTCGGGCTGCTGTTCGGCGCCCTCTGCGCCACTATGGCGCTCGTGCTCGTCGCCACGTTTTTCGTGGTGCTCCAGTCAACTAAGGTGCCGATCGCGGCGCTTGAGACGGCCGGCGCGAACAGCTCGTCGGTCGTCTACTTTGCCAACGGCAAAGAGGTCGGGTGCTTCTGCACCGCCGGCCGCTTCCCGCTCTCCGAGGGCCAGATAAGCAAGTCGAAGCACCTCGTCGCCGCCGTGCTCGCGGCCGAGGACCGCGGCTTCTTCACCGAGGGGGGCATCTCGGTCACTGGCCTGCTCCGCGCGGTCAAGAATGACCTGTCAGGCGGCTCGATCCAGGGCGGATCGACGATCACCGAGCAATTCGTCAAGACGTACTACGACCCGAGCGGGCTCGGCAATCTCCACTACGGCACGAAGGTCAAGGAGATCTTCGTCGCGATCAAGCTGGCGAAGATGGAGCCCAAGTTGTGGATACTCACCCACTACCTGAACGCCATACCGCTCGGCAGCGGCGCCAACGGCGTCCAGGCGGCGGCCGAAACGTACTTCCACCGCAGCGCCTGGCAGCTTACGGTCGCGCAGGCGGCGATGATCGCGGCGATGATCCAGTCGCCGTACGGCTACGATCCAGAGAACCCGACAGCTTCCCCGGCCGATTTGGGCAACTCGCTGCTCGACCGGTGGGTCTACGTGCTCACCAACATGGTCAGGGATGGCGCCATCACCCAAGCGCGGTTCAACGGACTGGTGCCTGACCCATCCGATCCCAACTCCAAGGCCAACCTGAAGAAATTCCCGAAGCTCAAGACGTCATCGCTCCAGGCGAACTGGCCCGGTTATCGGGGCTACATCATGCAGCTGGTCGCCAACGAGCTCGCGGCGAACTACCACATGAACTACACGACGACGCAGCTCGGCAACATGGGCCTGCAGATCCACACCACGATCAACGAACGCTTGATGAACGCCCTCTACACCGCGGTCAACCAAGATAAGCGCGAGATGGCTGCCATGGGCCGGGCGATGCCTTCCTACGTGCACATCAGCGCCGTGCTCGAGAAGCCTGGCACGGGCAAGATCCTGGCCTTCTACGGAGGTCCCGGCTACGGCACCAAGCATTGCAAGCGCTACTACTGCAAGATCAACACGATCCTCAACGGCGAGCCGGTCGGCTCGTCGTTCAAGCCATACGTTCTCGCCACGGCCGTGTCCCAGGGCATGGATGTTCGCAAGAGCGTGCTGAACAGCCACTCGCCGCTGTGCATCCCGCCAGACTGGACGCTCGCCTTCCGTATGCAGCTGTCCAAGCAGACAACGAATTGCAATACCCACGCCGGTTACTGGCAGTTCGACGAGGGTGGCGAGAACTTCGGCGTGAACCTGAATCCCTGGGAAGCCACGGCCGTCTCCAATGACCCGGCATTCGAAGACCTGATCCACCGGACCGGCGTGCAGAAGGTCATCGACATGGCGCAGACGCTCGGCGTCAGCAAGGGCAGCGTCGACGGTCTCAACAATCTGTTCGGTGACGGCTGCCTCAAGCGCAACCCTGACTGTCACCCAGGAGCGGTCAACGCGGCGCTCGGCGAAGGCGACCTGACGGCCGTCGACCAGGCCAACACCTTCTCGGTCTTGGTGTCGGACGGCTGGCTTGTCACACCGCACATCATCAGTTCCGTCTCGCAGAACGGCGTGCCACTCCAGGCCAGCCTCCTCCGCACGCGGGCGATTCCGAAAGCCGTCGCGGCGGACACCGATTACGGCCTGTCTTTCGACACGTCTTACCTGCCTGGACATATCGGAGCCGGCACTGGGGTGCCCAACGCGGTCTGGAACCGCCCGATGATCGCGAAGACCGGGACTCTCGGTTCTGGGGCTTTCGCGTCCCAGGCGTGGTTCGTCGGAGCAATACCGCAGTACTCGCTGGCTGTCGGCATGTTTACCGACAAACCAAACGCGAAGCCCAACCCGGAGATCCTTGACGTGTTGCCGGCGATCAATGGCTGGCAGGGCGGTTATGGCGGTGCCTGGCCGGCGACGATCTGGCATACATTCATGTCGGACCAGTTCAATAACTTGACTGTCGACCAGCTCCCGACGCCCAGCTACACGGGGAACGATCCCCAGTTCACCAAGTGGATACTGGCGCTGCCGCCGAAGAAGAAGCACAAGCGCTGCCAGCTGCCCGGTCAGGGCGGTGGCGGTGGCGGGAACGGGCACCACCACCACTTCTTCCTGGTCTTCGGCCAGGGCAACAAGCAGTGCCAGAAGGGCGGCCCCAATCCTCCAGGTTCGCCGAATCCGCCGCCGACCGGCCCGCCGACTACGCCGCCGACCGGTACTCCGACCCCTCAGCCGACCATAACGATCAGCCCGAGCCCGACCGGCTCGCCCAATCCGACCGGCTCGCCGACTAGCAGCCCGCCTGCGCCCTTCGTGGTTCCGCACCGGCAGCGGACCCCAAGCCACACGGCGGCTACGGCCAGCTTGTCGTCATTGGCGATACTGTCTGACCGGCTGGTTCGCAAGCCAGTATGGGTGGTGACGTCGAGCCTGGTTTAGCGGTGGATTCGCTGGCTACCAGTTAAGTTGCGTGCGCAGCCAGCGGACGTCGGCGATCGGGTCGGGTGTCTCGCAGATAACTGGGGCGCCGGCGGCCTGGATGACGGAGACGATGACGGCCGGGTCGATCGTCCCCGAGTTCAGTCCCGCGTGCCGGTCGCGACCAGAATCGAACTCATCACGCGAGTTGTTGCAGTGCACCAGGTCGATCCGGCCGGTGATGGCTTTGATCCGGTCCACGATGCCGACGAGGTCCTGGCCCGCTGAGTTGGCGTGGCAGGTGTCCAGGCAGAAGCCGACATCGTCGCCACCACCGTCGGCGATCGCCTCCCACAGCCTGGCTATGTTGTCCAGGCTGCGCGCCATCGCGCCGTCACCGCCCGCGGTGTTCTCGATGAGCATCGGCAGCGGCCGCTCGATGCGCTCGATCGCCTTGCGCCAGCTGTCATAGCCTTCGGCTGGGTCGGTGCCCGCCGTGACGTGCCCGCCGTGCACTATAAGCGCGGCCGCTCCGATCGACGCCGCGGCGCCCAGTTGCTGCTCGAGAATCTTGCGGCTCGGGATCCTGATCCTGTTGTTCGGCGATGCCACGTTGACCAGGTAAGGCGCGTGCACGTACGGCGTCACGTCAGCCGCGGCGAACTCCGCCCGCACCTGATCTGGCGCACGCCCGCCAGGAAAAGTCGGCGCTTTCCAGTCCTGCGGATCGCCGAGGAAGAACTGAACGGCATCGACGCCCATCGCAGTCGCTTTGGGCAGCGGATCCGCGTCGTGCAGGTGTACTCCCATTCTGGCCATCCCACGAGCCTAGCGCCGGGGACAGACACGATCAGGCGAGTGTCAGCCGAAGCCGCCGTGGGCTATGCCGAGTCCCATCCCGACGAACGCGGCGACGATCCCGCAGACGATGACCATCCGCTGGTCCCTGGTGGCCGACACCATCTGCGCGAGCAGCCCGATGAGGAACGCGCTGACGCCAAGCACGCTGCCGACGATGTGTGCCACGTTGGCCAAGCCCATGATCATCGAAGCCACGCCCGCGAGCACGGTGTAGACGGCCGCGCTGTTGATGACGGGATGACGCTGGCCATCGGAGTTCAAGGTGAAATGGCGTGCGTGCGATCGAGACTGAACCTCGGCCTCGGACAAGGCCGTCACCTCCAACGAGACGCAACCTGCGGATAGGGGCGAGCACCGACGCAAGTCTTTCAAAATGCAATCATTGCCTGACGTCCGCGCGAGAGCTAGCCGGCTGGCATAAGTCAGGTGCTTCCCGGTCAACGAGTCCTGTATGCGCCGTTGGTCAGTCCATCCAGACCGCGTTGTCGGCGACGGCTGGTACGCTTACTGCTCTGCGTGGTCGCGAGATGTGCACGCAGATCCCCTCCTGTCACGGAAAGACCGTGACCGCTGAGTCCGAAGGAGGCATGGTCGGCATGCGCCGCTACGAGATGATGATCATCCTCGACCCCTCACTCGAGGAGCGGACCGTCCAGCCCTCACTTGACCAGTTCCTCAAGGTCGTCACGACGGCCGGCGGAACTATCGACAAGGTTGACGTCTGGGGCAGGCGACGGCTCGCCTATGACATCGACAAGAAGTCCGAGGGCATTTACACGGTCGTCGACCTCGTCGCTGAGCCCGACACGGTCAAGGAACTTGACCGTCAGCTCAACCTCAACGAAGCAGTGATGCGGACGAAGATCTTGCGCCCTGACCGGCACTAGCGTCTGCAGTCCCGAAACTAAAGAACCCGATTGACCGGGAGAACCCGATGGCAGCAGGCGACACCCAGATCACCATCATCGGCAACCTCGTTGACGATCCTCAGCTCCGCTACACCCCGACCGGGCAGGCGGTTGCCAACTTCCGAGTGGCCTCGACCCCTCGGTTCCTCGACAAGAACACCAACGAGTGGAAGGACGGCGACTCACTTTTCCTGTCCTGCAATGTCTGGCGGCAGGCCGCGGAGAACGTCGCGGAAAGCCTGCAGCGGGGCATGCGGGTGATCGTCTCCGGGCGGCTGCGGCAGCGGTCCTATGAGACCAAGGAAGGCGAGAAGCGCACGGTCTACGAAGTCGAAGTAGACGAGGTAGGTCCGTCGCTGCGGAACGCGTCGGCCAAGGTCGTCAGGTCGAGCCGGGCCACCGGCGGTCAGGGAACCGGCGGCCAGGGCGGCTACGGCAGCTCGGGCGGCCGCCCCAGCGATGACCCGTGGAGCTCGGAGCCGGCTGATAGCGGGTTCAGCGACGAGCCGCCGTTCTAACCAGATATGACCAACCCTGCCCCAGTCTGAGCAGGAGTCCATCCCCGCCTTGAGCGGGAACCATCCCCGCCGTAGGCGGGGCTCTGCTAAGGAGCACCACGATGGCCAAGCCACCAATTCGCAAGCCGAAGAAGAAGGTTTGCCTGTTCTGTCAGGAGAAGGTCGCCCGGGTCGACTACAAAGACACCGCGACACTACGTAAGTTCATCTCCGACCGCGGCAAGATCAGGGCGCGTCGGGTTTCCGGCAATTGCACCAGGCACCAGCGCGACGTCGCCACCGCGATCAAGAACGCACGCGAGATGGCGCTGCTGCCGTACACGAGCACGGCACGCTGAGTGCAGGGAGGTAGGAAGCGATGAGCGGTTCACCGATGAAGCTCATCCTGACCCAGGAGGTGTCCGGCCTGGGTTCCCCCGGCGACGTGGTCGAGGTCGCGGGCGGGTACGGAAGGAACTACCTGGTTCCGCGCGGGTACGCGATGCGCTGGAACCGAGGCGCGGAAAAGCAGATCGAGCTGATCAAGCGGGCCAGGGCCGCACGAGAGATCCGCAGCATCGAGGACGCGCGGTCTGCGGCGGAAAGACTGGCCAGGATGAAGGTCAGGCTGCAAACGCGGGCGGGCAGCGGCGGCCGGCTGTTCGGCTCGGTGTCGACGTCAGACATCGCGGCAGCGGTCAAGAACGCGGGCGGTCCCGAACTCGACCGGCGCAAGATCGAGATCGGCAACCCGATCAGGACTATCGGAGCGCATCAGGTCTCGGTGCGGTTGCATCCGGATGTGAGCGCCATGCTCGAGGTCGAGATCGTCGGCAGCTGAGCCTGGGCTGAGCCCTGGGCGGGCCGTCCCTGCGGAGTGTAGCCGCAGGGACGGCCCCTTCTGGCGGCCGGAGGGCCAGTCCCGGCCGTCAGTCAGGTGGCCTGGATGGTGCCGCGCACCCAAGCTGGTAGGTCGGCCATAAGTCAGTGAGTGCTGACAGGTTCTGATACCCAGCCAGTCGCCTGGCTACCTCGGGGTCGAGTTCGGCCAGGAGGCCCCAAAGCTCGGCCAGCCTCGCCACGATCCGTTCTGTGTCGCTAGCTGCTGGCCAGGCTTGGACCGCGAGAGCATCTATTGCCTGACCGATCTCGGCGATGCGCTGCGCAGCAATCGAACACATAATCGAATGCTACCGGGCGCCACCGTCACCCGCAGCCGAATCGAAGGATTTGGCTGCCTGGCCTTAAGGCCAATCTCCGGCATTCATGCCGTCGCCCAAACAGCAGGTCAGAAGCCTACGTCTAACGTCCGACGTCAGATCCTACGTGTGGATAAACTCCGGTCGGGCTCGGCGGTTTCCCGCACGGCTGACTTTCTTCCGCCCACAACTCGTGGACAGTGTTCGTGCAGGTAGGAGCCCTGGCAGGCGCTCAAATGGGGTGGTTTCCACAGCGTGATCCCCAAGTAGCGCACAGCCTGTACGGCGTGTCTGCACAGGCTGTCCACAGGCCTGTGCACAGCACGATTGGACGTAGCCCGGCGGTCACTGAAAACCTTCGTAGCCTGCGTCGTCTTAGCTAATTGTCAGAGCTGTTCGATAGAACGGTTGCTGCCCAGGGCCGACAGGGGGTGAAGCCTGGTGAGCGTCGCGGAGATCGCGCCGCGGGAGGACTTCGAGCGGACGCCGCCGCACGATATTCCGGCCGAGCAGTGCGTGCTCGGCGGGATGTTGCTGTCCAAGGACGCTATTTCCGACGTTCTCGACGTCATCAAGGCGACCGACCATTACCGGCCAGCGCACCAGATCGTGCACGAGACGATCCTTGACCTGTACGGCAGGGGAGAGCCGGCGGATGCGATCACCGTCGCAGCCGAGCTGACCAAGCGCGGCGACATCGCCAAGGTGGGCGGTGCCCCCTATCTGCACACGCTGATCGCGTCGGTGCCGACTGCGGCCAACGCTGGCTACTACGCGCGGATCGTCAGGGAGCGGGCCATCCTGCGTCGCCTGGTGGAAGTCGGGACGAGGATCGTCCAGCTCGGCTACGCCGGTGACGCCGACGCCGACGAACTCGTGGACCGGGCCCAGGCCGAGGTCTACGGCGTGACCGAGCGCCGCACCTCTGACGACTACCTGCCGCTGTCCGAGATCATGCCGGACGCGCTACTCGAGATCGAGTCGATCGGTCGGCGCGGCGGCACGATGACCGGTGTGCCGACCGGGTTCGCCGACCTAGACGCGCTGATGAACGGACTGCACGCCGGGCAGATGATCGTGATCGCCGCAAGGCCAGCGATCGGCAAGAGCACGCTGGCGCTCGACCTCGCTCGTGCTGCCTCGATCAAGCACGGGATGGCATCGGTGATCTTCAGCCTGGAGATGAGTCGTAACGAGATCACCATGAAGCTTCTGTCAGCGGAGTCCCGGGTGCCGCTGCAGTCCATGCGCACCGGCCAGATGAGCGAGGATGACTGGACAAGGTTGGCCCGCCGGATGAGCGAAGTGGCGCACGCGCCGATGTTCATCGATGACTCGCCCAACATGTCGATGATGGAGATCAGGGCGAAGTGCCGGCGCCTCAAGCAGCAGCATGACTTGCGGCTGGTGATCGTCG
>DATNEK010000030.1:0-2440 GCA_035553055.1 Streptosporangiaceae bacterium | reverse complement strand
CCCAGGTAAGTACAGCGGATTCGCGTTCGGCCTCGGCATCGAGCGATCGCTGATGATCAGGAACGGGCTGAACGACATCAGGGACACCGTCGAGGGCGACGTGAGGTTCAGCCGGGCATTCGGAGAGGAGGCATAGATGCTGGTTCCGCTTTCCTGGCTGCTTGAGTACGCCCCCCTGCCTGAGCCGGTGGATCCGGCCGAGGTGGCGCGACGGCTCACCGCGGTCGGGCTTGAGATCGAGGGGATCGAGCGGGTCGGTCACGACGTCTCCGGCGTGGCGGTGGCTCGGGTGCTCGAGATAGAGGAACTGACCGGCTACAAGAAGCCGATCAGGTACTGCCGGGTGACCACGGGACCGTCCGAGGCGGACGAGCGGTGGGTCATCTGCGGGGCGGTCAACTTCGTTGTCGGCGATCTGGTCGCGCTCGCGCTGCCAGGCGCGTCGCTGCCCGGGGGGTTCGAGATCGGGGCGCGGCAGGCGTACGGGCGAGTCTCCAATGGGATGATCTGCTCGGCAGCCGAGCTTGCCGTCGGTGACGATCACTCGGGTATCTTGGTGCTGCCGCCTGACTCGCCGCTCGGCGCGGACTTCGTCGACTACGCGGGCCTTCGCGATGTCGTGCTCGACGTCAACGTCACGCCGGATAAGGGACACGCGCTGTCGGTCAGGGGCATGGCCAGGGAGCTGGCGAGCGCTTTCGAGGTCGGTTACACGGACCCGGCCGGCCTGCTTGGCGACGACGACGCGCCGAACGCCGAGGTGTACCAGGCCAGCATCGCCGACCCGACCGCATGCGACAGGTTCGCGTTGCGCGAGGTGCGAGGCATTGACCCGGCGCGGGCGACGCCGCTGCGAATGCGGGTGAGGCTGGCGAGGGCTGGCGTTCGCGGCGTGTCGCTGGCCGTTGATGTCACCAACTACCTGATGCTCGAGCTTGGCCAGCCGATGCACGCTTTCGACCGGTCGGCCCTGCGGGGGCCGATCGTGGTACGCCGGGCTGAACCGGGGGAGAAGCTGGAGACACTCGACCATGTCGTGCGCCAGCTTGACCCCGACGACATCGCGATCACCGACTCGTCCGGGCCGATCTCGATGGCGGGCACGATGGGCGGTCTGGCGACGGAGGTCAGCGAGACCTCAACCGATCTGGTGATCGAGGCCGCGCACTTCAGCGCGCAGGGAACCGCCCGGATGAGCAGGCGGCACCGTCTGTTCAGCGAGGCGTCGGCCAGGTTCGAGCGCGGCGTCGACTACGAGTTGCCGCTGCGGGCCTCGGCGCGAGCGGCGCGACTGCTCGCCGAGCTTGGTGGTGGCACGGCGGTGCCCGGTTACTCGCTTGCGAAGGCGCCGATCGATCCGGTGCGGATCGTGATCCCGGCTGACCTGCCCGACCGGGTGGCCGGATTGGCTTATGGCGCGCCGACGGTCGTGCGCCGGCTGCGCGAGGTGGGCTGCGAGGTCACCGTCGGCGGTGATGACGTGCTGACCGTGCATCCTCCGTCCTGGCGGCCCGACCTGACTGACCCGAACGACCTGGCCGAAGAAGTCATCAGGCTGGAGGGGTACGAGCGGATCGGCATTACGACGCCGAAGGCTCCGGCTGGCAAGGGCAGGACGCCGAGCCAGCGGCTGCGCATCTTGATCGGCCAGGCGCTCGCCGGGGCTGGATACGTCGAGGTGATCAGCAGCCCGTTCGGCTCGGACGCGGACTTCGATCGGATGCAACTTCCGGCCGATGACGCTCGTAGGCGGTCAGTCAGGCTGGCTAATCCGATCAGGGATGAAGAGCCGCTGATGCGTACGACGTTGCTGCCTGGGATGTTCCGCGTGGTCAACAGGAACGTCGGGCGCGGGTTCGCCGACCTCGCGTTGTTCGAGATCGGGCACGTGTTCAGGCTCGGCCCCGACGGATCGGATGGCGTCAGCGGTGCTGGTGGCGGCCGGGGCACTGGGATCGCGCCGGTGCTCGCCGTTAACCGCGGGCCGACGACCGAGGAGACGGCGCGACTCGACGCCGCGCTGCCCGACCAGCCTCGGTTGGTCGCGTGCGTGCTGACCGGCATGATCGAGGCGGCCGGCTGGTGGGGCGACGGGAGGCAGGCGACCTTCTACGACGCCATCGAGGCAGCGCGCACCGTGCTCAACGCATCGCGCGTGCCCTATTCGGTCAGGGCCGGTCAGCGCGAGCCTTGGCATCCCGGTCGGTGCGCCGAGTTCGTGATCGAGCCGGCCGCATCCGAGCCAGTGGTGGTAGGCCACGCGGGCGAGTTGCATCCGCGTGTGGTCAGCGCGTTCAAGCTGACGCCGAGGACCTGCGCGATGGAACTCGACCTGCGGGCGATCGACCACGCCGCGCTTGACCTGCCTCCCGTGCAGGCTCCGGTGATCTCCGGCTACCCGGTGGCCACCCAGGACGTCGCGCTCGTGGTTGCCGACGGC
>DATNEK010000029.1:0-23870 GCA_035553055.1 Streptosporangiaceae bacterium | reverse complement strand
GTTCACCCGCCCCGCCCAACAACAGCAACGGTCCAACGCCGCTGTTCACACGACAGCAAAGCGCACAACGCTGTCGCGCCACGGTGCACCGCCGACCGCACCCGGGCTGGATTTGACGCGCCACAGTGGGGCCGTGCCGGCGGGGAACCTGCGCGGGGGCAGTCCGGGTCACGCGCATACCGCACATCGTCTGCCCGCTCTGGAAAACTACGTGTTACTCCCAGAGCGCCCTGCTGTGCGGCGCAGGAGCTATGGGCGGATTGTTTGGCGGATCGTGCCGTCTGGGGTCGCGTGAATTACGACCGCCTTGGCGCCGATGTCCCTGACCGCGGCGAGGTCGGCCTGGGATGGCCCAGAGCCGTCGCTGACTAGCGCGGCGGCCTCCAAGGCGCCAGCGCCGCTCGACACCGCCATCGCGACAGCCAATGCGAGCGCCGACAGATGCAGGGACGGGAGCGCGACGGTTGCCGCCGCGTAGGTGCGACCAGTCTCGTCCCTGACGGCCGCACCCTCCACCGACCCGACCCGCACGCGCGTGGCACGTGCCAGGGTAACGATCTTCTGGTCTTCTGGCCCAAGCTCAGCCTCGCCCACTTGACCGAGCATAGTGGCCGAGTCGGCTAGGGCTGGCCGTCCCTTAGTTCCGCGGCTCGATCGGCTATCTCGGCGGCCGGCTGGCCGGGCACATCATCGGCGGCCCAGGCAAACCGGTCGAACTCGTCTCCCCCGGGCGCATCGTCCGCGGCGACGTCGCGCCCGGTATCCGCCGGCGGTTCCTGACCATCGCCCTTGGCGGGGCCGGAACCGCCGCGGACGCGCTGCACGGTCACGGCCGCGATCCTGTTCCGCCGGCCCGCCAGGCTTTCAGCCGTCAGCCTGAGCCCAGCGACAGTCGCCGTCGAGCCAGCGATCGGCACCCGGCCGAGCCGCTGCGCCAGCAGTCCACCGACCGTTTCCACGTCCTCGACTTCGATCTTGACGCCGAACAGATCAGCTAGTTCGTCAACGGATAGCCGGGCGGTCACCCGCGCCTGGTCCTTGCCCAGCCACTCGACGGGGGGCTGCTCCCTGTCGTACTCATCGGCGATCTCGCCGACGATCTCCTCGAGTATGTCCTCGATCGTGGCCAGCCCGGCGGTGCCGCCGTACTCGTCGATCACGATCGCGACGTGAGTCTGCCTGGCCTGCATCTCCCTGAGCAGGTCATCGACCGGCTTGCTGTCAGGCACAAACGTGGCCGGCCGCATCACCGACGTCACGCTCTGCGACGACATCCTCCCGGCGTCGTCGTACGTCCTGGTCACGATGTCCTTGAGGTAGGCGATCCCGACGACGTCATCGAGGTTCTCGCCGACCACCGGGATCCGCGAGAAGCCGCTGCGCAATGCCAGCGACAGCGCCTGCCGCAACGTCTTGCCGCTCTCCACGTAGATCATGTCGGTGCGCGGCACCATGACCTCACGCACGATCGTGTCGCCAAGCTCGAACACCGAGTGGATCATCGCACGTTCCCCCGGCTCGATGACCCGTCGGCGCTCTAGCAGGTCAACGAGCCCGCGCAAGTCGTCTTCCTCGCCCGATGGCCCGATCTCGCGCTTCCCGCCACGGCCGAGCACCCGCCCGATCGCCAGCAGCAACGCCGGTATCGGGCCCATCCACTTGACGATCGGCTGCATCACCGACGCCGCGTTGTCGGCGATGCTTGCCGCGTACTCCCGGCCGAGCGTGCGCGGCACGATCCCGGCCACCACGTAGATCACCGCCGTCATGATCGCCCCAGCAAACAGGAAGGCGTGCCAGCCGAGCCCGAACCAGCCGACAAAGGCCGCGGTGGCCAGAACGGTCGCGGCCAGCTCAGCCGCCACCCGGGCCAGCAGCAGCACGGCGATGTACTTGGGCACCTCGGCCAGCACGGTCTGCAGCGGAGGCGACGGCTCGCTGGCCGATGTGGCCAGCTCCTTGGCGCCGGCCCGTGACACGCGAAGCAGCGCCGTATCGGCGCTCGAACACAGCCCGGCGAACAGCGCGAGAATCGCAGCGGCGACGATGAGCCAGCCCATGATCTGGCCTATCCCCTGGCTGGCTGGCCGCCGCCGTCAGCGCTATCGGCCGCTCCAGCCGCCCCCGCCGCCTTGGTTGCCCCAGGCTCGTCGCCCCGTTCGGCCCGCCACGAACTCAGCAGCCGGTCCTGGAGGCTGAACATCGCCGTGTGCTCGGCCGCGTCGGCGTGGTCGTAACCGAGCAGGTGCAAGATCCCGTGCGTGCACAGCAGGTCGATCTCCTCTCCCACGCTGTGCTTGGCCTGCCGTGCCTGAATCGCGGCGACCTGCGGGCAGATCACGACGTCCCCGAGCAAGCCGGGAATGCCGGATGGGTCGGACTGCTCGCGTTCGCCGTGGGTGCCGCCGGGCTGAGGCGGCCGCAGCTCGTCCATGGGGAACGACAGCACGTCCGTCGGCCCCTGTTCACCCATCCAGCGCACGTGCAGTTCGGTCATCGCAGGCTCATCGACCAGCAGAACGGAAAGCTCGGCCAGCGGATGCACCCGCATCTCGTCGAGCACATGCCTGGCGAGGGTAGCCAGTCCGGCCTCGTCGACATCGACCCCGGACTCGTTGGCGATCTCGATGCTCACATGAACCTCGAGATTTTTTTGGGAAAAAAAGCACGAGTAGCGGTAACCACCAAGGTCACCGGTTCCTGCTCGCGTCGCGCCTGGCCCGGTTGGCTGGCAGCCGACCGGTGTCGGCGGCGGCCCTCGCGGCGTCGTAGCGCGCGTAAGCGTCCACGATGTCGGCGACCAGCCTGTGCCTGACCACGTCGTGCGCGGTCAGCTTGCAGAAGTACACGTCAGGCACGCCATCGAGCACGTCCTGCACCATCCGCAGGCCGCTGGTCTGCCCAGCCGGCAGGTCAACCTGGGTGACGTCGCCGGTGACCACGATCCTGGAACCGAACCCGAGCCTGGTCAGGAACATCTTCATTTGCTCGGCCGAAGTGTTCTGCGCTTCGTCCAAGATGATGAACGAGTCGTTCAGCGACCGGCCGCGCATGTAAGCCAGCGGAGCGATCTCGATCGTGCCCGCCGCGAGCAGTCGCGGGATCGAGTCAGGGTCGACCATGTCGTGCAGCGCGTCGTAGAGCGGCCGCAGGTACGGGTCGATCTTCTCGTACAGCGTTCCCGGCAAGAACCCGAGCCGCTCGCCCGCCTCCACGGCCGGCCTGGTCAAGATGATCCTGTTGACCTCCTTGGCCTGAAGCGCCTTCACCGCCTTCGCCATCGCCAGGTACGTCTTCCCGGTTCCCGCCGGGCCAATCGCGAACACGATCGTGTGCTTGTCGATGGCATCCACGTAGCGCTTCTGGTTCAGCGTCTTCGGCCTGATCGTGCGGCCGCGCGAGGACAGGATGTCCAGGGTGAGGACGTCAGCCGGGCGCGCACCCGATTTGCGGCGGAGCATGCCGACGCTGCGTTCGACTACGTCGGCGGTCACCTCGGTGCCGCTGGCCAGCAGCCTGGTCAGTTCGTCGAAAAGCTCGCCGATGACCGCGGCCTCGCTCGCCAGCCCGGTGACCGTGATCTCGTTTCCGCGAACGTGGATATCTGAGTCGAAAGCCTCCTCGATTACTTGCAGCAACTCATCGCGCGAGCCGAGCAAGCTGACCATCGAGTGCGGCTCAGGTATCACGATGCGCAGCGAGGTCTCCCCGCCCGAATGAGCATTGCCGCGCTTGGCATCGCCGTGGTGCGCGCTGCCTGAGTTGAGTTCGCCCGTGCCCTGATCGCTCGGTGTTTTCTTCACGTACCCTGTGTTTTCTTCACGTACCCTGCTTCTTCACTTACCCCCGCCTCAGCCTGGCGGCCACGACATGGCCCTGCCGCCAAGCACGTGCGCGTGCACGTGGTCGACGGTCTGGCCAGCGTGACTGCCGGTGTTGAAGACCACGCGGTAGCCGGTGTCAGCGACGCCTTCCGCGACCGCTACCTCATGCGCCGCCGCCGCTATCTCCGCGAGCAAGCCCGCGTCAGCGGCGACGGCGGCCAGGTCGCGGTGATGTTCCCTCGGAATCACCAGTATATGAATCGGCGCCTGCGGATTTATGTCGCGGAATGCGAGAGTGCGCGGGCTTTCGCGCACCACGGTAGCGGGGACCTCACCGGTCGCGATTCCGCAGAATAGGCAATCGGGCACGGCCTGATCCTAACCTGTACTTCGCCTTAGCGGCGGCCGACATATATGGTTGCACCACAGCGAACCATCACTAGAGCGTGAGAAGCCGGTCACGGCGCGTGATGGCTGGCGGCAACCGGCGGATGGATCTTGGGGCGATGGGATCGTGAGGCCAGGTAGTGCGCGCAAGTCCGGCGCCACATCTCGTGATAACAGTGCGTAAACCTAGCGGCGGACTCGCGCGTCATAAGAAGGTGACCGAGACGCTCGTGGCTGGGACGATGCTCGGATCTGTCCCCGCACAGCCGCAGCCGACAGCTGATCACAGGAACACCCTGCCGCTCGCTGTGCCGCACTCGGTTCAGGCTGCGCACAACGGCGCTGGCCGAGCCAGTACCGACGCCGCGATCGTCGAACTGTACGGAGCGCACTACCGGCCCCTAGTTCGGCTGGCTGTGCTGCTCGTACACGACATCGCTACCGCGGAGGAAGTTGTGCAGGACTCGTTCGTCGCGCTGCATTCCGGGTTGCACCGGTTGCGCGACGCTGACAAGGCGCTCGCCTACCTGCGCGCCGCGGTCGTCAATCGGTCGCGTTCAGTTTTGAGACATCGCGTTGTAGTCGATCGCAACGCGCCGAAGGCTGCACCCGATATGCCCAGCGCCGAGCATGGCGCGCTCGCGCTGATCGAGCGCTCGGCCGTTGTCGCAGCGTTGCGCAGCCTGCCGGTGCGCCAGCGTGAGGTAGTAGTGCTCCGTTTTTATGCTGATTTGTCGGAATCTCAGATTGCCCTGGCGATGGGTATCACCCGTGGCGCCGTGAAAAGCCATACCTCGCGCGCGATGGCTGCGCTTCGCTCAGTCCTGGAGAGTGAAGCATGAGCAATCATCGCGTTGATCCGCGTGAGCACGCGCATAACAGCGCGCTGCGAGCCGCCCTGCACCTGGCGGTCGACTCGCTGGAACCAGGTACCGGCGGGCTCGACCAGATCCGTGCCAAGATCGCCGCCAACCAGTCGGCACGCCGCAGGCTCGGTTGGTGGGCCGTTGCGGCGCTTGGCGACAGGTCGTGGTGGCGCGGGTTGCTCCCGCCTCGCGGCTGGTTCCTTGCTGTGCTCGGCGCAGTGGTCGAGCGGTTCAGGCCCGATCCCAATCGGGCTGGCTGGTTCGTCTGGCTTCGTCCCGCGGCGGCCGTCACGACCGGGTTGTTCGTGGTGACCGCGGCGTCGTGGGCGGTGGCCGCCCTTCCGTCCGTGATCTCACCGCCAACCAGCGTGAATGGACACCACACGTCGGCTCCGCCGCCGAAGCACAAGACCTCGGCGACCGATCACCACCCGTCTTCTTATACAGGCACGAGCGGCGGTGGCACCACCGCGCCGGCCGGGCACGGCAGCAGCGGTGGATCTACGGGGTCGACGACTCCAAGTTGCTCACCGACGGCATCGACATCGCCGCCGGGTTCGTCGCCGTCCACCAGTTCGTCGTCGAGCAGCACGCCTCCCAGCTCGACCAGCACGTCGATCACGCCTACCACTCCATCGAGTTCGGCGTCGACACCGACCACGACGTCGGGCACCTCGCCAGCGGACAACACGCCGTCGAGTTCGCCGACCGTGGGTGCCGATGCTGGACCTAGCCCGGCATTGGCGAGCGGCCGCGCGCCCGCGGGCAAGCCCGCGCCCGCGGACAGTCCCGACGCGACCGGCAAGGCACTGCTCAGTCCTGACGCGACCACGGCGAGGCAGCTCAATGGAGCGTCTCGAATGCGTGTGGCCACGTCGCGCGTCGACGACGGTCCGCCGGCGCCGACCGACACGCCTCTGCCAACCGCGTCGCCGACGGTCAGCGGCCCAGCGCCGCCGTACCCGACGTCAAGCCCCCAGCCGCCCGCACCCTGTTAGCTGCCCCGGTTAGCTGCTGCCCGTCGCCCTTGGAGGCAGATCCTGCCAGCGTCCGCAGCCGCTGAGCACGAGCGCGGCAGCCACAGCGCCTGCGGTCGAACCGCGCAGCACAGACGGGCCAAGCCTGACCGGCAGCGCGCCCGCGGCTACGAGTTCGGACGTCTCGCTTTCGCCGAGGCCGCCCTCCGGACCCACGATCAGCGCGATCTCGCCATCGCGCGGCAGCTCGACATCGGCGAGGCGACGGCTGGCGTCAGGATCGAGCAGCAACACCAGGCCCGCCCGACCCAGCGTGGCTGCCCTTGCCACGACGCCAGCCGTATCCGCCTGGTCGGTCACGACGGGGAACCTTGCTCGCCGCGACTGCTTCGCCGCCTCACGAGCCGTCGACCGCCACCTGGCTAGCGCCTTGTCTTCCCGACCTGGCCGCCACCTCGCGACACAACGCTGCGCCGCCCACGGCACTATCTCGTCCACGCCAACCTCGGTCATCAGCTCGACCGCAAGCTCGCCCCGGTCCCCCTTCAAGATTGCCTGCACCACGACCACCCGGCACGCGGGCGCGACCTCGACGTTCCTTGCGAGGACCGCGAGTTCGAGCTCGCCTGGCCGCACGCCGACCACCTCGCAGTGCACCAAGAGCCCGTTTCCGTCGGTCACGTCGACTCGCTCACCGAGCCCGAGCCTGCGTACCGTCGTCGCGTGCCTGCCCTCAGGACCGGCCAGGGTGAAACGATCGGACTCAAGCTCGGCTCGGTCACCGAGAAACACAGGCGGTGTCAGCGCATGCCTCGGGCGCTCAGCGACCGTTGAATGCGTCACGCAGCCTGGAGAAGAACCCTTGTTCCCCAGGGGAGAACCGACCAGGCGGCGACTCCTCGTTCCTCAGCCTGGCGAGCTGCCGCATAAGCTCCTCCTGCTCGGGCTCCAGCTTGGTCGGCGTTTCCACGGTGACGTGAATCACCAGGTCGCCCCGTCCGGGACCGTGCAGGTGCGACGAACCCTGGCCAAACAGCGGTATCGCCTGGCCAGACTGCGTGCCCGGCCTGATGTCGATGTTGGCAGGCCCGTCAAGCGTCTGCATCGGCAGCGTCGCGCCGAGTGCCGCGGCCGTCATCGGGATCGTCAGCGTGCAGTGCAGGTCATCGCCGTGCCGCTCGAATATCGGGTGCGGTCTCTGCACGATCTCGAGGAACAGGTCCCCAGGCGGCCCGCCGCCCGGCCCGACCTCGCCCTCGCCGGCGAGCTGTATGTGGGTACCGTCCTCGACCCCTGCTGGGATCCTGACCTTGACCGAGCGCCTGGTCCTGACCCGGCCGTCCCCGTCACACTCGGGGCATGGCCGTCGGATGACGGTACCGAACCCGCCGCAACCCGGGCACGGACGTGACGTCATCACCTGGCCGAGGAACGACCTCGTGACCTGGCTGACCTCGCCCCGCCCGTTGCATACGTCGCAAGTGGTCGGGTGGCTGCCCGGCGCACTGCCTTCGCCGGTGCAAGTCGGGCAGACCACTGCGGTCTCGACGGTGAGATCCCTGGTCGCGCCGAACACGCACTCAGCCAGATCAAGTTCGACCCTGATCGTGGCGTTGCGGCCGCGGCGGGCCCGGCTGCGCGGCCCCCTGGTGGCCGCGCCGCCACCGAAGAACGCGTCCATGATGTCGCTGAACGGGAACCCGGCGCCACCGAAGCCGCCAGCCCCGCTCGGCGCGAACGGATCAGCGCCGAGGTCGTACATCTGACGCTTCTGCGGATCGGAAAGCACCTCATACGCCTGGGTGATCTCCTTGAAGCGCTCCTGGGTCACCGGATCTGGGTTGACGTCAGGATGGAGCTCCCTGGCGAGACGCCGGTATGCCTTCTTGATCTCGTCGGCATTCGCGTCCCGGCTCACGCCAAGCGCAGCGTAGTAGTCCGTTGCCACGCTCACCCCTATGACTCCGCCAGGATCTGGCCCGTGTACCGTGCCACCGCGCGTACTGCTCCCATAGCTGTTGGATAATCCATTCTGGTTGGGCCTACGACACCAAGCTTGGCCAGCGGGCGATCAGCCGAGCCGTAGCCGGCCGCCACCACTGAGGTGCTGCGCAAGCCAAACACATCGTTCTCCGCGCCGATCTTGACCGTCACGACTGCCTGATCGTCGAGCTCACCGAGCAAGCGCATGAGGACAACTTGCTCTTCGAGTGCCTCAAGCACTTCACGCAGCCCCCTTGAGAAGTCGGCTGCCGTCAGGTTCGACGCACCTCCGACCACTATCTTCTCGTCATGCCGCGCCACCAGTGTCTCCAGGATGACAGAGAAAACGGCTGCCGCGTTAGCTCGTTCCCTTGGCTCTACCCGTTCGGGCAGCTCAGCCACGATCGAAGCCACGTCAGGGAGCTGTCGTCCGTCGAGGCAGGCGTTGAGCACCGCGCGCAACTGGGTCACCGAGTCCTCGTCATAGCTAGCAGGCAGCTCAACGACTCGCTGCTCGACCCTGCCGGTGTCGGTGATCAGCACGAGCAGGAGCCTGGTCTCGGTCAGCGGTACCAGTTCGACGTGGCGGATCGCCGACTTGGACAGCGATGGATACTGCACGACGGCGACCTGCCTGGTGAGCTGCGCGAGCAGCCTGACGGTACGCATCACCACGTCGTCAAGGTCGTAAGCGCCGGCAAGGAAGGTCTCGATAGCGCGACGCTCAGCGCTGGAGAACGGCCTGATGGCAGACAACCGGTCGACGAACAGACGGTAACCCTTGTCAGTCGGGATCCGCCCGGCGCTGGTGTGCGGCTGCACGATGTAGCCCTGTTCCTCAAGCACCGCCATGTCGTTGCGTATCGTCGCTGGCGACACGTCGAGGTTGTGCCGGTCTACCAGAGCCTTCGAGCCGACCGGCTCGTTGGTCGAGACGTAGTCTTCGACGATGGCTCGCAGCACCGCCAGCTTCCTGTCATCTAGCACGCATTCACCTCTGTCGGCACCCTTCTCCGTTGGCACCCCTTCTCCTGGCACTCAGCGCTCCCGAGTGCCAAGTCTATGGCCGAACGATACTTGGACAGGCCAGGCGAAGTCACCGTGTAGAACCACCGAGATTCGGCTAATCGGTCAAATCGCGGATCACGGCGTCAGCCAGCAGCCGCCCCCGCCTGGTCAGCACGACCCTTCCGGCCCGCAGCGCCGCCTCATCGGCAAGCCCGTCAAGCACCGCCGTCGCCGCGGCCTGGCGTCCGGCCGCACTCAGCTCGCTGACCTCGCATCCGGACGCCAGTCGGGTGGTCAGCATGATCCGCTCGATCCTGCTTTCGGCGGCGGTCAACAGCTCCCTTGCCTGGCCCGGGCTCACTCCGGCACCGATCCGCGCGGCGTAGGCGGATGGATGCCTGACGTTCCACCAGCGGGTGCCACCGACGTGGCTGTGAGCGCCAGGTCCGACGCCCCACCAGTTGCCGCCACTCCAGTAGAGCAGGTTGTGCCGACAAGCCGAGTCAGCATCCGCCGCCCAGTTCGATACCTCATACCAGCGCATTCCCGCCGCAGCGAACTCATCGTCGGCCACCAGGTAGCGGTCAGCCATCTCGTCGTCATCGGGGGGCGATAGCTCGCCGCGCCTGACCCTGCTGGCGAGCCTGGTCCCGTCCTCCAGGATTAGCGCGTACGCCGAGATATGGTCTGGCCCGGCCGCGACCGCACTGCGCACCGAGCAGCTCCAGTCGGCGGCGCTCTCCCCCGGAGTGCCGTAAATGAGATCCAGGCTGACGCGGCTGAACCCCTCGGCCCGCGCCCACGCGACGCACTGCTGCGCCCGCCCCGGCGTGTGCGACCGGTCAAGAACAGCGAGCACGTGGCCGACCGAGCTCTGCATCCCAAACGACATCCTGGTGAATCCGGCCGCTCTCAGCGCGCCTAGCGCCCGCTGATCCACGCTGTCGGGATTGGCCTCGGTTGTCACCTCGGCATCAGCAGCGAGGCCGAACTCGCTGTCGATCGCGCCCAGGATCGCGGTCAGGTCACCGGGAGGCAGCAGCGTCGGCGTACCTCCGCCGAAGAACACCGTGCTCACCCGAGGCGCCGAGGCGCCGAGCACCGCCCGCGCGAACGCGATCTCGGCGATCGCGAGGCCAGCGTAGCTGTCCCTGGACGCACCGCCCCCCAGTTCCGCCGAGGTGTAGGTGTTGAAGTCGCAGTAGCCGCAGCGGGTCCGGCAAAAAGGCACATGCACATACATCCCGAACGAAATGTCAGCCAGCCGGTCGAGCGCGGCGGCCTCAAGCCGTCCGTCAGCGGGCATCGGTTCGCCGTCCGGTGGCAAGCCAGGCATGTCAGGTCATCCCGGACGCGGCGACTCGAAGGCGGTCAGACTCGCGCCTGGCCGAGCACGCGCGCGCCGATCGCGTCCCACTTGGACCCCCGTCCTTCCACCGTCAGCAGCACCCGCATCAGGTCGGAATCGCCGTAGTACGCCGACATCGACTCGGCGATGGTGACTCGCTGCCGCGGCCTGCTCAGCACTTCGATCGGGTCACCGGCGCCGACTTCGCCTTCCGCGAGCACCCGCAGGTACGCGCCAGGGCGCCTGGCGGCGGTGAACCGCTTGACCCAGTGATGCTCACCGGTCCACGCACCGAACACCCGGCAAGGGATCCTGGGCGCCGTCACCTGCACCACGACATCCGCTCCGAGCTGCCACACCTCGCCGATCAGCGCACCGGTGATGTCCAGCCCAGTCGTCGTGAGGTTCTCGCCGAATTCCCCGTTCCTGAACTCTCGGCCCGCCTGCTCGGTCCACCAGTCCATGTCTTCCCTCGAATAGGCGTAAATCGCCTGCTCAGGACCCCCGTGACGGTCCTTGTGCACCTGATTGTCGCCCGTCAGTCCTAGCTTGCGGGCGAGCACCCGCCCGCGCACCGTCCGCTTGTCGATCGCGGTCTGGCCCATCTCACCGTCGATCTCCATGCGCGTGGCGGCCCCGAGGTTAACTGAGACAATCCGAGCAGTAGGCATATCCGCAGGCTAGCCGAGGTTGGGGTTACTCTGGGAAATGGCTTTCGCAGCAGGGCTGAGCGATGAGGACCGGGGCATCGATGGCAACTAGCTACTACGGGCCGATGCGGGCAACCGACGCGGACAGGGAAAACGTACACGCCGTCCTTCAGGATGCTTACGCGGACGGCAGGCTCACCTGGGATGAGTTCGACGCCAGGTCGTCCAAGCTCGTCGTGGCCAAGACTTATGACCAGCTATCCGCGCTTACCAGGGACCTTCGCACGCCGGTCCCATACAAGGCGCCGACCTATCCGGTCGCGGTCGCACCGTCGACCAACCAGCTCGCCGGCATATCGCTCGCATTCGGGATCGGGCAGGTCGTCCTCTTGTTCCTCGGCTCGATCACCGCGATCGTATGCGGTCACGTCGCGCGCAGCCAGATACGCAAGACCGGCCAGCAGGGCGACGGGATGGCGCTCGCCGGGATGATTCTCGGCTACATCGGCCTCGGAATCCCGATCTTGACCGCAGCCCTTATCCTGCTTGCCACGAGATAACGAGTCCGGTTGTGCGGTGTTAGGGCGGCGCACCTAAAGTAAGCGGGTAGCAAATGACGGCTGGCAGTTACGGCTACGGATCGATGCGGGCGACCGACGCCGACAGGGAAAACGTGCGCCAGGTACTCCAGGACGCGCACGCCCGCGGCAGGCTGAGCTGGGATGAACTCGACTCCCGTACCAGCGCGCTGCTGAACGCTCAGACCTACAGCCAGCTCGCCGAGCTGACCGCTGACCTGCCAGGCCAGGTACCCGGCACGGCGCCTCAGATGTACCAGCAGCAGTCATTTGCTGCGCAGTCATTTGGACAGCCGTTCGGAGTGCAGCGCTCCACCAATGGCATGGCCATCGCGGCTTTGATCTGCGGCGTGTGCCAGATTTTCTTCTGGTTCCTCACCGGCATTCCGGCGATCGTCTTCGGCCACCTCGCCCGCAGGCAGATCCGCCAGACCGGCGAAGCCGGCGACGGAATGGCGCTGACCGGCATGATACTCGGCTACGTCGGCGTCGCCCTGAGCGTCCTGACCGTGGTGATCTTCGTCATCCTCGCGGTAGCGATTTCCCACCGGGTGGGTAACCCCCAGCCGCCGCTGCCGGTGCCACCCGGCCCCTAACCGCCGACCCCGCAACGACAGGAACAGTCCAACGCCGTAGTCCCGGAGGCTGTTGCGCAGTCGCCAACGACAGCCCGGCTACCAGGGCAACCCGACGCCGATAGATCAGCACCTGCACTGGCGACTGCGGCGGCGACTAATCGACTCTCAGCGTCTCAGCGGCTCTTATCGGAGCCTTGCTCGGCCGTCAGCGCGGCAACGAAGGCTTCCTGCGGAACCTCGACCCGGCCAATGGTCTTCATCCGCTTCTTGCCTTCTTTCTGCTTCTCGAGCAGTTTGCGCTTGCGGGTGATGTCGCCGCCATAGCACTTGGCGAGCACGTCCTTGCGTAGCGCCCTGATGTTCTCGCGGGCGATGATCTTGGCGCCGATGGCCGCCTGGATCGGCACCTCGAACTGCTGCCTGGGGATCAGTTCCTTGAGCCTGGCGGTCATCGCCAGGCCGTACTCTCGCGCCTTGTCGGCGTGCACGATCTGGCTGAACGCGTCGACCGGCTGACCTTGCAGCAAGATGTCGACCTTCACCAGATCGGCCTCCTGCTCACCGGCCGGTTCGTAGTCGAGCGAAGCGTAGCCACGGGTGCGGGACTTGAGCTGGTCAAAGAAGTCGAAGATGATCTCGGCGAGCGGCATCGTGTACCTGATCTCGACCCGGTCGGCCGATAGGTACTCCATGCCGATCAGCAAGCCGCGCCTTGACTGGCATAGTTCCATGATCGCGCCAATGTAGTCAGACGGCGCGAGTACGGTCGCGCGCACAACCGGCTCGTACACCTCGCCGATCTTGCCTGCCGCGATCACGCCGGCCTTGGTCGCGACGCCGCCCGGGCCGCTCGGGTACTCGCTCGGGTTGGTTACCACAATCTCGGCACCCGAGTCCATGACTACGCGGTAGACCACGTTCGGCGCGGTGGAGATCAGTGACAGGTCGAACTCGCGCTCAAGCCGCTCCCTGATGATCTCCATGTGCAGCAGGCCGAGGAAGCCGCACCTAAACCCGAAACCGAGCGCTGTCGACGTCTCTGGCTCATAGACCAGGGAGGCATCGTTAAGACGCAACTTGTCAAGCGCGTCGCGCAGGTCCGGATACTCGTCCCCGTCGACCGGATACAAGCCGGAGAACACCATCGGCTTGGGATGGGCGTAGCCCGCCAGCGCCTCGGTCGTCGGCCGCGCGGCGCTGGTGATCGTGTCACCGACTCTGGCATGCCTGACGTCTTTGACCCCGGTGATCAGGTAACCAACCTCGCCGGCGGCCAGACCTTCGGAAGGCACCGGCTCCGGCGAGATCACCCCGACCTCAAGTGTCTCGTGGGTAGCGCCGGTGGACAGCATCAGCGTGCGTTCACGGCGGGACAGCCGACCGTCGACCATCCGCACGTAGGTGACCACGCCGCGGTAGGTGTCGTAAACCGAGTCGAAGATCAGCGCCCGAGCCGGTGCGTCAAGCTGACCGGCCGGACCCGGAACCCCCGCCACCACCGCGTTGAGCAGTTCACTGACACCTTCGCCGGTCTTGGCCGAGACCCGCAGCACGTCACCAGGGTCGCAGCCGATAATCTTCGCGAGCTCCTCGGCGTACTTCTCAGGTTGGGCAGCGGGCAGGTCGATCTTGTTGAGCACAGGAATCAGGTGCAGATCGGCCCCGAGCGCGAGGTAGAGGTTCGCCAGCGTCTGCGCTTCGATTCCCTGCGCCGCGTCGACAAGCAAGATCGCGCCCTCGCACGCGGCGAGCGACCTGGACACCTCGTAGCTAAAGTCGACGTGGCCAGGGGTGTCGATCAGGTTCAGAACGTAGTTCTTGCCATCAGTCCCGCGCCACGGCAGCCTGACTGCCTGACTCTTGATCGTGATGCCGCGCTCGCGCTCGATGTCCATCCTGTCCAGATACTGCGCCCGCATCTGCCGGTCCCCCACCACGCCGGTTAGCTGCAGCATCCGGTCCGCGAGCGTTGACTTGCCGTGGTCGATGTGCGCGATGATGCAGAAGTTCCTGATCACCTCTTGATCGGTGCGCGAGGGCTCGGGCAAGGCGGCCGCGCCCGCAGATGGCTTGGCACGCGCAGGTGCCGACGTCGCCTGCCGGCTTGAGTTGGCCTGATAGGCCGGGTCGGACATCGGTGGCACAGTCATCCAGTCGGAGTCGGATTGTCGCCGTCTATCGTCGCACGTCGGGGCCGATGCCCACGCCAACAGCCACCCGACCCCGCGCGATAAGACCGGCAACCCATCGCACCCTGACACCCCGATGCGTCCGTTTCGGCGCGATGGATCCGGGAACCCACCGCGCCCCGCGGGCACGCACCGCGCGATCCGGTGCGATGGATCCGGGAATCCACCGCGCCCCGCGGGCCCCCACCGCGCGATCCGGTGCGATGGATCCGGGGTTTCATCAGGGAAAACGGGTGTGAATGTGGCAACCGATCGCGGCACCCGGCCGGCTCGGCGCGATGAAACCGGCAACTCATCGCACCCCCGAGCAGTAGGCCACCAGTGCACCCGTCCGGCACCACGCACCGCGGCAACCCGGGCCCCCCACTCTAGGCAACCCCGAGCGCCGACTCAGGCTCCCCGCTTACCCGCACATCGCCTGGCCGATCCGGGAGCCTACACGTCCATCCGAGACGCACACCAACTGCAGGAACGGTCCAACGCTGCACATCCAACTACAGGAACGGTCCAACGCTGCGGTTCGAGGAGCTGGGCGAGCAACAGCAACGGGCCAACGGAGCTGTTCATAGCGTCGGAGTGGGGGCGATCGGCGAACGGGTTTGAGTCGTCGGGCTGATCTCAGATATCCTTGCTGCTTGGTTGTTCGCATGCCCTTGTGGTCGTAGCGGACACCTGGTGCAACAGGCACCGAAGCCTCGGATTGCGGGCCAGCACCGCCGCCAGGCAGATAAGACCCGGAACTAACAACCTAGCGAGGCTTTCGCGTGGCGAACATTAAGTCACAGATCAAGCGCAACAAGCAGAACGAGAAGGCAAGACAGCGCAACAAGGCTGTCAAGTCCTCGCTCAAGACGGCCGTACGCGGCTTCCGCGCAGCGGCAGACGCTGGTGACACCGAGAAGGCGACCGAGGCGCTTCGCGTTGCCTACGTCAAGCTCGACAAGGCCGCGAGCAAGGGCATCATTCACAAGAACCAGGCAGCGAACCGCAAGTCAGCGATGGCCAAGCGGATCGCAACCTTCGACCAGGGCTGAGCCCGCGCCCGCACTCCGGCAGGCCTGAACTCGGCCGCCGGGGGATGGGCCCGGCCGCAGGCATGGGCTCAGCTGCCGCCCCACAGCGCTCCCGTGCTGCAGGCTCGGCCACCACGCGGGCTCGGCCACCGCAATCGTCGGCGCGGGCTCGGCCACCACGCGGACTCGGCCACCACGCGAGTCCGGCCACCACGCGGAGTCCGGCCACCACGCGCGTCCGGCCGTCGCGCCTGTCCGGCTACTCGTCGCGGCTTTCCACGATCACGGAGATCACGTGTTCGAGCGCGTACCCCGCGCTGACCGCCTCACCTTTGACTTGAGCGTCCGCCAGCGCCACCGCGGCGTGTGCGCGCGCTAGGCCAGCAGGCGACCAGCCACGCAATTGCTGGCGAGCCTTGTCCACCATCCACAGCGGCATCCCCAGCTCGGACGCGAGCGCCGGGCCGCTCTTGCCCCGGGAAGCCGCGCCCACCTGAGCCAGTGTCCTGAGGCCCCGCGCGAGTGCGCTCGTGATCAGCACCGGGGCGGTCCCGACAGCAAGCGCCCAGCGGAGCTGAGCCAACGCCTGGGAGAGATTGCCCTCAAGCGCCCGGTCGGCCACGCTGAACCCGGTTGCCTCCGCCCGTCCGCGCCAGTACCTGGCCACCACCGAGGCATTGATCACACCGGACGTATCCGACGCGAGCTGATCGCAGGCAGCAGCGAGGTCGCGCAGATCGGTGCCGACCGAGTCGAGCAGCGCCCGCAGGCCGCTGTCGTCCGCTTTGCGCCCCGCCCTGGCGAGCTCCCCGCGCAGGAAGTCCATCCGCTCGCCGAACCTGCGCACCGCCGGGCAGTCGACCCTCCTGGCACCCGCCGACGTCAGCGCGGTGAGCAGCGACTTGTTCTTTCCGCCGCCGGAGTGCGTGATCACCAGCACCACGTCGGCCGGAACGGCCGAGCCTAGCTCGGCAAGCTCTGTCGCCACAGCGGAACCGGCCTCGTGCGCGGCCCTGACGATCACGATGTTCTCGCCGCCGAAGAGCGAAGGCGAGGTCAGCATAGAAAGCTCGCCGGGGGCTAGATCGCTCGCCCTGACGTCATGTACGTCGGCACCAGACATCGGATCGCCGGCCGCCGCACCAGCACCGGCACCCGGAACGGCACCAGCCGACGAGCTGGCCAGCACCGCCTTGACCGCGCGCTCGACCAGCAGTTCCTCCTCGCCGACGATGATCGTAACCGCCGCCTGCTCGCCCGGCTCCGCACCCGCGTCCGCGCGCTGAGATCGCACTGCCATGACCGCAGCATGCCACACAAGGAAATCGCGAGCGCCGAGGCGAGCAAGACAAAGAGGCGAGCGAGACAAAGAGGCGAGCGAGACAATACGGTAAGCTCGCGCGATGCCGACCCTCTCCTGACGGATGTTATGCTTTCCGACTCCTCACACATGACGGACGGACCCGCTGACCCACTCGTCCGGCGTCTGATCGCGAACCCGATGTCGCTGCTGAGCGGCTGGACAGCGATCTGGTTCGCGATCTTGGCCAGGCACGGCGGCATCGCCTGGATCTTCTTCGTCAAGGGCAGCAGCCTGCTCTTCACAGGGAACTACAACGGGCACAACCGGCCCGGCTTCCTGCACCTGTACGCCAGCTACCCGGGTTTTCAGATCGGGCCACTGGCGTTCGGTGTCGCGCAGGTGATCAGGAATCTCATTCCCGGTCAACCGGTAGGGCCAGCTCAGGACGTCGTGACAGCCCAGCTGATCATGTCGGCCATCGGGCTGCTGACGCTCGTGGTGATCAGGCGGATCGCACTGTTCGCCCGGCCTGAACTCGCCGCCGACCGTCGTTTCCGCTTGACCTTCCTGGCCGGGGGCGCGGTGTTCATGGTCGCCTGGACGGAGCTCGCGGTCGCCTACGGCCACCTCGACGACTCGCTCGCGCTGCTGCTGGCCGCCTCGGCGCTGCTCGTGGCCATCCAGGGTCACCCGGTGCTGACCGGGCTTTTCATCGGGCTCGCCACTGACGCCAAGCCCTGGGCGCTCATCTTCCTGCCCGTGCTCCTGCTGGCCGGAGGGCTGTCCTGCTGGCGTCCTTGCGGCCAAGCCAACCGGGCGATTCGCGCCAGCGTTGGCGCATGGCTGATCGGCGCGGCCTGCACGGTCGCGGTGATCGCCGCCGCTTGGCTGCCGTTCTTCATAGCGGAACCGGGGACGGTTCGCGCGCTGCACTACATGATCGCGAACATGCCGAACTCGGCGCTGCACGCGCTCGGGGTCAACAACCCGCAGACACCTGCCTGGGACCGGCAGGCCCAGATCATCGTCGCCTGCGTGCTCGCCCTCATAGCGATCGCCCGCAACAGGTGGCCGGCCGTGCTGCTGCTCGGTGCCGGGGCTCGCATCGCGCTTGACCCTGGCGTGCACGGGTACTACACGCCAGCCATCATGACGGGTGCCCTGCTGTGGGACATGCTCGGCACCAGAAGGCCGCTACCTACCTGGACCGTCATCTCCTTTTTCGCGCTCAACCTAGTACCGCTGATCACAACCGATAACCCGATGCGCGGCGACATCAGGCTGGCACTGATCGTCGCGTTCAGCCTTGTCATACTCGCCAGTCCGGCCGGCTGGCTCTGGCGCCCCATCGCTACCGCGACCGAGGCAACCGCGCCGCAACTGGCCGCTGATACTCAATCCTGACCGACCTGCGCAAGGCTCAGCTACAGCGTCACCGGCTCGCCGCCGCGCCACACCCGGTACGGTCGCAACCCATGCGACCAGGCGAAAGCTCCCTCGTGGTCGGCGTCCCACGCCACGATGTCGGCCAGCCGACCCCGGCCCATCGCGCCCCGATCCGGCGCGCGCAGCGCGTGCG
The DNA here is from genome assembly GCA_035553055.1 of Streptosporangiaceae bacterium. Taxonomy (GTDB): domain Bacteria; phylum Actinomycetota; class Actinomycetes; order Streptosporangiales; family Streptosporangiaceae; genus Chersky-822. The sequence continues at coordinate 5,587 of DATNEK010000029.1, read as the reverse complement.
CCCCGCCGACGGTTGCGGCCCTGAGGGCCTCGGTCACGCTCATGCCCAGATTGGCGATCGCGAGCGTGATCACAAGCGGCATCGAGGTAATCCCGTTCGTGCCGGGCGAGTGGCCAGAGCCAAGGGCAACATTGGCGCCCCGGTCAAGCAGCGCGCGGACTGGCGGGGTGCGACCGCTCTCCGAGGTCGTCGCCGGGCAGACCACGGCGGTTACGTTGGCCTTGGCGAGCACCGCCACGTCGTCATCGTCGGCGTTGCTGAGCACGTCCGCTGACGCGCAGCCGATCTCCGCCGCGAGCCTGGCCGCTCCGAAACGGGAACAGCCCGTCGCGTGGATCCGCGGCAGCAACCCGGCTGACCGGCCGACGCCGAGCATCCAGCGAGCCTCATGCTCGCTGAACCTGCCTTCGTCGCAGTAGACGTCGATGCTGTCAGCACCGGCGCTCGCCGCGTCAGCGCACCAGGTGCCGACCGCGTCCACATAATCGTGCCGACGGCCGAAGTACTCAGGTGGCAGCGCGTGCGCGGCGAAGAACGTGGCGTGCACCCGCGGCATGTCCTGCTCGGCTTCGAGCGAGCGCAGCAACCGGACGTCGGCAAGCTCTCCGTCCCTCGTCAGGTGGTAGCCGGTCTTGGCCTCGATCGTCGTGGTGCCGCTCAGTAGCCAGTCCCGCATCCGCCCGCGCACGTGGTTGCACAGAGTCCACGGGTCTGTGCCCCTGGTCACGGTCACCGTAGAGGAAAGACCACCGCCCGCGGCGACGATCTCGGTCGTCGACGCCCCGCCCGACTTCATCGCCAGTTCGGCCCAGCGGTTGCCCGCGTAGATCGGATGCGTGTGCGAGTCGATCAGTCCTGGAGTTACCAAGGCACCGCCGAGGTTTTCGACATGATCGACATCGACAATGTCATCGATGACACCGGGAATGCTCGCTGGCAGCTGGGTGGCGAGACCGGCCCAGGCGATGTGGTCATCTTGCATCAAAATGACCGTATTGCTCAATATTTCGGTACCAGTCCACATGCGCCCGATATTGGTAAGCAGACGGATCATCGGCAGGCTCCCAGGCCCGCCAGCGTCCGCCGGCTGAGCACCTCACCGATCGACATGACCGCACCAAGTTTCATCGAAGCCGTCAATCGGATACCCGACATGTGACTGCACGGTCGACCCATCACCGAACGCACATACCATATCGGTAGCGCGGCCGCATTGCACTACTCGAACGGCAGACCAGCGCTAACACGCGTCACAGCGTTAACACGACCGACTAACCAGTAGTCACAACAAACCGGTCGAGTTCGCACGCCAGGTTCGGCGGCACGCGCGCGGTCAGCTCGGTACCGGCATCGGTGTGCTCAAGACGCAGCACCTCGCCCTCCCGGTGTGCGCGCGCAAGCAGGTCGCCCCGCGCGTACGGCAGAATAACGCTGACCTCCGCACTCGGCCTAGGCAACACGCGCTCGATCTCAGCGAGTAGTTCGGGCAGACCGTCGCCGGTCAGCGCCGACACCACCACCGAGCGCGGCTCGGCCAGCCGCAAGCCCTTTAGCTCGATCTCGTCGGCCGCGTCGGCCTTGTTGAACACGATTAGCTCGGGCACCTCGCGCGCACCGATCTCGGCGAGCACCTCACGCACCGCCGCGATCTGCGATCGCGGGTCAGCGTCCGAGCTGTCGACGACATGCAGGATCAGGTCGGCGTCGGTGACTTCTTCAAGCGTAGAGCGGAAAGCATCGACAAGCTGGTGCGGCAGGTGCCTGACAAAGCCGACGGTGTCAGTCAACGTGAACTGCGCGCCAGCAGGCAGCTTCGCCCTGCGCACGGCCGGGTCGAGAGTGGCGAACAACGAGTTGTCGACCAGCACGTGCGCCCCGGTCAAGCGGTTGAGCAGGCTGGACTTCCCGGCGTTGGTGTAGCCGGCGATCGCGACCGAAGGCACCTCACGCCGCCTGCGCTGGCCACGCTGCACGTCTCGGACGACCGACATGCCGGCGATCTCGCGGCGCAGCCTGGCGATCCTGGTCCTGATTCTCCGACGATCGGTCTCGATCTTGGTCTCGCCTGGCCCCCTGGTTCCGATGCCACCTCCGCCGGCTACCCGGCCTCCGGCCTGCCTGGACAGCGATTCGCCCCAGCCGCGCAACCTCGGCAGCATGTACTGCATCTGGGCGAGCTCGACCTGAGCCTTGCCTTCCTTGCTCCTCGCGTGCTGGGCGAAGATGTCCAAGATCAGTGCGGTCCTGTCGACGACCTTCACCCGGACGACGCCTTCCAGCTTGCGCAGCTGCGAAGGCGTCAGCTCGCCGTCGCAGATCACGGTGTCCGCGCCGGTCGCCGCCACGATCTCGGCCAGTTCCCTGGCCTTCCCAGCACCGACATAGGTCGACGCGTCGGGTCGGCCGCGCCGCTGCACGAGACCGTCGAGCACCTCGGATCCGGCGGTCTGCGCCAGCGCGGCAAGCTCACGCAGCGAGTTCTCCGCCGTCGCCAGAGTGCCTTCGGTCCAGACGCCGAGCAGCACAACCCGCTCGAGGCGCAACGTCCGGTACTCGACCTCGCTGACGTCTTGCAGCTCGGTGGACAGACCGGCCACGCGGCGCAGCGACTGCCGGTCTTCGAGGTCAAACTGGCCGACGTCATAGCGTTCGTCGTCGGCCGCCGGGTCGTCGTGTGCTAGCCCGGGCGTTACCTCTGGCTCGGCTTCGGCCGACTGGAAAAGGTTCTCAAATTCTGCTGTCATCTGCCATCCAGGACTTGACCGCTGCCCTTGCGAGCGGTCACTTGATGCTGCCATGACTGACGTGCATCGTCACCTGAATAACACCGCCGCGAGCCAGGATGTGCCCGTCGACGAGAATGTGTCAAGGTAGGAACCCGGCGAACGGAGAGGCGCACCGATGACCTTCGGCCACGGCATCGAGATCACAGGCCCGATCAGGGACCGCTACGACGAGATCCTCACACCGCAGGCAGTTGCGCTGGTAGCGCGGCTGCAACGGGAACTCAGCGCGCGCCGCGCCGAACTGTTGCGAGCCCGGGCCCGGCGCCAGCAGGAGCTGATCGCGGGCGCGACGCTTGACTTCCTGCCCGACACCGAGCACATCAGGGCCGACCGCACCTGGCGGGTCGCCCCGCCCGCACCTGGCCTGGTCGACCGGCGGGTCGAGATCACCGGACCGACCGATCAGAAAATGACGATAAACGCGCTGAATTCGGGCGCGAAAGTATGGCTGGCCGACTTCGAGGACGCCAACACGCCGCTCTGGGAGAACATGGTCGGCGGCCAGCTCAACCTCAAGGATGCGCTCGACCGAGCTATCGACTTCACCAGCGCCGACGGCAAGGAGTACCGGCTGCAGCCGGACGACCAGCTCGCGACGATCGTGGTCAGGCCGAGGGGCTGGCACCTGGACGAAAAGCACATGCTGGTCGATGGCGGACGGGTTTCTGGAAGCCTGTTCGACTTCGGGCTTTACTTCTTCCACTGCGCGCAGCGCCAGCTCGCCAAGGGCAAGGGCCCATATTTTTACCTGGCCAAGATGGAGAGCCACCTCGAGGCCAGGATGTGGAACGAGGCGTTCAACATCGCGCAAGACGCGCTCGGCCTGCCACAAGGGACGATCAGGGCGACCGTGCTGATCGAGACCATCGGTGCAGCTTTCGAAATGGAGGAGATTCTCTACGAATTGCGTGAACATAGTGCAGGCCTTAATGCCGGGAGATGGGACTATCTTTTTTCAATAATTAAGAAGTTCCGGACACGGGGTCGCGACTTCGTGCTACCCGAGCGGAACTCGGTCACGATGACGGCGCCGTTCATGCGCGCGTACACCGAGTTGCTTGTGAAGACCTGCCACGAGCGGGGTGCGCACGCCATGGGCGGCATGGCCGCGTTCATCCCGAGCAGGCGGGACCCTGAGGTGAACGAGGTCGCGCTGGCAAAGGTGCGTGACGACAAGGCCAGGGAGTCAAGGGACGGGTTCGACGGGTCGTGGGTGGCGCATCCTGACCTCGTGCCGGTGTGCCGCGAGGTGTTCGACGGCGTGCTCGGCGACGCGCCGAACCAGCTCACCAAGCGGCGGGACGAGGTCGAGGTGAGCGCGGGTCAACTGCTCGACGTGAGCAGCACGCCTGGCTCGATCACCGAGACCGGGTTGCGCAACAACGTCAGCGTCGGGCTGCAGTACCTGGCGAACTGGCTGGCTGGGACGGGCGCGGTCGCGATCTTCAACTTGATGGAAGACGCGGCGACGGCCGAGATCGCGCGGTCGCAGGTCTGGCAGTGGCTGCACAACGACGTCCACCTCGCCGAAGGGCCGCGGATCACCAGGGAACTGGTCGAGAAAATCATCGACGAGGAGCTGGCCAAGATCGCCGACGCGATGGGTGACGCGTTCTCCGCTGAGCAGTACGGGGACGCCGTCGCGTTGTTCAAGGAGGTCGCGCTGGCCGACCGGTACGTGGAGTTCCTTACGCTGCCGGCGTACGAGCGGATGCCCTAGGTTCTGGCTATGCCTACACAGACGCCTGCTCTGGCGGAGAAAGCACAGCACTTCCTCGCCCTGCACCACGGCGACTCACCGCTACTGATACCTAACCCGTGGGATCGAGGGTCGGCCAAGCTGCTCGCCTCGCTCGGGTTCTCCGCGCTGGCCACCACCAGCAGCGGGTTCGCCGCGACGCTGGGCCGGCTTGACGGCTCGACGACCCGCGACGAGGCGCTGGCTAGCTCCGGGGAGATCGCCAGTGCCGTCGACCTGCCGGTCTCGGCTGACCTTGAGAACTGCTACGCCGACGACCCGGCCGGGGCCGCGGAAACGGTCAGGCTCGCGATCGAGGCCGGGCTGGCTGGCTGCTCGATCGAGGACTACTCGGGCCGGGCCGATGAGCCAATCTACGACCACGCGCTCGCGACCGAGCGAGTCGCCGCAGCGGCCGAAGCCGCACATGGCGGCCCCGTGCACCTCGTGCTTACCGCAAGGGCAGAGAACTTCCTGCGCGGCAACCCCGACCTCGCCGACACGATCGCCCGGCTGCAGAGCTATCAGGAAGCCGGCGCCGACGTGCTCTACGCACCGCGCGTGATCACAATGTCGGACCTGCGGACGCTGGTGTCGTCGGTTGACCTGCCGGTCAACGTTCTTGCCCTGCCGGGAGTACCGCCTGTCGCCGAGCTGGCCGAGATCGGGGTGAAGCGAGTCTCGGTCGGCGGAGCCTTCGCCTTCGCCGCGCTCGGCGCGCTTGCCCAGGCTGGCCGGGAGTTGCTAGACAAGGGCACCTACGGCTTCTGGGACCTCACGGCCCCCGGCGCCACCGCCGCCAGAGCCGCCTTCGCCCCCTAGTCCCATAGCCCAGGATCCGCCCCGCCCCGGCGGGGCGACCTGGCCCTTTTCGGGGGGGCGACCTGGCCCGACCGGGGCGACCCTAACTTTTCGATGTAGAGTTTTCCGTCGATGTAGGGTTTTCCGCGTATAGCACGGAAAACACTACCTCGACGGAAAACTCTACCGGATCATGAAACGGCGAACCGGACATCGTGGCTGACACGACCGCATTGGTCCGTGCCAGCCGTGGTTCGACAGG
>DATNEK010000028.1:0-49975 GCA_035553055.1 Streptosporangiaceae bacterium | reverse complement strand
ATCCTCCGGAGCCTGGCAGAAAGGGACGTGGTCCAGTCCAAGTTCGGCTCAGCCGCCTGGGCACTGAAACACCTGCCGACCGAGCTTGGCCCCGCTATCCGGGCCGCGTTGAGCACCTACCGCGGTACCGCCACCGCCGCTGATGCCGAGTCCCTCGCGGCAGCCCGGCCAACGATCGAGGCACTGGCCAGCGCGTCCTCAGGACTGAGTACTCGACGCGAATAAGCACCCAAGGTGCTAAGCAGCTTGCTGGTGCTGGAGGATCTCGCGCAGCGCATTCATGGCCATGACAGTTGTCATGATCGCGGGCTCAGTAGTCGCTTTCGATTGCCCAGCCGCCGGGCTTCAGGCCGCGGCGGGGGTGGGTGGGCTGTGGCTGTGGTAGACGCGGGATTTGTCGGGGCTGGCGCAGGATCACCGCGCGGCGCAGGTGCGGCGGGATGGTGTCGGTGCTGGTGCCGACGTCCAGGGGCAGGCTGATGCTGGCGGCCGGGGGCGGCAGGGCGCCGGTGCGCAGCACCGAGGCCAGGTGGCCGGGTCCGGACAGCAGCGCGACCGCGTTGGCCAGGATCAGGTCACGGACTTTGTCCTGGTCCGCGCCGTCGCTGTTGCGGCTGGGGTCGCAGCCGGGCCGCTGGGACCAGGGGGTGCGGCCGGTCAGGCAGGCGGTGAGCTTGTCCAGCAGGTCGTGATCGACCCGCCCGGTCACCACCGGCACCACCGTCGCGTCGCATTCCTCCCCCGGCCCGGCCGCCGGCCACGGCACCAGCACCGGCTCCGCGCCGCCGCCCGACCCGGCGCCGCCGCCCGGGACGCCATCTGGGGTGAGCCGGGGCCACAGCCGGCCACCTCCGCCCAGCCCTTGCCCGCCGGGGGGTCATCCAGGGCGGCGGCCGGGGTCCCGGCCAGGCGCCGGGTCAGCTCCTCCAGGCTGATATGCAGCTGGATCTGCGTCGGCTGCCCGGCCCGGTCCGGCACGCACCCGGACGCGATCAGCCGCCGGGAGGGCTGATCGCGAAAATGCATCGTGATCCGTGTCACACTTCATGACCGAAGTACGAAGCAGCGCCAACGTGGTCCGCAGAGATAAGGCTGCCGGTCAGCCGACCGCTACGATAGAGGGAACTACTGCCTCCCAGGGAGCCAGGTGCGATGACCAGGGCCGTGCATATCCTCTACACCGTCGAGCAGGATGAAGACGGCGTGTGGTGCGCTCACGCTCAGTTGCGTCCCGGGGTGGGAGCCAACGGCGAAGGGGATAGCCCAGCGGCTGCCATCGCCGATCTGCGTGAGGCACTGACCGGGCTTATCGCGGAGTTCGGCGTGCCGGACGAACTGACGCTCCTGGTGGATGTTGCCTGATGCCGCCAGTTCCCGATGGTCGCGGCACCACCGTGCCTGTCCACGCTGGACGCGATGTTGCCAAGGGAACGTTACGTGGCATTCTGGCCGACATCGGCATGACGCCCGCCGAGCTGCAGCAACTGCTCTAGCGCCTCGGCAACCGGCCGCTGGCAGGGTCAGCGAACCCGCGCTTCCGCCTGACCTGCTCATACGATCCGTACTCACCATCATGATGCATAACGGCGATGAGCCGTCGGCACGCATCCTCGAGACGTCGTGCCACCGCTGCCCCTGCGTCCGGGTGTCCTCCGGACCGGCCTTCTTGCCCAGCGCCTCCAGCACCGCCGCCAGCGCCGCCGCGCACCCCGGCGTCAGATCCCCGTCCAGCCGGCCCGCCCCGCCGATCGTGGCCGCCAGCCGCACCCGCCGATCGTCAAACCCATCATCGCCGCTGTCGTGATCAGGACGGGCCAGCCTGCCGCGCATCTGCTCCACCAAGCTGGCCAGATCAGCCAGCTCAGCCCCGCCCGCCGCCGCCGCCAGCAAGATCGCGTCCGCGTCCTGCCGGGCCGACTCCGGCAGCAGATCCGTCCACGCACAAATCTGCCTCCCCCACGACTCCGAGATCTCCCCGGCCCGCAACGCCCCCCGGACCACCGGATGAGCCCGCAGCCGCCGCATCCACCCCACCGCACCCGCCGCCGCCCCGCCCGTGACCCGCGTCTGCCACCGCAACCACGCACGCGACGTGCCCTGACCATCCTCGGCATACCCGCCATCCGCATCAAACGCCGACAGCACCGCCGCATGCGCCGCCGTCTGCACCGACCGGACCCGCTCCAGCCCCCGCAAGCACTCCGCCCGCACCGACCCAGGCAACCCCGCCAGATCCGCATCAGCCAGCCACCCCAACCCCGCCATCACCATGCCCAGCGCCTCACCAACCGACCGCGGCGCACCAGCGGAGCAGACACCCGAGCACGCACCAGCCTGCGGGCCAACATCGCACATGGACATCACCTCCCCGGGCGACAGACGCGGTTCAAGCCTGGAAATGGGGCAGCGCAGCACGTGGGCTGGCTCAGAAACGGAGGGCCGCTCAACCGGGAGACACACTCAAACAGCGACTAGCTGACTATTTCGAAATCGAAATCCAAATCCACACTCATCCCGGAGATGCCATCTCTCTAGAACATCTGCTCGCAGTCTAACGCCCGCCACCGACAATAACCACGACGCTTGCCGGAGTTGGGTCTGTCAATTTAACGGCTCTGTCGCATTTCCGTGGCGGCAGCGGGTCGAGCGGCGTCACAGTCAGTAAGCGGGACAAACGGCCAATGCGACACCGGTGGTCTTGCGGGAATTGTTTCCTCGGGCTTGTCGCGGTCATCGAGGACATCGCATACCAGGACTGGGGCCACTCAGCGAGCACGCGATCGCGCCAACCGAGCTGGGTGGTCCGTCCGAGCCTGGCCGCGACGGTGCTGGGCTGGTCATGCTTGGTCGGCGGCCACGATCAGGAAATTCGGCAGGTGCACGTACGGATGGGCGCCGCCGGGCCAGCATAAGCGAGGTAACCGCTGCCGCAGCCGGCATCCAGCACCCCGGCGTCGACGGCGGCGGGCGTCAGCTAGGAGATTGCGATCTTGTGGGCGCGAAGCGCGCGGTAGAATGGCTCGTGGTGAGCGCTGTAACGTGCCAGCATCGCGTTGTTGGCCGTTGTGGTCTCGTAGCTGGTAGGAGATTGGGTAAACCCGGTGCTCTCGCTCACCCGCACGTGCCAGCGGGCGCTCAGCCTCCACTCATCGCGGTCACCGGGTGCCCAGCGCAAGGCCGGCCTGCTGAACGGGATGCCGACGGCGGCGCAGTAGGCCGCTACGGTCGCGGCCGGGTCGGCGATCAGGTCCTCCGAGTCCACGACGACCGGGGCAGTGCCGCCGGCCGCGAGAATGGCCTGGTAGAGATCGTAAGCGTGTTCAAGTCCGATCTCAGACAGGGTCAGTCGCGGGCCTTGGAGCGCGTAGCAGGACGCGGCGATCTCGGCGGGCGCGCGGATGAGGAACGTGTGCGTGACTTCGGCGAGGAACCGCCGGTCAGCAAGCACTGCGTGATGGCGGCGGTCGGTGGTTTCCTTGAAGAACACAGACGCGGACCCGGCGAGGCCGCGCATCGTGGTGATCAGCTCCGCGGGATCAGATACCGGGTGCCCGTTCACCATGGTTGACCCGTGGTCGGCGATGTTGTCGAACGGCTCGTGGAGCGCGACGAGGCCGCCGTGCTCCAGCATGTACCGGAAGAACGCAGTTGAGCGTGAGCGCGGCGCTGCCCACATCGCGGTGAGGCTGGGCCCGGTCACCCCTGGCGATCCGCCGGCCGGCGTCATCGGCACTCCTTCCTCGGCTCGCTAGCGTATTCGGGGTCGGCCCGGTTTACACCCCACCGGACCCAGGAGGCCATCGTGATTGGCAACGCAACCAGCCTCCTGTCAGCATCGGACTACATCAATCGCTCAACTCTTTGACTAGGTAGGGCAAATGAACGGTGCGCAAGCCTTGATACGGACGCTCGTCAGCAGCGGCGTGGATATGTGCTTCGCCAACCCCGGTACCTCCGAGATGCACTTCGTCGCCGCGCTTGACGCGGTACCCGATATGCGGGCGGCGCTTTGCTTGTTCGAGGGGGTGGCCACCGGTGCCGCTGACGGCTACGGCCGGATGACCGGCCGGCCGGCGGCCGCGCTGCTGCATCTAGGACCGGGCCTGGCGAACGGGCTGGCCAACCTGCACAATGCCAGGCGAGCGCGCACTCCGCTGCTGACCATCGTTGGTGACCACGCGACGTACCACAAGCGCTACGACGCGCCGCTTGAGTCGGACATCGACGCGCTGGCCGGAACGGTCTCCGGCTGGGTCAGGCGCCCCACCCGACCAGCCGATCTCAGCGCGGATGCCGCCGAGGCCGTCGCGGCGGCCGCCACGCCACCAGGCGGAACCGCCACCTTGATCCTGCCCGCCGACGTGTCCTGGTCCGACGGCGCCGATCCCGCCGAGCCGATCCAGGTACGACGGCCATGCGTGGTTCCCGACGAGACGGTACGCGAAGCCGCCGACGCGCTGCGCGGCGGCGAGCCGTGCGTCGTCCTGCTCGGCGGTACCGGGCTCCGCCAGCCTGGCCTTGAGGCAGCCAGCCGGATCGCCGCCGCCAACCCGAGCGCCAGGCTGCTGGGCGAGACCTTCGCCGCCAGGATCGAGCGCGGCGCTGGCAGGCCGTCCCTAGATCGGCTCGCCTACCTCGCCGAGTCCGCCACCAAGCAGCTTGCGGGCACGCGCCACTTGATACTCGCCGGGACCCGATCCCCCTCGTCGTTCTTCGCCTACCCTGGCCAGCCGAGCTCGCTGGTGCCAGGCGGCTGCCAGGTGCACGTTCTCGCCGCACCAGGCGATGACGTGCCAGGCGCGCTGGCCGCGCTCACCGATCTGGTGGCGCCCGGCGCAAAGCCGGTGCCACGGCAGCTCAGCCGGCCTGAACTGCCTGACGGGGGTCTCACCGCGCAAAGCGCGGCGGCGGTGATCGGCGCGCTGCTTCCCGAAGGCGCGATTGTCAGCGACGAGGCGAACACCTCGGGTCGGTGGCTCGCCGGAGCGACCGCCGGAGCGCCACCGCACGACTGGCTCGCGCTGACCGGGGGCGCGATCGGGCAGGGACTTCCGCTCGCCACTGGCGCGGCAACCGCCTGCCCTGACCGCCGCGTGCTCGCACTCGAATCCGACGGCAGCGCCATGTACACGATCAGCGCGCTGTGGACCCACGCACGCGAGCAGCTGGACATCACGACCGTCATCTTCAGCAACAGCCGCTACGCGATACTCGACCTCGAGCTCAACCGGGTTGGCGCGACAGGCACCGGCAGCACCGGCACCGGCAGCACCGCCCGCGCCATGTTTGATTTGTCCAAGCCAGCGATCGACTTCGCAGCCATCGCCGCTGGCATGGGCGTCCCGGCCAGCCGGGCCAGCACCGCCGCCGAGTTCGCCACCCAGCTTCGCAACGCGCTGGCGGAACCAGGACCCCACCTGATCGAGGCCCTGATCCCGCCGCCGTGGTAGACCGCGCCGTGGTAGACGCCCCGTGGTAGACGCCCCCGTGGTAGCAGCCTTCAGTCCGCCGCGTCCGCGCCCACTAGCTCATGTTCATGGTGATCCGGCACTGGTTCACCTGGTATCTCGCCGAAGTCGGGCTCGGCCCCTAGCTCCTCATCCGGGTACGCCACCTCGCCGTGCACGCTGATGTCACCGGCGATGAGCTCAGCGTCAGGCATCCGGAGCTTCATGAACAGCCCGATGCCACGCAGGATCGCGAACGTGACAAGACCGTCCCAGACGATCACCGTGAGCGCGGCGCCGGCCTGGATCAGCAACTGTTTCGGGTGGCCGTAGAACAAGCCAGCGGTCGTCACCGGCGGGGCCTTGCCGGCACCCAGGTACACGATCATCTTCGGGTCGGCGAGCAGGCCGACCAGGAGGCCGCCGATCAAGCCGGCGAAGCCATGGGTGTAGACCACGCCAAGCGCGTCGTCGACCTTGTTGAACGGCCAGACCTTCCGCGGCAGGTAGGCGAACAGCGTCCACACGACCGCCGATTCCACCGCTCCGATGACGATCGCGCCGACCCCGTTGACGTAGCCGGCCGCCGGAGTGATCCCGACCAGGCCGCAGATCATGCCGTTGACGCCGCCGAGGAAAGTCGGCTTGCGACCGGAGCCGAAGCTCATGTCCATGATGATCCAGGTCATCATCGAAACCGCGGCGGCAAGGTTGGTATTGATCACCGCGGCAGCCGCATCGGCCCCGGCGAAGTACGGATCGCCGCCGTTGAATCCGTTCCAGCCGAGCCAGAGAATGCCGGCGCCGACAGCCACGAACACCAGGTTGTTCGGCACGGCCTTCTCGCGGTCCCGCCGCAGCCTTGGCCCGACAACCGCGGCGGCCACGAAGCCAGAAACGCCGGCCGCGAGGTGGATCACGTAGCCGCCGCTATAGTCGAGCGCACCCTTTCCGGCCCAGAATCCGCCGCCCCAGAGCAGGAATGCGTTGACCGCGTATGCGAACGTGATCCACAGCGGCACGAATATCAGCCAGACTTTGAACTTGATCCGGCCGAGCACGCTGCCGATGAACAGGATCGGAGTAATGGCTGCGAATACGAATTGGAAATAGACAAGCGAGCTCTCAGGGAACCTGAACTTCGGCATCAGCCCGTTGAGCATCGGGATGTTCGCTCGCGCCTGCTCGCCAGCCTGGCCGAGCTCGGTGCCCGGCTTGCCAAGGAACGTGCCGATCCAGGCGGAACCGAAGCCCATCTTGAACGCCCAGAGCACCCAGACGATCAGCGTCAGGCAGAACGCGCTGAACACCATCATCATCGTGTTGATGGCCCATTTTCGCTGTACGATCCCGCCGTAGAGCACGGCGAGCGCCGGAATGCTCATCAAGCCGACGAGCGTCGCCGCCGTTAGCTGCCAGGCGTTGTCGCCCGGATTGAGCCAGTGCGGATAAGGAACCACGTCTGCGCCTTTCGAGAGTCCGGTATCAATCGATACCGTTCATGTCTCTCATCGGCGCGTTTCGCTCGCGTTTCCCAGCAGTTACGTCCCTGAAACCGTTCTTTACCGCTGTGTTACACGGCGATCTGGTCGGTCGGCTTCTCGACGTCAAGCCCGACGCTGCGGCGGATCCAGGTGCCGATCCGCTTCATCAGCTGCGGCCCAGAACCCGACTCGGCGTGCCCCATCCCCGACTCGATCCACAGCTCCTTCGGCTCCCTGGCCGCGTCGAATATCCGCTGGCCGTGATCGACGGGGAAGTACTCGTCCTTGTCGCCGTGGACGACGAGCAGAGGTGTCGGCGAGATCAGCGCCGCGGCGTCGTCCGGCGGCAACGGCACCGGATCCCACTTGCCGCCGCTGATCCTGGTGTTGAGCACCTTCTTCGTGATCAGGCGTCCCGTCCGGTTCTCGATCGCCAAGTGCACGAGCCGCATCGGCCTGGTACCCCGGTAGTACCACCGGCCCGGGCTGCTCACCGACACGACCGCGTCGACGTCGCCGATCAGCCCGCCGTGCCGCAGCACGATCGAGCCGCCCATCGAGAACCCGACCGTCGCGATCTTGGAGTAGCCAAGCTCCCTGGCGTAGCCGACGGCGACATCGACGTCCTTGATCTCTTTGTCCCCCACCGTCGACACGCCACCCGACCGACCGTGACCCCGAAAGTCGAAGGTGACCACCCCGCCGAACTTGTTCAGCCGCGTGGCGGCCCGCCAGACGGCCGGGCGCTGCCAGTTCAGAGTGAAGCCATGCGCGAGCACGATCCCGAGGTCAGGATTCCCTGGCAGGTGGGCGGCGTCGATCGGAACGCCGTCGTCGGTGACGATGGTCCTGGCGTAGGGTACGGGCTTGGCCATAGCTACATTCTGCGCGAGTTACCTCGGTGTTTGGAGCACAGCATGAGCGTGATCGAGGTCTGCCAGCAGGCGCGACAGGCTGCCTCGGTTACCCGCGAGTTGCACACCAGCGCCAAGGACAAGGCGCTCGCGCTCGTGGCGGATGCCCTAAGTTCCGGGGAGAACCGCCTCATGGCGGCTAATTCCGTAGACGTCGACCGGGCGGCATCGGAGGGGGTTGCCGCTACCACCATTGACCGGCTAAGGCTGACCCAGACCCGCGTCTCCGCCATGGTGAACGCGATCCGCACCGTGATCGAGCTGCCTGATCCGGTCGGGCAGGTGGTGGAAGGTAGCGTTCGCCCTAATGGTTTGCTGATAGAGCGGGTGCGCGAGCCGCTGGGAGTCGTGGCAGTGATCTACGAGGCGCGGCCGAATGTCACCGCCGACGTGGCCGCTCTGTGCCTCAAGTCCGGCAACGCGGCGGTGTTGCGCGGATCCTCGGTGGCCGCGCACACGAACGCCGCGATCGCCGATCTCATCGGCGAGGCCCTGGCGCGACAGGACGAGGTGCCGCCCACCGCGGTGCAGCTCATCCGCGATCATTCGCGCGAGGCGGTGATCGAACTGCTGACCGCCAGCGACTGGGTCGACCTGCTGGTACCGCGCGGCGGCCCTGGCCTGATCGCGACCGTACGTGAGCACGCGACGGTCCCGGTGGTGATCGACGGCGATGGCAACTGTCACGTCTATGTGGACGCGTCGGCCGACCTCGACATGGCGACGGACATCGTGGTCAACGCCAAGACGTCGAGGCCGAGCGTCTGCAACGCGGCTGAGACGCTGCTCGTTCACTCGGCGATCGCGCAGGCTTGGCTGCCCGAGGTGCTCGGCGAACTGCGCAAGCGCGACGTCACGCTGCGCGCCGACGAGCGGGCACGCGCGATCTGGCCGGACGCGCAGGCCGCGCAGGAGAGCGACTGGGCGACGGAGTACCTGGATCTGATCATGGCGGTGCGGGTCGTCGACAGCCTGGACGAGGCGCTGGCGCACATCAGCAGGTGGGGCACCCGCAACTCTGAGGCGGTCGTGGCCAGGGACATCGACGTGGCTCGTCGATTCGCCCGCGCGGTTGACTCTGGCAGCGTGTTCGTGAACTGCTCGACCAGGTTCTCCGACGGAGGCGAGTTCGGTTACGGACTTGAGATCGGAGTCTCGACACAGAAGCTGCACGCCAGGGGCCCGATGGGTCTCGAGGCGCTGACCTGCGTGAAGAACGTCACCTGGGGCAGCGGTCAGGTTCGCGAGTGACCGAAGACGACAAGTGAGTCCCTGTGGATCGCGTGCATGTCCCGCACCTGCTGGCGGGCGGCTACCTCGCCCGACTTGAACGAGCCTGCTGCCAGCATGGCGGCGCACGCACGCGGCTGCGCCGCGAGCAGCGCGTCGGTCAGCACCCGCACCCGCTCAGGTGTCGCCGACTCAAGTTCGGTGCGGGCCTGCTTCGCGGCGCGTGAGTTCCGCCTGGAGAGGTCCTTGACGTCGGAGAAACGCATCTCGTCGAGCGGGTCGGCCTCGTGACCGGTTCCATGGCGGATCCGCAGCAGGATCGAGATCACGTCGGCGACCTCGTCGGGCGACAGCGCCCGCAGCAGCCTGAGCACGGCGGACGGCATCGAGACCGAGCCCCGGCCGATCAGCCGCTCCGGATGCCTGACGTCGACGAGTTCGACCACCGCGCCTGGCTCGAAATCCCCGTCGATGCGTTTCACGCCGGACAGGAACAGCGTGCTGCCGGCCCGCAGGCTCCGCTCGGCCTCGCGGTTGATGCCGATCGAGCCCATCGGGTAGGCGATGCCACCGACCCAGCGCTGCGCCGGAGGTAGCTGCTCACCCGCCGCCTTGATCACCGTCCCCATCCTGGCGCGCGGGCGCAGGCTCCTGGCCACGACGTCAGCCTCGCGCGCCGAGCCGATCGCGGCTTCGACGCCGCAGTAGGCGGCGCGGGCGGCCGCGTTGAGCTTGGATCGCATACCGCCGCGGCCCTCGCTTGGCGACGAGCTCCTGACCGCCCGAGCCTCTTCCGGAGTCAGCCTGGCGATCCGCTCGCGCATCTGCTCGTCGGCGTAGACGCCGCTCACGTTGGTGAGGAACGTCAGCCGCGACGCCCCGGCGGCAACCGCGACAGCGACAGCGATCTGGTCGTTGTCGAGCTCTGACTTGGGGTCGGTGGTGTCGTTGCCGTTCACCACAGGCAGCAAGCCGGCTTCGAGCGCCGAGACGAGTACGGCGCCGACGTCGCGCATGGCCAGCGCCGAGTCCAGGTCGCTCTTGGACAGCAGGATCTGGCAGACCTCCATCCCGACGGCGGCGGCTAGCTGCCGGTACAGCGCCATCAGGGCGGGCTGCCCGGCGGAAGCGGCGAGCGCGACACCAAGCGGGCCTTCGCGGCGTGCCTGGTTATACCGCCGCAGCGTGGACTCAAGCTCGGGCAACCGCCTGCCAAGACGCGCCGCGCCCGAGGTGACCAGGATCACCTGATGGCCGCCGCGTTTCGCCGCCGCGATCTGCGTGACGAGGTCGGCGATCACGTCGAGCGCGAGCCCCTCACCGCTCGCGATCGAACTCGAGCCGAGCTTGACGACCAGCCTGCCCATGCTGCCGCACTCTAGCGGGCGTCTCCGCCGGCCCGGATCCCCCGCCGTGCCGGCTTGGGCGGACGACCCCCCGATCCCCGCTGTGCTGGCTTGGGGGGACGACCCCCCGATCCCCCGCTGTGCTGGCTTGGTTAACAAATCGTTGTCCATTGTTACTCGTACAGCGGTGCGCGACGGCCGCGCGCCATGTTAAGCAATGTCCTGAACAATTCAATGGGTCTGAAGGGGGCGATCTTGTTCAGTAGTTTTGGCCGATCAGGGAGGGTCCGATCGGGCAGGTCCCGGTCGGGGAAAGTCTGGGTCGGCGTCGCGCTAAGCGTAAGCGTCGTAATCGCCGGGACGGTCGTCGCCGGAGTAGCCACCGGAGGAGCGGCAGTCGCCGGACACGCAGCGGTCACCGGAAAGAAGGGTCACCACGACAATGGTGGCAGCGGCCCGGTTATCTGCCGCAAGGACGGCCGACGCACCGTCAACAGCTACGGCGTGTACTACATCGTCCGCAACGATGTGATACTTCGCGAGCGCGAGTGCATCACGCTCGTGCACAAGGGGCCGGGGTTCGTCGTCACCAAGACGCACGCGGACAGCCCGGGCGGTGAAAACGCGGCCTTCCCCGAAGTGCTATACGGCTGCGAGTGGGGCCTGTGCACGAAGCACAGCGTGCTTCCGCGACGGATAACCCGGCTAAAGACCGTGTTGACGTCCTGGGACGCGAGCTGGCGACGGGCGCAGGGCCAGTTCAACGTCGCTTACGACATCTGGTTCGGCTACCTGCACACCATTCAGGGTCACGCGCTCGGCGCCGAGGTCATGATCTGGCTCGGCACCAAGCACTTCGGCACGCCGCTACACGCTCCGATCCTCCGCATCGACGGGGTGCGCTGGTATTTCGGCACGCACAGGGCTTGTAGCATATACGGCTGCTGGAAATACATACTGTTCCGCCGAGTGGTGCCAGCCACGCACGCGCACCGCCTCGGACTAATGCCGTTCTTCCACTACGCCGAGCAGCGGCGCCTGCTCTCCAAACGATGGTTCCTCAAGTCGATCGACGTGGGGTTCGAGATCTGGCATCAAGGCCTTGGCCTAGCCGTGCACAAGTACTCGGTTCGGATCAAGCTACACAAACTACGCCACAAGCGGCACAGGAAGTGAGCAGTCCGACTCCATGACCGTCAGCGTGAGCCGACCGGATGGGCCGGCTCACGCTGCCAGGTCGGCGGCCGCTTCTCAAGGAACGCCCGCATGCCTTCGCGTGCGTCTGGCAGCTGGCTGGTGGCCGCCATCACCTCGACCGCGTACCCGTAGGCCTTGGCCTGGTCGAGGTCGATCTGAGCGTAGAGCGCCTGCTTGCCGATGCCCTTGCTCTCCGCCGAACCCCTGGTGACGCGGCACAGCAGGTCGTTGGTGGCTCGATCGAGCTCGTCGGCCGGCACCACCTGGTTGACCAGCCCCCAGTCAAGTGCCGTCGCCGCGTCGATGACGTCGCCGGACAGCGCCATCTCGGCCGCACGCTTCCTGCCGACATTCCTGGCGATCGCGACCATCGGGGTGTGGCAGAACCAGCCGCCTTTGCCGCCCGGAGCGGCGAAGCCGGCGTTGTCGCTGGCCACCGCCAGGTCGGCGGACGCCACAAGCTGGCAGCCCGCCGCCGTCGCCAGTCCGTGAACACGGGCCACGACCGGCTGCGGCACCTGCTGCATCAGCGTCATCAGCTCGGTGCAGGTCCATAGCAGCGACCTGACGGCCGCCAGGTCGGCGTCCGCCACGTCAGCGAAATCGTGCCCAGCGCTGAACACCGGCCCGTTGCCCGCCAGCACGATCCCGACCGCATCGCTGCTGCCGACCTGACTGAACGCCTCAATCAGCTCGCGCATGTGCTGAAGGGACAGGGCGTTGCGGCGTGCTGGCCGGTTCATCGTGATCGTGGCGAAGTCCCCTGACCGATCGACGAGAACGTGCTCGAATTCCACGGCTGCCTCCTTACGGCCGATAATAGTCCGGGCCGCCAGGGAGACCTTGGCGAGAGTAAACCGGTGGCCTGGTTCCGGCGAGATCTGGCGGGGTTGCGCTGGTGGCGGACCGGGACAGCCCGGCTTCGTGAGCTGCTGCCATATGACCATGCGGGCTTGGTTGGCCCCGTTTCTTCATGATCAACCGCCCGGCGCGATGGATTCGGGGATCCATGGCGCTCCGGCGCCCGATTCCGCGTGGTTGGATGCGATGGATTCGGGGTTTCATCGCGCTCCGGCACCCGATTCCGCGTGGTTGGGTGCGATGGATTCGGGGTTTCATCGCGCTCCGGCGCCCGATTCTGCGTGGTTGGGTGCGATGGATTCGGGCATCCATCGTGGAAATCGGGGGTGAATTCGGGTATCCATCGCCGCGTCCGGCCGGGCCGGCGCGATGAAATCGGGGATCCATCGCAGCTGCGGCAGTCCGTCAGGGGCGCGCCGCCCCTCCGCCCCCTCATGGGCATCCAACCGCCCCAACGCACCCCCCGAACTCACCGCCGCCGCTAATCCCATAGGGCGACGAGTTGCGCCGGGCTGATGTTGCCGCCGCTGCAGATAATCGCGACCCGGCGGCCGGCGAACCGCTCGGGATCGGCGAGCACGGCCGCGAGCGCGGCAGCACCGGCAGGCTCGACCAGGTTGCGGGTCTTTTCGATCATCGTCGCTGTGGCCGCCCTGATGGCCTGCTCGGTGACCAGCACGAAGTCGTCGAGCAAGTCCCACATGATCCGCTGGGTGAACTCGAACGACGTCCTGGTGGCCATTCCCTCGGCGAACGTGCCGTTCTCCGCGGCGACCAGTTCCCTGGCCCGCCATGACCGGTAGGCGGACGGAGCCGCTTGCGCCTGCACTCCGATGACCTTGACCTGGGGCCTGACGGCCTTGGCGACAACGCAGGCGCCCGCCGCGCCGCTGCCGGCGCCGACCGGCACCACGATGATCTCGATATCCGGCCGTTGCTCGAGTATCTCCAGGCTGTAGGTGCCGACTCCGGCGACCAGGGCCGGCTCGTTAGCTGAGTGGATGTACCGGTAGCCGTGCTCGGCGGCCAGCTTCTCACAATGCTCGCGCGCGTCGTCGTAGTCGCGGCCGGCGAAAGTGACCTCGGCACCAAGCGCCCGCATCGACTCGACCTTGACCGGGTTGGCGTTCTCGGGCACGCAGATGATCGCACGGACGCCGAGCAGGTTCCCGGCATAGGCGATCGACTGACCGTGGTTGCCTGTCGACGCCGAGATCACGCCGCGACGGCGTTCGTCGTCGCTGAGCTGGCTGACCAGGTTGATGCCGCCCCGCACCTTGAACGCGCCGACCGGCTGGTGATTCTCATGTTTGACCCATAGTTGCGCGCCGGCAAGCGCGTCAAGCGCCGGATACCGGTGCAGCGGTGTCGGCCGCAGGTACGGCGCGATCCGCTGCCGCGCCGCTAGTACGTCCGCCAGGTCTGGGATAGCCAATGCCGTCATGCCCTGTTTCTACCCTATGAGCGGCGAGGGTTCGACTTCTACCCCATGAGCGGCGAGGGTTCGACGCCGCTGTTGACTTCGCGGGCCGAAGGGGCTTACGCTCCTGGCAATTGGCTTTGGTAAGCGCTTTCCGAATGGTCGAAAGCTTAACCGGCCTGGTTCCCCAACACGTGCCAGGCCACCGTCCGCTTGTCTCGGTAAGCGCTTACCCGACTATGAAGGACATCAGGTGAACGGAGCACCGGCGAGCACCACGCAACAGCAGCCGCCCACGATCTACGACGTGGCGCGCGTGGCTGGGGTGTCGATCGCCTCGGTGTCCCGTGTACTCAACGGCCATCGCAATCCCCGCCAGGAGACCAGGGACCGGGTACTGGCGGCGGTGGCCGAACTCGGCTTCGTGCCGGATGGCGCCGCCCGTGCGCTGTCCGCCCGGCTCAAGGAAGTCGTCGGCGTGGTTTTCCGCCGGGTGCCGTGGGGTGAAAGCCACGAAGGCGCCGATGGCGCGGGCGCGGAGGACGCGGTCGCGGAAGAAGACGAGAGCCTGCAGTTCACCGACGTGATCAACCGAGGCATCGAGGTGGCTGCGCAGCGGCGCGGTTACAACTTGCTGGTCGGCTCTGTCGATGTGGAAGGCCACGACGCGCACCGCCGGGTCATGACAATGGCGCGCAAGTGCGACGGCCTGATCCTGCATGACCGCGTGCTCGAACCGGGCAGGCTGGCCCAGCTTTCCCGGCAGGTGCCGGTAGTCACGCTGGCTGGCGTGGCCACCGCGACCACGGCGAACGTCCGAGGCGACAACGAAAGCGGCATGGGCGAGCTCGCCCGGCATCTGATCCGCGACCACGGCTACCTCACGATCGCCTACCTGGCCGGCCACGCCGATAGCCCTGACAACCTCGCCAGGCGACTCGCGGTCGCCGAGGAAGCAGCGAGCGCCGGGGTCATGTTCGTCCACGGCCCGCAGTGGCAGGGCAACTACCTCGCCTCGGGCGGCGCCAAGGCGATACGCAACCTGCTGGCCGAGAAGGCCTGGCTGCCGCGGGCGATCGTGTGCGCCAACGACCAGACCGCGCTCGGCGTCATGTACGAACTGGCCAGCCACGGGATAGACGTGCCCGGCCAGATCGCGGTGACCGGCTTCGACGACATCCCGGTGGCCAGGCACCTGCGACCGCAGCTGACGACGGTCAGGCAGCCGATTCAAGACCTCGGCGCTACCGCGTTCGACCTGCTCCGCTCCATGATCGCCACTCGCAGCGAGCAAGGGAACGAGCCAGCACAGCGCGAGCATGAGGAAGCACAGCGCGAGCATGAGGAAGCACAGCGCGAGGTCGTGCTGCCGACCAGGCTGGTGCGCCGCGAAAGCTGCGGCTGCGGCGCCGCCAAGGCAGGCGGTTCGTGATGCGGCTGGTAGCAAGGCGGATCGTGCTCTACGCGCTCACCGCGCTGGTCGCGATCACGGTGAACTTCTTCATACCGCGACTCATGCCAGGCAATCCGGTCGAGGTCGCTATCGGTCACATGCAGGCTAGGGTCACGCCGGGCACCATCAGGGCGCTCGATCTGCAGTACGGCATCAACACCAAGCTCGGCCTGGTCGGGCAGTACGTCAACTACCTGGACCAGCTCATCCACGGCAACCTGGGCATTTCGTTCAGCTCGTACCCGGCGACGGTGGTCAGCGTGATCCGCAGCGCGCTGCCGTGGACCGTCGGGCTGGTCGGGATAGCCACGATCATCAGCTTCGCGCTCGGCACGCTCCTCGGCATCGCGGCCGCGTGGCGGCGCGGTAGCTGGCTCGACAACCTGCTGCCGGCGATGACGTTCTTCCAGGCGGCGCCGTACTTCTTCGTCGCGATCTTGATCGTCGCGCTGTTCGCGACCAAGCTCGGCTGGTTCCCGCAAAACTCCGGCTACGACACCACGACCCTGAATCCCGGCCTGAACTGGGCGTTCATGTCCAGTGTGCTCGACCACGCGGTTCTGCCCGCGCTGACCATCGTGGTCGGCTCGATCGCGGGCTGGATCATCGGCATGCGCAACATGATGCTCACCACGATGGACGAGGATTACGTGCTGATCGCCCAGGCGAAAGGCCTGGCCAGCCGCCGCGTGATCAGCTACGCGGCCAGGAACGCGATCCTGCCGAGCGTGTCCGGGTTCTCGCTCGCGATCGGCTTCGTGGTCTCCGGCTCGCTGCTCACCGAGATCGTTTTCTCCTATCCAGGCATCGGCTACATCCTGCTTCAGGCGATAGGCAACGAGGATTATCCGCTTCTGCAAGGCATCTTCCTGATCATCACGTTCGCCGTGCTCGGGGCGAACCTGCTCGCGGATTTCGTCTATTCCTTCCTCGACCCGAGAACCCGGCAGGAGGCCTGATGCTCCAGTTCCCCAAGTCAGGCAAGATCAGGGTCGGCCTGCTCATGGCGCTGGTGTTCACGCTGCTGGCGATCATCGGTCCGTGGCTGGCGCCATTTGACCCGAACAAGAGCCTGACCACCACCAACGGCCTGCCGCAGCCACCGTCTGGCGCGCACCTGCTCGGCACCACCCAGGTGCAGCAGGATGTCCTGTCCCAGCTACTCGTGGGAGGCCGGAGCACGATCCTCGTCTCGCTGATCGCCGGCGCCGTCGCCACCGCGCTCGCCGTCGTACTCGGCATCACGGCCGGTTACTACGGCGGCTGGCTGGACGACCTGCTCTCCATGCTCGCGAACATCTTCCTCGTCATGCCGGCCCTGCCGCTGCTCATCGTCATCTTCGGCTTCATCAACAAGACCGCAAATCCACCCGATGCGCTGATCGGGCTGGTGATCAGCATCACCGGCTGGGCGTTCGGCGCGCGGGTCCTGCGCGCCCAGACGCTGTCGATGCGCACCAGGGACTACGTCACATCGGCCCGGATCATCGGCGAGCGCGGCTGGCGGATCATGATGTTCGAGATCTTGCCAAACCTGGTGCCGATCGTCGCCACCTCATTCCTGTTCACCGTGATCTACGGTGTCGGCGCCTACACCGCGCTGTCGTTCCTCGGCGTGATCAGCGTGGCGCACTGGAGCTGGGGCACCATGCTCTACTGGGCCCAGAGCGCGCAGGCGGCGCAGCAAGTGCACATCGAATGGTGGTGGTTCCTGCCGCCAGGCCTCGCGGTCGGGTTGTTCGGCACCGCGCTGGCGCTGCTCAACTTCGGCATCGATGAGTTCATCAACCCCCGGCTGCGCACCGCCGGGCTGACCAGGCGCCGCGCCAGAGCTGCCGGCCAGCCAAGGCGAAGTGCCGCATGATCCGGGCAGGCGAGCCGCTGCTCGAGGTCAGCGGGCTGTGCGTGGACTATGGCTCAGGCGACGATGCGGTGCACGCGGTGATCGGCGCCGACCTGGCCCTGCGCCGTGGCGAGGTATTCGGGCTCGCCGGGGAAAGCGGCAGCGGCAAGTCCACCCTCGCCTACGCGATCGCCAGGCTGCTGCGGATGCCAGGTGCGATCACCGGCGGCGAAGTGGTCTTCCGCCATGAGGGCGGTGCGGTCAACCTGGTGAACGCGGGTCCGGCGCAACTCCGTGAGCTGCGCTGGAATCAGCTCGCCGTGGTCTTGCAAAGCGCCATGCACGCGCTGAACCCGGTACTGACCATCGAGGTCCAGCTCACCGACGTGCTCAAGGCGCACCGACCTGATCTTGACCGGGCGGCCAGGCGGGCATGCGCGGGCGAACTGCTCAAGATGGTCGGCATCGCGCCGGACCGGCTGGCCAGCTTCCCGCATGAGCTCTCTGGCGGCATGCGGCAGCGGGTCATGATCGCGATGGCACTCGCGCTCCAGCCGCAGCTCTTGATTATGGATGAACCGACCACCGCGCTCGATGTCGTCACCCAGCGGGAGATACTCAACGAGCTCATGGACCTGCGCACCGAGTTCGGATTCGCGGTCTTGTTCATCACCCATGACCTGTCACTGCTGATCGAGATCGCCGACACGATCGCGGTGATGTACGCGGGCAGGATCGTCGAGTCGGCCCCGGCTGGCGATCTGTACCTGGCGCCGCGACACCCGTACTCCTACGGCCTGCTGCACTCGTTTCCCGGCCTACGCGGGCCTGTGCGGCGGATGACGGGAATCGCGGGCTCTCCGCCTGACCTGCGCAAGCCGCCAACCGGCTGCGTGTTCCACCCCAGGTGCGGCTACGCCAGTGAGCGGTGCGTTCGCGAAGAGCCTTCGCTGGCCACTCCCGCCGCCGAGCCGGCCGGAACAGCGCACCGGGTGGTCGCGTGCTGGCTTCACGAACCAGGCGCGGCCACTCCGGCCGAACTGGCCGGCCTCGCACCAGCGCTGGAGAGTACGTCATGACCGAGTCAGCACTGCTCGAAGCCCGCGGCCTGACCAAGCATTTCCCCGTCCGAAGTGGCGTGGTGCACGCGGTCGACGATGTCGACCTTGAGGTGCGAGCCGCTGGCATTACCGCGGTCGTCGGCGAGAGCGGGTCAGGCAAGTCGACGCTGGCCAGGCTGCTCGCCAGGTTGATCGAGCCGACAAGCGGCGAACTGCTGCTCGACGGCCAAGCCGGCAAAGCGGCGCCCGCCAGGGCAAGGCGAAAGTACGCCAGGGCTGTGCAGCTCGTGCTGCAGGACCCGTTCTCCTCGCTCAACCCCGTGCACGACGTGCGCTATCACCTGGCCAGGCCGCTCAAGGTGCACAAGCTCGCTGGCGGTTCGCTTGACGAGGCGATCGATGGCCTGCTCGCCAGGGTCTCGCTGACCCCGTCGGCGAACTTCTCAGCCAAGTACCCACACGAACTGTCCGGGGGCCAGCGGCAGCGGGTCGCGATCGCCAGGGCACTGGCGGTCGCGCCGCGGCTGCTGCTCGCCGACGAGCCGGTTTCCATGCTCGACGTCTCGATCCGGCTCGGCGTGCTGAACCTGCTCGCCGACCTGCGCGAGAAAGACGGTCTGGCGATCGTCTACGTCACCCACGACATCGCCTCAGCGAGGTACCTGGCCGACGTCGTCGCCGTGATGTACGCGGGCCGGATCATCGAGTCAGGGCCTGCCGCGACGATCACCAGCCAGCCCGCCCACCCCTACACCGAGCTGCTGCTCAGCGCGGCACCCGACCCCGGCCGGTCCAACCGCGTCCCGGTGCGCGGCAGAACTCCCCCGCCGAACCCGGTGACTCCCCCGCCAGGCTGCAGGTTCCATCCGCGCTGCCCGCACGCCATGGCCGTCTGCGCCAGCGACGTACCCGCGATGACGCAGATATCGCCGGGACATCACAGTGCTTGCTGGCTGCACGCCAGCACCGCCGGGAAGGAGGCGTGAAAGCCCGACAGGACGCAACATGAGACCGGCGCAGGCCCGGCCGGTCCGCACCACACCACATCTTTGCGACCCCGCACGGTCATACAAGACAGGCCGGCGAGAGCCGGCCGGGCATATTGGAGTCTAGGCAATGAAACAGCCGATCATGAAGAGCCTGGTCATAACAGGCGTCCTCGGGCTGGCGATCACGGCGTGCAGCAGCTCGCCCTCGCCGAATTCGAAATCGACCACCGGTCAGGGCAAGCCGCTGGTGATCGTCGACAACACCGGCGAGACGTTCACCCGGTCGTTCAACCCGTTTGTCTCGACCTCGCTCGGCAACTCGAACAACTCAACCGCGCTGGTTTACGAACCACTGCTGATGTTCAACATCATGCAGCCGACGCAAGCGCCGAGCCCGTGGCTGGCCACCAAGTACGCGTGGTCCGACGGTGGCAAGACGCTGACGTTCACGATCCGCCAGGGCGTGAAGTTCAGCGACGGCAAGCCGCTGACCGCGGCCGACGTCGCGTTCAGCTTCAACTTGCTGAAGAACAACCCAAGCTTGACGCCGGTCGCGCCGCCGCCTGTTCCCTTGACCGCTACCGCGCCGAACGCCACCACCGCCGTGCTCACCTATGGCCAGCCAGAGTTCGCCAACTTGTTCCTCATCGGCGGCATGTACGTCGTGCCGCAGCACGTCTGGCAGGGCATCTCAAACCCGGCGACGTTCGCTGATCCCAATCCCATCGGCACTGGCCCTTACGTGGTGTCCCAGTTCTCCGCGCAGAAGTACACGCTGAGCGCGAACAAGGGCTACTGGGACAAGGCCAGCGTCCACGTGCCGTCGATCATCTTCCCGAACTTCGTCAGCAACGACACGGCCAACCCGGCGCTGTCGAACGGCCAGATCGATTACGCGGGCAACGACGTGAGCAACGTCCAGTCCAATTTCCTCGACCGGAGTCCCAGCTACCACACCTGGACATCGGGCCAGCCGTGGTTCTCCGACAACAACGTGGTCACGCTCTGGCTCAACGTCACCAGGGCACCGCTCAACGACCCCAAGGTCCGCCTTGCGATCAGCGCCGGCATCGACCGGCAGCAGCTATCCACCCAGGGCGAAACCAGCTACGAGCCTCCGGCCACCTCATCGGGCGGGTTGCTGCTGCCCATCGACAACTCCCTGCTCGACCAGACCTACGCCAATGACCTCAAGCCGACATCCGACCAGGCCAAGGTCAGCCAGCTGCTGACCGGCGACGGCTGGAAGAAGGTCAACGGCAAGTGGACCAAGAACGGCAAGACGATCAAGTTCGCGATCGAGGACCCGTCCGCCTACACCGACTACGCCACCGACGCCCAGCTCATCGCCACTCAGCTCAACGCCGAAGGTTTCCAGGTCTCCTTCGATGGCGTCGATGCCACCCGGTGGTACGCCGACTACCCGGTCGGCAACTTCGACGCGATGATCCACTGGAGCAACCAGGGACCCAACCCGTACTACTACTTCCAGAACTGGCTCGACAACAGCCAGTCAGCGGCGATCGGCAAGCCGGCCGCAAACGACTTCGGCCGGTTCAACAGCTCGCAGGCGCAGGCCGCGCTGACCCAGTTCGCCAGCAGCGACAGCCCGGCAGCCCAGCAGGCCGCGCTCAACACCCTGCAGCAGATCCTCGCTACCCAGGCGCCGGTGATCCCGCTGCTCTACGGAGCGGCCTGGTATGAGTACAGCACCAAGAACTACACCGGCTGGCCGACCTCGGGCAATCAGTACAACAACCCGGTGCCGAACGATCCCTACATCCTGGCCACCGTCTTGCACCTCAAGCCGGTCGCCTGAATTCAGGTAGCGTATGCCAGCGAATGAGGCCGATCTGATCGCCTCGCTTTCCCTGAACGAGAAAGTGCTCCTGCTGACCGGTGCGGACAGCTGGCGCACTCATGGCGCCCTGGCGCTCGGCTTGCGTCCGATGGTGATGTCGGACGGACCAGCCGGCGCCAGGGGCGTCACACTCGACGAGCGGCAGCCGTCGACCAGCCTGCCGTGCCCGTCGGCGCTCGGAGCCACCTGGGATGTCGAGCTCGTCCGCGAACTCGCGGGCGCGCTCGGCGCCGAGGCTAGGAGCAAGGGCATCGACGTGCTGCTCGGCCCGACCATCAACCTGATGAGAACCCCGGTCGGCGGCCGCGGCTTCGAGTGCTTCGCCGAGGATCCGGTGCTGACCGCGCAGATCGCCGTCGGCTACGTGGCCGGCCTGCAGCAGGCGGGCGTGGCCGCGACGATCAAGCACTACGTGGGCAACGACTCGGAGACGGAGCGGTGGAGCTACGACGCCCGAATCGCCGAGCACGTGCTGCGCGAGGTGTACCTGGCGCCGTTCGAGGCGTGCGTGCGGGACGCGGACGCCGCGCTGGTGATGGCCGCGTACAACAGGGTCAACGGCATGCCGATGACCGAGAACCCGCTGCTGCTCGCTTGGGTGCTGAAGGGCGAATGGGGATTCGCCGGCCTGGTCGTCTCGGACTGGGACGCCACCAGGAGCACGACGGCGACCGCGCTCGCCACGCTCGACCTCGCCATGCCCGGCCCCGACGGGCCGTGGGGCGATCGGCTAGCCCGGGCGGTCTGTGACGGGCTGGTGACGCAAGAAGTGCTCGACGACAAGGTCATCCGGCTGCTGCGGCTGGCTCGCCGGGTTGGCGCGCTCAAGCCGCCCGATCCGGTGGAGCGGGAAGATCCCGCGGTGAAAAATACCGTGCGGCTGGTCGACCCCGATCTGCTGCGCCGGGTCACGGCCGCCTCGTTTGTCCTGCTCAGCAACGTCGGTCAGACGCTGCCGCTCGATCAGGACCAGATCGCCAAGCTCGCTGTGATCGGACCTGGCGCCCTGCGGCCGACCATCCAGGGCGGCGGGGCCGTGGTGGTCGCGCCGACCAGCGTGTCCACACCGGCGGACGCGCTGATTAGACGGTTCGGCGACCGAGCCTGCGTCAGCGTCGTCGAGGGCTGCCAGATTTGGAGCACGGTGCCCGAGCCGGCTCTCAGGTCGATGCGGGACCCGGTCACCGGAGAGCCAGGGTTGCACCTGCGGTTCGTCGCGGCCGACGGCGCGGTGCTGCGCACCGAGCACCGGACGGCCGCGGTGCTCGCCTGGTGGGATCGCGTCCCGTCCGGCTTCGGCTGGGGCGAGGACGGCAGCGTCGTGCTCGACACGTTGTATCGTCCCGACGTGACCGGCCCGCACCTGGTAGGGGCGGCTGGGGTGGGGCGCCTGACGATCACCGTGGACGGGGAAATCGTGGCCGATCGTCCGACGGTCGTGCCAGCCGATCCGGTCCAGGCGATGACCAATCCAGGCCAGGTCAGGGCCGGGATCGACCTGCAGGCTGGCCGTCAGGTGCGCCTGCGGATCGAATTCAGGCCGGCCGCCGATGGCGAGGGCCCGCTAGCGGTCAGGTTCGGCGTATGGCCGACCGCGGATGACGACGCGCTGCTCGACGCGGCTGTGACGGCCGCGAGCGAAGCGGACGCGGCAGTTGTCGTGGTCGGATCGGCCGAACTGACCGAAAGCGAGGGCTTCGACCGGCCCACGCTCGCGTTGCCCGGCCGGCAGGACGAACTGGTCAGCCGGGTCGCAACGGTCAACGACAGGACGATCGTGGTCGTCAACTCCGGTATGCCCATGTTGATGCCGTGGGTCGATCAGGTAGCCGCGGTGATCCAGGCCTGGCTGCCGGGCCAGGCGATGGGCGAGGCGCTGGCCGACGTGCTGCTCGGCAGCGCCGAACCTGGCGGGCGGCTGCCGGTGACGCTGCCGGCCAGGGATGCTGACTGCCCGGTGCTCGACGTCACGCCAGCGGACGGGGTGCTTGAGTACCGCGAGGGCTTGCTGATCGGCTACCGCGCTTATGACGCCGCGGGCATCGCACCGAGGTTCCCGTTCGGCCACGGGCTCGGCTACACCGACTGGAGCTACGACATGATCCAGGCAACGACGGCCGATCATCATCGCGGCGAAGACCTAGAACTGCGAGTTGTCATCAGGAATACCGGATCGCGGTACGGCCGCGAGGTGGTGCAGGCCTACCTGGCTGGGCCGACTCGCGATCCGGCCAGGCCGGTACGCACGCTGGCGGCCTTCGGGACCGCGGCGGCGGCACCAGGAGAGTCGGCGCAGGTGCGCCTTCGAATCCCGGCCCGCGCGTTCGCCCGGTGGGACGAGCAGGTCGGCGGCTGGGTCTGGCCGCCAGGCCCGTTCACCGTCCAGGTCGGCCGATCCTCACGCGACCTGCGCCTATCACTTCGCGTCCCTGCTGACTGAGGACCTCGCAGAGCAACTCGCGATAGGCATCCGCCCATCGTTCGATCGTTTCCCTGTCCCACAGATCGGTCGAGTACTCGACATATCCGCTGAATACGTCGCCGACGGGAATGAGTCCGACGGAAAACTCTTTGCGCGCCGCGGCGGGCGCGAGTTCTTCGATGGCGACGGTCAGGCCAGGAAACTCAATTTCGGTCTCCAGCGTGTTCTGGTACTGAAATCCGATTTCCAGGCCACGCGCTAGGTCTTCGTTTCCAGTTCCCGCCACGATCTCCGCCATCGACATGACGTTCGAGATGGCGCCGGTCATATCACGGGCCACCGCTTCGACGAGGTCGGAGAACGATGTCGCGTCGGCCATCCGGATGCGCAGGGCGAGTCCGACAGCGGTGGACGCGACCAGGTTCTCGTGCGCGCGTTGTTCCCGGTTCGCATACGGCGCGCTGACCACAATGTCCTGCTGTCCGGACAGCCGGGACAGCAAGAGGGCGAACGCCGCGGCGGTGACGGCGAACGGCGTCGTGCCGTGCCGCCGGGCGTACGCCTCGACCTGCGTGCGCAGCTCGGCCGGCACCCTGAACAGCACGACTTCCCCCCGGCCGCTGACCGCCGGGGGTCGCGGCCGGTCCGTCGGCAGATCGACGTCGAACCGCGCGCCCTCAAGCTGACGTGACCAGTACGCCAGCCTGCGCTCGCCATCGACCGGCCCGCCCCGCTGCCAGAGCGCGTACTCGGCTGGTTGCATGGGTCGATCCAGGCCGTCCGGCCGATCCGCCGCCGCTGCCGCGTACAGAGCGGCGAAGTCTTTCAACAGCACGCTAAGCCCCCAGGCGTCACAGCTCACGTGGTGCAGCACGAGCAGCAGTACCCATCGCAGATCCTCGGCGCGCAGCAGCAGGAAAACCGGCAAAGGCCCCGCCTGCAGATCGAACGGGGCGTCCGCGAGCCGCGCGCCGATCCGCTCGATCTCGGCGTCCCTGGCGTCGAACGGGAGCGTCGTGAGGTCATGGACTCCAAGGTCGACCGGCCGGGGGCGCAGCACCTCCTGCCACCACTCATCATCGGCAAGCACGTAGCGGGTGCGCAGGATCTCGTGCCTGGCCACCAGCGCGGACAGCGCGGCGCGCAGCGCCGTCACGTTCAGCGGTCCGCGGAAGGTGAAGCGCACAGCGACGTTGAGTACCTGCGGCATTGGGTGCTGCTGATGTGCGGTGATGGCGCGGATCTGCTGGGATGTCACGGGCGCGCGGCGCACCACCTGGCCATCGGTGGTCTCCGGCGGCGCAGGGAGCGGAGGCCCCGTCTCGCCTAGATAGTCCGCCATCGCCCGCACCGTGGGCTGCTGGTAGAAACGCGGCAACGGGAATTCGACGCCGAATTCCTCCAGAATTCCGTTCGCCAGGCGAATCATCGCGATCGAGTGACCACCCAGGTCGAAGAAGGACGTATCAAGCCCGATCCGGCCTGGGTCGATGTCGAACTCGGCGGCCCACAGGAGCCTGAGCCGATCAACGAGCGGCACCTGCCCGGTCTCCATCCGCGTTGCCTGCTGCGGAAGGGTCGTCACGATCGAGGTTTCCGGCAGTGCCGCGCGGTCTACCTTGCCGTTGACGTTGACAGGCATCGCCGCAAGGATCTCCCAGGCTCGTGGTACGAGGAATTCAGGCAGCCGATCTGCCAGCGCGGCGGTGAACCGTTCGGCCAGCACCTCAGGTTCGGCGTGCGTGACGTCGGCGGAGGGAATGACGAAGGCCGCGAGGTAGGCCTCGCCGTGGCTATTTCGCCGGGAGAGCACCACGGCGTCGCGCACTCCGTCGAGGCGGCCGAGTGCGCGGGTGACCTCCTCGGGTTCGACGCGGAAGCCGCGGATCTTCACCTGGTCATCGGTCCGGCCGCAGAATTCGAGTTCGCCATTCTCGGTCCACCTCACCAGGTCGCCTGAGCGATACATCAGCCCCGCCGCGGCATTACGCGGATCGGGCACGAAACGCTTCGCCGTCTGGTCCGGCATGCGCCAGTAACCCTGGCCGACTCCCGCGCCGCCTATATACAGCTCCCCGATCGATCCCACCCGCACTGGCTGTCCTGACTCGTCGAGTACGCACAGCCGGACGTTGTCGAGCGGACGGCCCAACGCGATGGCGGCGCTTCCTGCCCGCGTTTCCGGCTCGACGATCGCCGTCGCGCAGACCACCGTGGCCTCGGTCGGACCGTAGATGTTGGTCACCTGGTAAGGGGCGTCGGCATGCGGACGGATGCGCAGCGCGTCGCCGCCGGTGGCAAGGTGCCGAAGCGGCGGCTGCTGCCGTGGTTCGATGGCCATCACCGCCTCGCCGAGAGCGGTCGGCAGCAGCGAGTAGGTGACTTTGGTCGCGGCGTACCACCGCGCCAGCCCACGGGGATCCAACCGGACTTCGTGGTCGGGGATCGCGAGCGAGGCGCCAGCGGTCAGCGCTGGCCAGATCTCGAGCACCGACGCGTCGAATCCGTGACTGCACAGCAGGGCGCTGCGATCGGCGGCGGTGAAGGCGAACCAGCGGTGCTGCCACTGGCACATGTTCACGAGACTGCGATGGGAGATCGCGACGCCCTTGGGCTTCCCTGTGCTGCCGGAGGTGTAGATGACGTAGCAGAGCGAGCCCGGGTCTCCACCGGAGCCCCCCGCCATCGGGCTGACCGGCGCCGACAGCAGTTCGGCCACGTCGCATACCGCCATGTCCGGCGGCTGACGCAGCTCGGCAGGCGACGCGGCGCGTACCACGGCCAGGGCTCCGCAGTCCGCCAGCACGGCCTGCGCCCGCACTGCGCCGATGCCAGGATCGAGCGGCAAGAAGGCGTATCCCGCCTTGAGGACTCCGACCATGGCCAGGATCAGCTCTGGCGACGGCGGCAGCCACAGCGCGATCAGGCTGTCCGGCGGCGGCTCGCCGATCCGCTCGGTGATCGCGGCGGCGAACCGGCCGGCTTGCTCGTCAAGTTCGCCGTACGTCAACGTCGTCTCGCCGTAGACGACCGCTGGCCGGTCCGGAGCCTCCTGCGCTCGGCGGGCGATCATCTCGTGCACGGTGATCTGTTCGATCGAGGTGGACGGCCCCCGCTCCCAGGCCAGAGGCACTACGCCTTTGCCGAGGGCCGCCAGATCGGACAGGGGAGCGTCCGGCT
This sequence comes from Streptosporangiaceae bacterium, assembly GCA_035553055.1. Taxonomy (GTDB): domain Bacteria; phylum Actinomycetota; class Actinomycetes; order Streptosporangiales; family Streptosporangiaceae; genus Chersky-822. The sequence continues at coordinate 23,267 of DATNEK010000028.1, read as the reverse complement.
CGTGAACCGCGCGCCGCAGAATCCGCCGGAAACTTTCGAGGAACCGCTCGGCGGTTGCCGCGTCGAACAGGTCGACGTTGTACTGCAAGTGAGCGCGGATCCCGGCCGGGGAGTCGATGAAGTACATGGTCAGGTCGGTGAGCGCCCGGTCCGGTGCCTGTTCGAGCACGGTGGCGCGCACGCCGGGCAGGTCGAAATGGAACGGCTCGCCGCTTTCATACTCCGCGTACGTTTGGAAAATTGGCGTACGGTTACCCACGCGCCTGGGAGCGAGCTCGCGTACCACGGTCTCGAACGGAACCTCGAGGTTGTCGCAAGCGTCCACGACGGCGCGACGTACCCGGGTGAGCAGCGCGCCGAATCCGGGATCACCTGACAGGTCCACGCGCAACGCGATGGGGTTGAGGAACACCCCGACCACGTTCTCAGCCCCCGGCGGCCGGCGCGATACCGGAGTGCCGATGATGATGTCGTCCTGACCGGTGGCGTGGTGGAGCATGGCCGCGTAGCCGGCGAGCAGCGTCATGAAGGTCGTGCAGTGGTGCGTGCGGCTCAGCCCGCGCAGCTCATCGGACAGCTCCGCGTCGAGGGTGTGGAACACGTTACCGCCGCCGAACGTCAGCTCCGCCGGGCGCGGACGGTCGCAGGGAATTTCCAGGACGGGCAGGTCACCGCCCAGGACCTGCCGCCAGTACTCCAGGCATCGGGCCGCCTCCCGCTCGTCGGGCGGAGCCTGGCTCAGCTCGGGGTACGACCGGTCGATCACCGGCAGTTCGGCGGCGGCATGGTCGCACTCGGCCTGGTATAGGGAGGAAAGGTCGCGGGTCATGATCGCGAGCGATATCGCGTCAACGACGATGTGGTGCAGGCACATGACCAGGACATGGCGGTCCTTACCCACAGCCACGAGCCTGGTGACGAACAGCGGCCCGTTCTCCAGGTCGAAGCGGTGCGAACCCAGCGCCGCCACCACCTCGCGCACCGCCGCGTCCTCGCCCGCGCCGGCCGCGGCCGGGCGGTCCACCACCGCGAAGTCCGGTTCCGCATGAGGAAGCAGGAACTGCCGCGGCTCGCCACCAATCTGCCGGACGACGGTCCGTAGCTGCCCGTGCCGTCGCACCAGGCGCCGCAGCGCCGCGTGCAGCGCCGGCACGTCAAGCGGCCCGTCAAGCCGTACCGCCTTGAGCTCGTTGCAGGCGCGCACATCGGCGGACATGCGCTCAAGGAACCACAGGCGCCACTGAGCGGCCGACAGCGGGGGGTTCAGGGGGGTCGCCCCCCCGGGCCAGCACAGCGGAGCGGTGGCCTCGCTCGGTCTGGTGGCCTCGCTCGGTCCGGCCTTCTCCAGTTGCCGCGTACCTCGGCGCAACCGGTCCAGGTGGGTCAGCCCTCCGCGGAGAGCGTCCGGTGCGACCCCGAAGTCGACAAGACAGACGATCTCGTCGGCTCCCGCCGCACTCACCGCGTCCACGACTGATTTCGTCGTCTCCACCGAGCCGATCAGCGCGCGCTGATCGCAGTAGCGCTCGTACGCGCGGCGGAAAAGGACGTCGAGGTCGTCTTCGTCGAGCGACGCCATGTCGACGTTGTAGCCCAGGCTGTTGGTGAACGAACCGAACAGCGACATCGACGCCTTCATATAGCGGCGCATCGGATCGTAGGCTTCGCGCCTCGCGCTGTCATGATCGGCTGCCAGATAGGTGTGCAGCAGGACCGCGACCCGCCCGGCATCAGGATCGAGGCCGTGCGCGCCGCGCGCCCGGCGGTATCGCGCGATATTGTCCGCAAGCTGCTCGACGCTCTGGGACATCAGGTTGGTGACCACGCCCATGTCGTGCCGCGCGGCGGCTTCGTAGGATGCCGGATTGCCGACCACCGCCGTGAACATCGGCGGAATCTCCTGCACCGGTCGCGGGAACAACTGCAACTCCCGCTCGCCGTCGCCGGTACGGCGCCGTATTTTCTCCCCGCGCCACAGCGAGCGCACCACCTCGACCTGCTCGTACATCAGCTCCTTGTGCCGGCCGAAGCGGTCTGGGAAGAATACGAAGTCGCCTGAGTGCCAGCCGCCCGCGCACCCGATCCCGATTCGCCCGCCGGAAAGGTTGTCGACCATCGACCATTCCTCGGCGACTCGGATCGGGTCGTGGAGCGGGAGAACGACCGACCCGGCGTTGAGCCGGATCCGTCGGGTTTCCCTGGCGAGCGCGGAGGCCAGGACCGCTGGGTTGGGGAACAGCCCACCGAAGGAATGGAAATGGCGTTCAGGAAGCCACAACGCATGGAAGCCATTTTCGTCGGCGAACCGCGCGACTTGGGCGATGAGCTCGTACTTGCCGTCCTGCGGCGTTTCGTCCTGCGGGTAGTCGCCGAAGAAGTAGATGCTGAAGTCCGGCACGCGACGCGGCTTTTGGGCGACGGCGGTCGTGTTCAGCGGCATGGCCTGGAGGCGCTCCGCCGCTGCCGCACCAATGCGGGGCGCGTGTTTGGCGGGGAAGAATCCGGCGCCGCGCAGTTCGCGCAGGGAGTCTCGCGCCGCGTCAGCGATGAACTCGATGTCGTCGTCGGAGTGTGCGGTCGACAGGAAGAAATTTCGCCATTCCCAGATATGCACTCCGCGGAGCATGAGGTGGTTGTAGAGCAGATCCATGTCGGCGTGGTGTTCGAAGCGGAACATTGATCCGAAATTATGCATTCGGAGGGGGAAATCCTCCGCTTCGAAGAAGCGGTTGAGCGCGCCGGCGAGTTCGTTGGTGCGCGCGTTGAGTCGCCGCTGCAGTTCCGGCCCGTGCTCAGTCAGGTGTGTCAGCACCGCCCTGGCCGCGGTCATCGCCACCGGATGCTGAAGGTAAGTGCCGCCGAAGAACGTCGTGTCGGCCTGCGGGGAGCTGTCGTCGCCGTACTGCCAGAGACCGCCGTCGACCCCGTCCATGATGTCGGAGCGCCCGGCGATCGCGCCGACGGGAAAGCCGCCGCCGAGCGCCTTGCCGTATGTCGCTATGTCCGCGCGAACGTCGTAGAACTCCTGGGCGCCACCTGGCGCGAATCGCAAGCCGGTCAGCATTTCGTCGAACATCAAGACGATGCCGTGCTCGCGGGTCACATCGCGCAGCTTCCTGACGAACTCCACGGGACGCAGCGACGGATTGCGGCTCTGCACAGGTTCGACGACGACCACGGCGATCTCATCGGCGAACTCCTCGATCACCTCCAGGCTCGCCGGTTCGCCGTAGTCGAGCACGAGCAGGTCGGCTACGGCACTGGCCGGGATGCCCGTGGACACAGGAATGGCTCGGGGGGGCGACCCCCCGAATCCCCCCGCGGAGCGGCCGAGGACGTTGTCGGCGTGCCCGTGGTACGCGCCGCTGAAGATGACCATCTTGCTGCGTCCGGTGGCGGCACGGGCGAGCCTGATCGCGGCGGAGTTCGCCTCAGTTCCTGAGACAGCGAAGGCGACCCGCTGCATGCCCGTCAGCGCGGCAAGAAGCTCGGCCGCCTCGCCAGTCTCCGCCGGGCGCGGGCCGAGCCGCAGTCCATCGGACAGGTGCGCTTTGATCGCATCGCTCACGAAGTCCGGTTCGTGACCGAACAGCAGAGCACCGAAGCCCATGGTGATGTCGACATAGCGGTTACCGTCGACATCCTCCAGCCACGAGCCCCGCGCGCGCCGCGCTGCGATGGGGTAAAGCATCTCCTTGGTGCTGCCGCGGAAGCCGACGACGGCTCGGCTGTCGGCCAGGACCTGCCGGTAGCGCTGCGTCAGCTGTTTCGAGGTCCGGGTCCTGGCGGTGTACCGCTCGATCAGGTCGCGAAGGTGCGCTCGCTGGGAGTCGGTTGCCTGCTCTCCGGCCATTCCCGACGAGCGAGAGACCGTCACCCTCGGCCCGTGTTCGCCAGCGCCGTGTTCCTGAGCGCCGTGTTCCCGCGCGGGCTCGGCGGCAGCTGGCTGACTGACGGGCGGCGCGGGCTCGGCCTCGGCGATGTCCACCGGCGCGGGCGCGGCGAGATCGACCTCGCCCGCACCGCTGCGCCGTCCGGCGATCAGCTCCGCCAGCAGTCTCGGCGTGGTCGCTTCGTCGAACAGTTCCCGCATCGCCACCTTGACCTGGTGATCCTGTTCGAGCTCGCGGACAATATCAATCATCTGCAACGAGTCGGCTCCGAGGTCGAAGAAGGAGCCGTCGGCCGTGACCTCCTGCGGCTCATAGCGGAGACGCCGCGCGGTCAGCTCGGTGACCTGCTGGAGTATCCGGTCGACTGGTTCGCTGACCTCTTTCATCTCCGCCTCCTTCACGGGATCGGGTCCTGTCCAGTAGGTCTTGTGCTGGAAGCGATATCCGGGCAGCGGGATCCGGCCGCCTGCGCAGCCTTCAAGCAAGACCTGCCAGTCGATGTCGGCTCCCGCGCAGTGCAGGCCAGCCGCCGCGGCCCACATCGGATCGTGCCCCGGCTCCCTCCGTGAGGTCGCCAGCACAGGCGTGCCCGGCACCGCCGTCCTGGCCAGGCGTCCGAGCGTGGCGTTCGGACCGATCTCGAGCAAGGCGGCGAAGTCGCCATCGCGCAGTGCGCGCAGCACCTTGTCGAAACGCACAGGCTCACGGATGTGCCGTAGGAAGTAGTCAGGGTCAGGCGTCCATCCCGGCGGGCGGAGGCGTCCGTCAAGTCCGCTGATGAACGGCATCGTGACCGGCTTGATGGCCACGTCACGCAGGAGGGAGCGATACTCGGGAAGCAGCTCATCCATGGCGCTGGTGTGGAAGGCGTGCCCGACCGGGAGGCGCTTGCCGCTGATGTTCCGGTCGGCCAAGGTCGCGCACAGCCGGTCGATCGCTGCGAGCGGGCCGGCCAGCACCTGCCGCTCCGGGCCGTTGACCACGGCGAGTTCGACCCCGGCCACCTGCCCGGCGAGCCGTTCCGCGGTCAGGCGATCGGTCGCGACGGCGACCATCGCCCCTGGCGGGCACCGGCGCCGCATCAGCCGTCCTCGTTCCGCCGTCAGGCGCAGGCCGTCCTGGGCCGAGATGGCGCCGGCGGCGCACAGCGCCGCATATTCTCCCACGCTGTGCCCGGCAGCTACGCCAGGCACCGCACCCGCGTCGCGCCACAGCATGGTGATGGCGTGCTGCAACGCGAACAACGCGGGTTGCTCGGTCGCCGTGTCCGGCGGAGTTCCTGCGCGGCGATCGGCCGTCAGCCAGTCGAGCAGGGATTCGCCGAAGGACTCCTGGTACTGGCGCTCGAAGTCGCGAAGAGTCGCACGCACCCGGCTGAACCGCTCATGAAGGCCGGCGGCCATGCCCGGCTGCGCGTCACCCTGGCCGCTGAAGATGAACGCGACCCGGTGACCCTTGGCGGGCCCCACGGCGGGCCCTTCCGCACGCCCAGCGCCGAGCCAGGAGCCGAGCGCGTCGGCGATCGCGGCCGGGGTCTGCCCCTGGACGGCCAGCCGGCGCGGAAAGTGAACGCGTCCTGACAAGGTCGTGGTGACCAGGTCCGCCATGCCTGTGTCCGGGTTTTCGCGCAGGTGGTCGCGTAACGCCTGGGCGTTGGCCCGCAGTGAGGCATCGTCCCGCCCAGACACCAGGACGAGGCCGGTCGGCGGTACGCGGCCCGGACGCGGCTTTCGCGCGGGCGCCTCCTCCACCACCATGTGGACGTTGGTCCCACCGACCCCTAGCGAGGTCAGCCCGGCCATGCGAGGCGCGCTGGTGCGCGGCCACGGGGTCGCCTGCTTCGGGATGTAGAAGGGGCTGTTCGCCAGGTCGAGCGCCGGGTTCGCGCGACTGAACCCGGCGACAGGCGGTATGACGCCATGCTTGAGCACGAGCAAGACCTTGATCAACCCCGCGATACCGGCGCATACGTCCAGGTGCCCGATATTGCCCTTGACCGAGCCGATGCCGCAGTAAGCGGTCCGGCTGGTGTCCTGCCGGAACGCGGACGTGGTGGCCTCGAACTCGATCGGGTCGCCCTTCAGCGTGCCGGTTCCGTGCATCTCGACGTAGCCGATCGAATCCGCCCCGGCACCCGCCGCGGTCAGGGCATGCCGTATCGCGGCGTATTGTCCTGGGACGCTGGGAGCGGTATAGGCGGTCTTGGCGGCTCCATCGTTCGCGATGCCCGATCCGCGAATCAGGCCGTGAATGGTGTCCCCGTCGGCTACCGCGCGTTCGGCGTCCTTGAGCACGATGGCGGCTACGCCCATGCCGCCTACCGTGCCGTCCGCTGCGGCGTCGAACGGCCGCAGCTGACCGCTCTTGCTGAGAATCGAGCCTTTGACGTAGTGGTAGCCGACCACCTTCGGGATGTGCAGCGCGGTTGCGCCGGCGAGCGCGATGTCGCAGTCCCCGGCCAGCACGGACCTAGCCGCGAGATGCACCGCTACCAGGGAGCTTGAGCAGGCCGTCTGCAGGTTCACCGCTGGTCCGGTGAGTCCGAGCCGGAAAGCCGCTCGGGTCGCCGTGAAGTCGGCGTAGTTGCCGACCATCGTCTCCATTCTGGAGAGCCAGTTGTCGGCCTCGGTGTCGGCCAAGGCGTTGTTCAGCAGGTACGTCTGCATCGCGTACAGGTGGTAGCCGGTGCTGGCGTATACGCCGATCCGGCCTCCCGCGGACTCCCGCGGATATCCCGCGTTCTCCAGCGCGTGGTACGCGCATTCCAGAAATATCCGCTGCTGCGGATCGGTGATCAGCGCTTCGCGTGCGCTCACGCGGAAGAACTGGGCGTCGAAGCCGGCGATGTCATCGAGCGCGGCGCCAGCACCGACGAAATCCGGCCGGCGGTAGCGCTCGGCCGGCACGCCGGCGGCGGCGAGCTCGGCGTCGGTGAAGCGCCGAATGCGGGTGCTGCCATGCCGGATGATCCGCCAGTACTCTCCCGAAGTTTCGGCGCCAGGAAATCGGAAGGCCATGCCGATGATGGCGACACGCTCAGTCATAGACGTTCTCCGGCGTTTGTCGCGCACCCGTGCGCATCTTACGAAAGGCGCCGTTCGAGATAAGAAACAGCAAGAATCCGGTGCACAATCCGATCGCCAGCCCATGGAACGCGGCGACCACCTGGAACGGTGAGAACCGCTGCATAAGGGCCCCGCTCACCACCATTCCAAGCCCGAAACTGGTGTTCTCCGCCGATGCCGAAAGCCCGAACAAACGGCCACGCTGCTCATCAGGCGCCTCCTGCAGCCGTGAAACATAAGCGATCTCCGTCGTGCCATCAGCAATGCCAGCGACCAGGGCCGCGATGACGGCCGGAAGAGTCGGCAGCCCGCTGAAGACCACGATGAACGCCCCGGACATCACGCAGGCCGCCACGACGAAAACGCGCTCGCCCGGCGCCGCGCCTGTCCTGCGGGCGTACCACCGCCACGCCTGCTGAGCGATGATGTTGCCCACGGCCCAGGTCGCCCAGAACTGGCTGATGAACGCCGTCGGGTGAGTTGGGTTAAGCGCGCTCGAATAGATCGGGAGCCCGACGTTGTGTGATGAGGACCCGAGTCCATCGGCCATCCGGATCCCGATCATGACGGCGAGCACCGGGGCGGCTCGCAACGGCGCCAGCCACGCCCGTTCTCCGGGGTCCTCGGCGGTCGTGATCCCGCCGCTCGCAGGTTTCGACCGCGTCTTGATCGGAAGCAGCAGCAGAATCAGCGCGGACAGCACATAGGTGGTGGCGTCAAGCGCGAAAGCCGCCGTGTAGCCGAAACTCGCCACGACCAGGCCGGCCGACACGAAACCCGCGACCATCGCCATCGAGCGGACCGTGACAAGCAGGCTGTTCGCCCCGACCCGCTGCTCGGAGCCGACGATCTCGGGAATGCTGCTGCGGAGTGCCACCTGAGACAGCGTCGAGCACGTGCCAAGGACAATCGCAAGACCGAAAAGCACGGGGACTCGTGCGGAGCCGCCGGCTGACACAAGCACGAGAAGCGCGATCGCGGCAGTGGCATCCGCGCCAGCCATCAGCAGCTTGCGGTCTCGCCGCGAGACGAGGCGACCGCTGACGATTCCGGCGGCCGCGGTAGCCGCCAGGCGAAAAGCCATGAAAAGACCGGTGTCCAGCGCGCTGCCAGTGATGTGGTAAATGAAGATATTCAGCGCAACATAGTCCAGATAAGTGCCGTACGCGGAGATTCCGTAACCTAGGGCCAGCAACCGGAAATGACGCGCAGATCTCATGGATTCAGCATTTCCCAGGCAGGCCACCAGCAGTCGTGAGGTCTCCGAGCAGCCGATGCGCGGCGGATCGGGCTTCCTCGTAAGCGGTGAACCGCACGCCTTCCCCGAGATCTTCGCTGACCGCCGACGCCGTCTTGGTGAGCGCGCGCCGGAGGGCCTTGTCAGGAAACGCCGGCTCAGCGGGCCGCAACGCCGCCAGGGTGTCCGCCTGCGCTCGCAGTTCCCGCAGGCTATAGCGACCGCGGTTCACCCACCACGGAAGGGTCGACGTCACCTGGTAAGCCCAGTGCCGCCGGCACGCCTCTTCAAGGAGATCGCGTATGCCTTGGACGCGTTGCCTGCTCAGCCCGGCAGTCGTGTAGGTGAACTGATCCCGGTTCAGGTTGAGCAGCAGGTGGTCGGTGTCCGATAAGCGAATTCCGGACAGCTCGCTTGCGCCGGCCGATGTCTCGTCGGGTGCTCGGCGAGTGAGCCTGTATCGGCTTGACTTGATGGTGAGGATATAGTCACCGAACTGTTCAAGGAAGGCCAGCCATCGAAGGCTCCAGCTGATCGGCTCGTTCGGCACGCCGACGATGATGAAGACGTGCGTCTGAATGCCGACGTCATGGAGGTTCTTGAGAATCTTCCCGTAGTTGCGCGGATGGTTCCAGATCTTCGCTTCCTGCCGGAGTGTGTCTGGATCTAGTGATTCCAGTCCGAGCTGGACGCCTCGGCAGCCCGCCTCGGCGAGCGCCGCGCACACGTCGGGATCGACCAGCTTGTCGCTCGCTGTCATATAGCATTGCCACTCGGCCTGATAGCCGCGACGGGCGAGTTCCCGGCCGATTTCAAGCTGACGTGCGATCGGCAGAAATTCGTCGACGATATCGAAGCGCCTGGTATTGAGCGCGATCATGTGGTCGGCCACTCGGGCCGGTGACATCGCTCTCGGCCGCTGCAGAAACGTGTCGCTGCCCGCCGCTATCCCACAAAACGAGCACCGCATCGGGCAATTGGACATCGTATAGAGCGGAGGTACGAAGTCCGCGCTCCATTGCGAGGTCTGCCGGTCGAAGATCGGCGTGGGCAGCGCGTCGAAAGACGTGGGGTGATCCGGGCGCGGATTCACCCGCACGACATTCCCGTCGCGCCAGACGACCCCTGGCTGCGCGGCCGGCTCGTCTCCTTCTACCAGGCTCACGACGGGCTGGAATCCCTCGGAGTAAACGATGGCATCCCAGTGGTCGAAAAACGAGGCGAATCTGGGGTCGGCATAGGCGTCCATGACTCGCGCCCAGTAGTTACCGCCCATGATGACCCGTACGCCTGGCACCGCCTGCTTGACCATCGACGCCAGGATGCAGCCGCTCACCAGTTGCCGCTCATCGGAAATGCTGATGCCGTAGACGTCAGGTTGTAGCGCAGCCGCCCGAGGTACCTCTACGTTCGCGAAATAATCGTAGAAGATATGCTGTTCTCGGTTTTCCAGGATCCAGGCGAGCTCGTCGATGTGACCCTTGTAAAGGCTATAGCCGCAGCGCACATTGTTGCGCTCCACGACGAAGGTCTCGATCGGAGATTCAAGCCGACCGCATAAGTGCTCGAAGAGCATACGCGCGTCATAGCGCTCGGTGATCGTAGCGTCCGGAGACCGTACGACAGACAACGCATCTTCGAAACTGCGCCCGCCGTGTCCACGGAGGACGTATTCAGGCGCCTTTATGTATCCATATTCCTGCTCAACTCGATGACCCAGGTCCGATAAAACACCGGCCAGATATCCGATACCCATCGGCAGATGCCACACACTGGACACCGGAGGATAAGATAATACGACAGTCATCTCTTTACGCATAGCATTCCTCGGGTGGCTGAGTACGATCGCCAATCCAAGATCGGCTACGAATGCCACTTCCCCTGTACCCCGCCATGTCATTGACCATGCCTGATTTGGACGACAATCTGCCCTCATCGTCACCGGATCAGCCAGCCTGGTCATCTTCCTCAAGCCACTGCTCGAGCCTGTTCATGCCGCCAAGCCAGCGATCGGGATCGGCGGCCCTGCCCGCGTAGAACTCGGCGACCTGCGGGTGCGGCAAGATCAGGAAGCGCCCGTCGGCAATGGCCTCCATCACCACGTCAGCGACCTGTTCAGGCATGATCGCCTCCGGTCCGAGCAGCTTCTCCGACCTGCCGTCGTTGCCAGGGAACATGCCGGTGCGCACGCCCATCGGGCAAATCGCCTGCACGGTCAGGCCGCGGTGTCTGTGGGTCAGCGAGAGCCACTCGGCGAACGCAAGCGCGGCGTGCTTGGTCGCCGCGTACGGGGCCGAGCCTGGCGTTGAGAGCAGCCCGGCGGCCGACACGGTACAGATCAGGTGACCGCTCCCCCGCTCCAGCCAAGGCCCGAGCAGGAACCGGGCGGCGCGCACGTGCGCCATCACGTTGACGTTCCATGAGTCGGCCCAATCGGCCTCGCTGGCTTCTGGCCCGCCGCGGCGGGCGATGCCTGCGTTCGCGCAGTAGATGTCGATCTCGCCGAGTTCAGCCCTGGCCGCCGTGATCAACTCCGCGACGCCCGCTTCCGACGCGGCGTCGGCGCGGACAGCGACCGCCGTACCGCCGTTCGACGTGTCGCAGGAATCCGCGACAGCCTTCGCCGAGTCGCCGTTGACATCGTTGACCACGACCCTGGCGCCCTCGGCCGTGAACCTGCGCGCCAGGGCAGCGCCGATGCCGCTGCCCCCACCCGTCACCACGATGCCCGCGCCCGTTACAGAGTTCATGCGCTGAACTGTACAGATACGGGTGAAAGCACTCCAGTGGCGCATCCACCTTCCCAGCCGGGTCTGACTCGGGCAGTCTGTAGATCGTCATTCTGTGTTTTGCAACTCTTGTGTTGGCAACTCTTGTGTTGGCAACTCTTGTGTTTGCGACACAGCGTTCACCGCGTGCAGGAGGTTTCTGGCATGGCCATACTCGATGCCCTGATCGCCGGGCTGCGTCTTGGCAACGTCGAGGTAGTCGATCTCACCGCGCCGCTGCGCGCGGACACCCCGATCATCGCGCTGCCGCCGCCATTCGGTAACACGATCCGGTTCTCGCTGGAGGAGATCAGTAGGTACGACGAGCGTGGCCCTGGCTGGTACTGGAACAACATCTCGACCGGCGAGCACACAGGCACGCACTTCGACGCGCCGGTTCACTGGATCACCGGGCGGGATGGCGACGACATAGCGCAGGTGCCTGTCGACCGGCTGATCGCGCCCGCGGTTGTGCTCGACTTCAGCGTCCAGGCCGCGGCCGACCCCGACTTCCTGCTTGAGGTCGAGCACATCAAGCAGTGGGAAGGAGAGCACGGGTCGCTGCCGCAGGGCGGCTGGCTGCTGTACCGGACTGGGTGGGACACGCGTTCTGCCAGCCAGGAAGACTTCCTCAACGCGAACGAGACCGGCCCGCACACGCCAGGCGTGTCGGTGGAGTGCGCTCGCTGGCTGGCCGAGCAGTCGCCGCTGATTGGCTTCGGTACAGAGACGGTCGGCACCGACGCTGGCGCTGCGCACTCGTTCGATCCGCCGTTCCCCTGCCACGCCATGCTGCTCGGGGCGGGCAAGTACGGGCTCACCCAGTTGCAGAACGTATCCAGGCTGCCGACCACCGGCGCGGTGCTGATCGCCGGCCCGCTGCCGATCACCGGCGGCTCTGGCAGCCCATGTCGCGTGCTCGCGCTGGTGGAGCACGACTGATGCGAGTCAGCGACGCCGTCGCCGACGTGCTGGCGGCACTCGGCGCCGACACCGTCTTCGGGCTGGTCGGCAGCGGCAACTTTCACGTCACCAACGCCTTGATCGAGCGGGGGGCGACGTTCGTGGCCGCGCGGCACGAGTGCGGCGCGGCCAGCATGGCCGACGGGTGGGCGAGGCTGACCGGCCGGCCAGGCATCGTCTCGGTGCATCAAGGTCCAGGGCTGACCAACGCGCTTACTGCCATCACCGAGGCGGCCAAGAGCCGGACGCCGATGGTGGTGCTGGCCGCCGACGTGTCAGCGAACAACAAGCAGTCCAATTTCTACGTCGACGTCGCCGCGCTGGCCCGCGGCATCGGCGCGGTCCCGGCTCGGCTGCACGCGCCGGGATTCGCGGTTGACGACACCGTGCGGGCGTATCAGATGGCGAAAGAAGAACGGCGCACTGTGATTCTGGCCATGCCGCTCGACGTGCAGGCGGCCGAGTGTGAGGGCACGCAGGGCAGGTCGCTGCGGGCGTCGGTGCCGTCGTGGGCGCGGTCATCGGTTGCCGAGCCTGACCGGGCCGCGGTCGAACGGCTGGCCGCCGCGATCGGAGCAGCCCAGCGACCGGTATTCATCGCCGGCCGTGGCTCCAGGATTTCAGAGCAGGCTAGGCACAAGCTCGAACTGCTCGCAGACCGGTGCGGCGCGCTGCTCGCGACGTCGGCAGCCGCCAAAGGTTTTTTTCGAAATAATGCCTGGGATCTCGATGTGAGCGGAGGGTTCGCGTCCCCGCTCGCCGCTGAGCTGATCTCCGGCGCCGACCTGATCGTCGGATGGGGCTGCGCGCTCGGCATGTGGACGACGCGGCACGGCGGCCTGATCGGACCGGAGACCGTGGTCGCGCAGGTCGACATTGAACGTCAGGCCATCGGTGCGGACCGGCCGGTCAACATCGGCGTCGCTGGTGACGTGGCGCTGACCGCCGCGGCGGTCGCCGAGGTACTTGGCGAAGGCGGCAACCAGCTTGGCTACCGGTCCGTCGAACTGCGGGAGCGCATCGCGCGCGAGGTCAGGTGGCGTGACGTCCCCTACGACGACGAAAGCGACGGAACGGCGATCGACCCGCGCACACTCAGCATCGCGCTCGATGACATGCTGCCAGCCGAGCGGATCGTGGCGACCGACTCAGGCAACTTCATCGGCTACCCGGCGATGTTCATGTCGGTGCCCGACGCCGACGGGTTCTGCTTCACCCAGGCATTCCAGTCGGTGGGGCTTGGCCTCGGATCGGCGATCGGGTCGGCGATCGCGAGGCCGGACCGGCTGGTCGTGGCGGCGCTTGGCGACGGCGGCGCGCTGATGGGCGCCAGCGAGCTCGAGACCGCCGTGCGGCTGAACCTTCCGATGATCATCGTCGTCTACGACGACGAGGCGTACGGCGCTGAAGTGCACCACTTCGGGCCCGACGGCTACCCGCTTGACACGGTCAAGTTCCCTGCCGTCGATTTCGCGCAGATCGGGCGTGGCTTCGGGTGCGCGGCGGCGCGGGTGCGGCAGCGCGGTGACCTGGCTCCGGTGCGGGAATGGCTGGACGGGCCGCGAGACCGGCCGCTGCTGATCGACGCCAAGGTCACATCCAAGCACGGATCGTGGTGGCTTGAAGAAGCGTTCCGCGGCCACTGAGAATAAACCCATGAAAATAGATCCGGCCGGCGCCGGGCTTGACGAGCGGCAGCTCGAGCGAATCACCGAGCACCTGCAGACCCGTTACATCGACGCGGACCGCATCGCAGGCTGCCAGGTCGTGGTGGCCAGGCATGGCCAAGTTGGCTACTTCAGGTCCTTTGGCCAGCGTGACATCGAACGTCGCGTCCCGGTCGAAGATGACACTATCTGGCGGATCTACTCGATGACCAAGCCGATCACCGGCGTGGCACTGATGACGCTGTACGAGCGCGGCACATTCCAGCTCACCGACCGGGTGACCAGGTTCATCCCGCAGTGGCGTGATCTCAAGGTGCGGGAGAAGACCGCGGACGGCAGCGAGCGGCTAGTCGAGCCGAGTCAGCCGATGACTGTGCGCGACCTGCTGACGCACATGTCCGGACTCGGCTTCGGCGGCGGGCCGACGCTGGCCGAGCTGTTCTCCCCCGACCGGGCGCGACTCGGCGGCGGGCTCTCGCCAGGCAGCAGGCGCGGGCGTGACGCGACGCTGGCGACGATGGTTGATCGGTACGCCAATTACCCGCTTGAGTTTCATCCCGGCACGCACTGGTCGTATACGGTCTCGACCGATGTGTGCGCCCGGCTCGTCGAGATCATCTCCGGGCAGCGGTTCGACGACTACCTGCGGGAGGCGATCTTCACGCCGCTCGGGATGGCCGACACCGCGTTCTGGGTGCCGGAGGCCAAGGCCGGGCGGCTGGCGGCCTGCTATCTGCGCGGTCAGGACAAGAAGCTAGTGCTGATCGACGACCCGCAGACCAGCGGGTACTTGCGGGAGCCTTCGTTCTTGTCGGGCGGCGGCGGGTTGGTCTCGACGACCGGCGACTACCTGCGGTTCTGCGAGATGCTACGGAACGGGGGTGCGCTCGAAGGCGCCCGCGTACTTGGCCGCAAGACAATCGAGCTGATGCGGTCGAACCACCTGCCCGGCGACGGGGATCTGGCCTCGGTAGCGCTGTCTGGCGGCTACGGCGAAGTCGGGTTCAACGGCACCGGGTTCGGCCTGACCGTCGCGGTCGCTAAGGCACCGGCGGTCACCGGCGTGATCGGATCGGCTGGCGAGTACATGTGGGGCGGAGCGGCGTCGACGATCTTCTGGATCGACCCGGTCGAGGATCTGGTCGTGATCTTCATGACTCAGCTGCTGCCGTCGGGCACGTTCAATTTCCGCAGTCAGCTCAAGGCGCTTGTGTACCCGGCGATCGCGGACTGACGGCGGCTTGACGCACACTCCGGGCACAGGATCAGCACAGTTTCCTGGCGTGCGGGCTCGGCTGACATCGTGTGCCCTTTCTGTGCATCGCACGTGTGGCATCTGCCGATTCCCCCAGCTCACAGTGGGTTTGCCGTGCGCACCAAGCTCGCGGCGAGACCCGGAGGAGCTCTCATGATCAGCAGACCACTACTCGCTGCTAGCACGGCCGTTGCAATACTCACCGGCGTCGGCTTGCTGGCGTCGTCGGTGGCCCTCGCGGCCCCGTCAGCCGGGAACCACCCAGCGACCGTCGTCCACCAGGTCGCGGCCACCCATCCGGCCGCGATCAGCCCCGACGTCTCCGGGGTGCCCATCGTCGCCACCGGGACATACGACTGCGGCACCAAAGGCAACCCGGAAATGCTCGGCACGATCGGCTGGACGCCCGCATCGGGCGCGGGCGGTATTGGCGAGATCAAGATGTGGTTCTGGGCCCACGACTGCAAGATCCTGACCGGGAAGTTCAAGGGCCAGACCATCAATACCGTGCACGTGGTGGCCGATTTTCCGATCGACCCGAATTCCTGCCCATTCCTGCCCCCCGCTGGCACGTACCGGGAGAACTTGTTCATCACCTACCCAGGCGTCAACTTCGGCGTGCAGCTGGCACCGAGCGTCGCGAGCGTGGACGTCAACCCGGCCGCCTTCTGGACGTTCGCCAAGGGGCTCGTGGCCGGCTCGTTCGCCAACGCGACAGCGGTGGCCGCCAAGTTCAGGCCGATCCTGTGGGTGGGTACCTGCTCCACCGGCGTCCAGTTCATGACACTCGCCCAGACCTCGCTGAACGAGTTGCTCAACTTCTGATTCGAGCACATCTGAGCGGCATTGGCTCCGACGCGGACCCGTCATTCACGGCGGGTCCGCGTCGCTTTATGACCGGGCATCCTCGCTTGTAAGCTTTCTTCGCGCTGTCCGCGCGCTAGTTCGCCGAACAGACGAGGGAGCATGGGGCCAATTCCAGAGCCAGCCCGCACGTTCGGCGTGTTGCTGAAGGAATTGCGCATCAAAGCGGGCCTGACCCAGGAGGAGCTGGCTCGCGCGGCGACACTGAGCTATCGGTCGATCAGCGACCTCGAGCGCGGCATCAACCTGACAGCCCGCAGCCAGACCGCGCGCCTGCTGGCGGACGCGCTCAACCTCAAGGGCGCCGCCAGGGCTAGATTCGAGGCCGCCGCCCGCGGCACGCTGCCTGCCGCGCCCGCATCGGCGGCCGACGCCCACTCAGTCGGTGCCGTGGCGGCCGCCACCCGCACGCTGCCACGCGACATCGGCGCGTTCACCGGCCGGGCGTCCGAGCTTCGCGTGCTGATGACGGCGGTCACCGACGCGACCAGGTCGGGACGGGTCGTCAACATCCACGCGATAGGCGGGATGGCCGGCATCGGCAAGACGACGCTCGCGATCCACGCGGCTCATAAGCTGGCGCCTCGGTTCCCCGACGGGCAGCTGTTCTTGCCGTTGCACGCGCATACCCCAGGACAGCGGCCGGTCGATCCTGCCGACGCACTGGCCAGCTTGCTGCTTACGGCAGGAATCCCGCCGAGCCTGATCCCGCCTGGCCTGGATGGGCGGGTCAGGCTTTGGCGCGATCGCCTCGCGGGCAGAAGGCTGCTGCTGCTACTTGACGACGCCGCTGGTCATGACCAGATCCAGCCGCTACTACCCGGTACCCCAGGCAATCTCGTGCTGATCACCAGCCGCAAGCACCTGACCGCGCTGGACGACGCCCAGGCGGTCAGCCTCGACACGCTGCCTGCTGCCGAGGCCTCCAAGCTGCTTGTCCAGCTAGCTAACCGTCAGGATCTGGCTGCCGGTGACAAACCTGTGGCCGAGCTTGCCAGGCTGTGCGGCTACCTGCCGCTGGCCATAGGCATGCTCGCCAAGCAGTTGCATCATCACCCGTCCTGGACCGCATCCGACCTGGTCAGCGAGCTCACCACGACCCGTGACCGGCTTGAGCTCATGTGGGCGGAGAACGTGTCGGTGTCGGCCGCTTTCGACCTGTCGTACCAGGACCTGGCGGTCGACCAGCAACGGCTGTTCCGCCGCCTCGGGCTGGCGCTGGGTACGACAATCGACGCCTACGCGGCCGCCGCGCTCGACGGTGCCGACGTAGCCGAAACCCGCAGGCGGCTGCGAGCTCTTTACGATCACTACATGCTGGCCGAACCGGCCAGGGGCTGGTTCCTGATGCACGACCTGGTGCGGGAGCACGCTCGGACGCTCGCGGCCAGTGACTCAGAGGCTGACAGCGACGACGCTATCGATCGGCTGCGCGGCTACTACGTGCACACGGCCTGCGCGGCCGACCGCCACATCGCTCGCCGGACTCCAGCCGAGCCGCCGGCCGATCTGCCACGCCCGGCGTCCGCACCCGAGTTCGCTGGCCGTGACGAGGCGATCAAGTGGATGGACTCAGAACGCATCAACGTGCACGCGGTCATCCAGGACGCGACCAGACACGGTCGCCACGACATCGCCACGGCCCTGGCGGCGGCAACCCATGCCTTCCTGCGGTTCGGCGGTCACTGGGACCAGGCGTATGCCCAGAACGCGAACGCGCTGGACCTAGCGCGGCGGAAAGCCGATCAGCGGGGAGAAGGCATCGCGCTGACCAATCTCGGCGACATCAGGCTCGCGATGCGAGACTACAAGGAGGCGGTCGCCGATCTTCTTGCGGCACTCGACCTATTCATCGACCAGAACGACCGGCTCGGCGAAGCCGGGGTGCGGACCGACCTCGCGTCAGCCTGGTATCTGGCTGGCGACAACCGGGCGGCTGCGGACGGCCTGACCCGGGCTCTCGATCTCTACCGGCAGGCAGCGAACCGGCGCGGCGAGGCGCTCGTGCTCAGCCGGCTCGCCAGCGTGCAGCTTGTCACCGGCGATTATCCAGGAGCAGCGGCCGGCCTTGCCCGCGCGCTTGACCTGTACCGTCAGCTTGGCGACCGGCTCGGCGAAGCGCACGCGCTTAATGACCTTGGCGCCGTGCAGCAAGCCATCGGCGACAGCAGGCTGGCTGCTTCCCGACTTGAGCAGGCGCTGGCGATCTACACCGAACTTGGCGACCACGTAGGCATGGCCAACGCTATGGTCGACCTGGCCGGGGTGCAGCACGCTAACGGAGACCTCGAATCGGCTACGGCAGGCCTGGCCAGGGCGCTGACTCTGTATTCCGATCTTGGCGATCGCCTGGGCAAAGCCAACGTGCTCAACCTGCTCGGCGCCGTCGAGCAGGCGCGTGGCCGCCTGGATGCCGCCACGGCCACCCTGAGCGAGGCGCTTGATCTCTACCGTGACCTTGGCGACCGGGCGGGCGAGGCCGAGTCATTGGTCAATCTCGCCAATGTCGCGCTGGAGACCGGCGCGGTCGCGATGGCGCTTGAGCACTTCGAGCAGGCCAGACCCATCGCCCACGAGGCAACATTGGTGCTGACCTCCGGGCGCGCGATCGAGGGCATCGGCCGCTGCCGGCTGGCGCTCGGCCAGCGGACCGAAGGCACCGCAGCCCTCTCCGAGGCCCTGGATATCTACCAGCGGATAGGCGCACCAGACGCCCAGCGAGCCGCGAGCGCGCTAGGGAACCTCAGCCAGTAGCCACCTAATCCGGACCGCTGCTGCCTGCCGGGCATTCCGGGCAATCATCGCGATATGGGTTCATGATCTGGGAGACTCTTCGTGTCTGGGAGAGTTTTCTACGCATAGCGGTGAAAAGTCTCCCAGATCATGAAAACCGCGCTGGTCAGCTCGGCGGGGTGAGCGGGCCGAACAGTGCTTGAACGGCCGTGATGGCTACCTCGCCGTCGGCTCTGACATCGAGGACGAGACGGTCACCGGCCGAGGTAACCGACCAGCTCGCGAACGCGCAGCACTCGCGCTCAAGCCTGGCTAGCTCGTCTAGCTCGGCAGCGACGCCTGGTCCTGCGCTGAACGTCAGCCGCACGCCGCGGTCCGTTGCCGAGACCTGCTGCTCGGCACGTCGTGCGAGCGCCTGCCAGCGCTCTGCTCGCTGCCCGCGGTCGTGCTGGCTGAGCGTGCAGGCTACCGGCGCCTGCGCATGAGCGGTCCGCGCGTCGTCACACATGGTGTCTCCTGGTCCGATCGGAGTCGGAGACAACCAGCTGCTCAAAGCCCGCAGGCGCATGGCCGACGAGCGCTGACAAATCTGGCCAAGGGCCTCGCAGCCTGGCTTTCTCGCGTACCTCTTGGGCGGCGGCCGATTTGCTGTGCGAGACCCACAGGGCTACGTCGAGTATCCGCAGCAGGCTCGCGTCCTTGGCCTGCGCCGGGCGAAGCCCTTCGACCTCTGCCCTTGCGGCTGGATCTTGCAGCAGACAGCGCAACACGTCCCAGGTCCTTCCCGGTACGTCGACTACCTTGATCACCAGGCTGTCGCTGATCGGGCAGATCCTTGGCCGCTTCCTTGCCAGCAGCTTGGTCGCGCTCGCCGTGCCGATGCCCTCGATCGACGTCAGCGCGTCCCACATCATGTCGATGCTCCTCAGCTCCTCGTCAGAAGCGTCCCAGAGATCGACGTCTTGCGGGATCGCGGAAAGCAAGGACGACAGCTCCCGCTTGTGGCTGACCAGCACGATGCGGACGACCTGCGATCGCCAGGTGATGTCAAGCAGGGAGACCGCGAGCAGGTCATCGGCAATGATTTCGCAGGGCGGATTTTGCCCAAGGTCGGTGAATGTCATGCCGGCGAAACTCGGCTCGCGGAAATAGGCGGCTACGGCCCGGCCGAGGCCGGGTGTAACCAGGCTTGCCCGCAAGCGGCGGACGGCGGAATGGACGTCAGAGTCCGTAGGTAAGGAGGTCATGAGACAGTATGCGACACCTTGACGCCTCTCCGTAACCAAACAGCGTATCAAATCCGCAACGCCAACGGGCAGCGGCACCGAACCCTTTGGGCCGGCGCGGTGACCCGCCCCGCCGAGGGCAGAAACCCGTCCACCAGGCCCGGACGTGCCGCCCAGACAGCGGCGATGTGCACATTACTGTCGTTGGAGGCGGACGGGCTAGCGCGGTGGCGGGGGGATGTTCACCAGGTCGGCCAGGCTGGCGCGGTGACGGTCGGCGGTGCCCAGCGCTAGCGCCGAGCTCTTGGCGCGCTTGAGGTACAGGTGCGCCGGGTGTTCCCAGGTGAAACCGATGCCGCCGTGCAGCTGGATCATCTCCTGCCCGGCGAGCACGGCCACGTCGGAGCAGACCGCCTTGGCCAGCGCGACGGCCACGTCGACGTCGGGGTCGCCGCTGGCCAGGCATGCGGCTGCGTACCTTGATGCTGCCCTGGCCTGAGTCACAGCCACCCACCAGTCGGCGAACCTGTGCTTGAGCGCCTGGAACGACCCGACCGGCCTGGCGAACTGGTACCGCTGCTTGACGTAGGCAAGGGTGATGTCGAGCGCGCGCTCGGCCAGGCCAAGCTGCTCGGCCGCGAGCATCGCCGCGCCGGCGCGAAGCGCGCCTGCCAGCGCGGACTCGGCGGCGTGACCGCCAGCGAGGCGCCTGGCCTTGACGTCGGTCAGCGTGATGTCACAGAGCTGCCTGGTCATGTCAAGCGAAACCACCGGTGCCCTGGTGAGCCCGGCCGCGTCCGCGGCCACGACGTACAGCCCGAAAGGAACCCCGTCGGCCGCCACGATCAGGACGTCCGCTGGCAACGCGTCGGCGACACCGGAAATGGTCCCTGACAGCCGGTAGGTTCCGTTGCCGTCGGCGGCACCAGCTGGCCCGACCCGCACCAACGGCGCCGGTCGCGCTCCGGGCACCGAGTCGAACGGTACGGCGAGCACAGCCGTGGTCGTACCGGCCGCCAGCTTGGTCGCCAGCTCCGCGTCATCGGTGCGCAGCGCTGCGACCGTCGCGAGCACCGCGCTGCCAAGGAACGGCACGGGAGCCACCGACCTGCCGATTTCCTCCGCGACCACAGCCGTCTCGCGGAAGGATGCTCCGGCACCTCCGTAGCTCTCTGGAATCAGCAATCCAGCGCAGCCAACCTGAGCGGCGAGCGTGCGCCACAGCTCAGTGTCGTAGGTCTGCGGGGTTTCGGTCCTCGCCAGCACCGCGGCCGCCTGTGCCTTCTCCTCGAGCACGGATCGAACCGCGGCACGAAGCTCGATCTCCTGCTCGGTGTAGGTCATGTCGGGCAGCCTGGATCCGCCTCCCCCGGCCGAGGCACGGGTCACCGTGCCCGGTTCTGCTTTCTCGGCTTGCTGGGTCATCGGGGCAGGTCCTTCCATGGCTTGTCCTTGTCAAGCCGGATCTCCGGCGGCAACCCGAGCACCCGCTCGGCGACGATGTTGCGCAAGATCTCGGACGTGCCTCCCTCGATCGAGTTGCCCTTCGAGCGCAGGAACCGGTAGCCGGCATCACGTCCGTAGAAATCCGCGCCGTCAGGCCGGTGCATCGTCCAGTCGCTGTACCGCAAGCCCTCGGCGCCGAGTAGCTCGATCTGGAAGTCGGCGATCTCCTGGTTGAGCCTGGCGTAGACGAGCTTGGCACCCGATCCCTCGGGACCTGGCTGGCCGGCGGCGAGTTGCTGGCGGAGCCGCTCCCCCGCGAGCCTGGACACCTCGGCACCCGCCCACAGCCGCAGCAGCCGGTCGTGCAGGCCATGCGTACGCCGCTCTGGATGGTCGCGCCAGGTCGCCGCGGAAAAGCCGATCATGCCGCCCTCGCGCGGCAACTGGAACGCGCCGAGCGCAACCCGCTCGTTCATCAACGTCGCCGTCGATACCTGCCAGCCCTGGCCGACTTCCCCGATCCGGTCGCAGTCTGGTACCGCCACGTCGGTCAGGAACACCTCATTGAACTCGGCCTCGCCGGTCGCCTGCCGCAGCGGCCTGACCTCGACGCCTGGCGAGTGCATGTCGACGCCGAAGTAAGTAAGCCCCTTGTGCTTCGGCAGGTCGGGGTCGCTCCTGGTGACCAGGATGGCCCGGCTCGCGATGTGCGCCGACGACGTCCAGACCTTCTGCCCGTTGATGATCCACCGGTCGCCGTCACGTACTGCCCTGGTCGCCAGGTTCGCCAAGTCCGAACCCGCACCGGGCTCGCTGAAAAGCTGGCACCAGATCTGTTCGCCAGTCCACAGCGGTCGCAACCAGCGCTTCTTCTGCTCGTCGGACCCGAAGGCGAGTATCGTCGGCGCGGCCATGCCAAGACCGATGCCGTTGCGTTCTGGCCGGTTGGTCGGCGCGCCCGCGGCGGCGAACTCGGCGTCGACGACCTTCTGCTGCGTGCGCGGAAGACCCTGGCCGCCGAGCCCGACCGGATAGTGCACCCAGGCAAGCCCGGCGTCGAACCTGGCTCTGACGAACTCAAGCCGCTCGGTCGCCGCGGGGTCGTGCTCGGCAAGGAAAGCGCGAACCTGCTCGCGGAGCGCCCCGGCGTCATCTAGCACAGGGGACCGCCCGCCACGTAGATCACCTGACCGGACACGAACCCAGCTCCCTCGCTCGCGAGGAACGACGCCACGTGCGCCACGTCCTCGGGCTGGCCAACTCGGCGCACCGGGATCTGCGTCGCCGCCGCTTGCTGAAACGCGTCGAACTCGATGCCGACCCTGGCCGCTGTCGCCGCGGTCATGTCGGTGACGATGAAGCCGGGCGCGATCGCGTTGGCTGTCACGCCGAACTGGCCGAGTTCCTTGGCGAGCGTCTTGGTCAGGCCTTGCAGCCCGGCCTTGGCGGTCGAGTAGTTGGCCTGGCCGCGGTTGCCGAGCGCCGAACTCGAAGAGAGGCTGATGACGCGGCCGTACTTGGCCTCCACCATGTACTTCTGACAGGCCCGCGCCATCAGGAACGCGCCTTTCAGGTGCACTCCCATGACCGTATCCCAGTCGTCGTCGGTCATCTTGAACAGCAAATTGTCCCTGATCACGCCCGCGTTATTGACCAGCACGAGCGGTGGCCCAAGTTCGGCGGCGATCGCCTCGACCGCAGCGGCGACCCGCGCTGAATCGCTGACGTCGGCGCCGAAGGCGCTGGCGCGCCCGCCAGCGGACCTGATCGCGTCGACCGTCGCCCCGCAATCGCCTTCCTTCAGGTCGATCACGCCCACGGCCATGCCGTCGGCGGCAAGACGGCGCGCGATGGCCGCCCCGATGCCACGGGCGCCTCCGGTCACGACCGCGACGCGCTGCGTGCTTTCCGCCATATAAATCGTCCCTTTCGCAACTGTCTACCGGTATTTATGCAGCTCTCGGCGCGCCAGCGAACGCTTGTGCACCTCATCGGGTCCGTCGGCGAACCGCAGGCTGCGCGCGCCAGCCCAGGCCTGCGCCAGCGGGAAGTCCTGGCTGATTCCGCCGGCGCCATGCGCCTGGATGGCCTTGTCGATGATCCACTCAGCCATGGCAGGAACCGCGATCTTGATCGACTGGATTTCGGTA
>DATNEK010000027.1:0-3284 GCA_035553055.1 Streptosporangiaceae bacterium | reverse complement strand
GCCAGCATGGGACCGAGGTCGTGGGTCTTGGTGATGGTGACGAAATTGACGGTGTACCCGTCGAGCTGGCTTGATCGGTCGATCGCGACCCCGTAGTCCGCGGACTTTTCGGCCGTTGCGCTTGATGCCTTCGCCATGGTTGCTCCCTTATCCCGATCCCTTGTCCTAGCCCTGCGATGACGATACGAGGCGGCCTCCCCGGAGTCATGGGGTGAATCCCTCATCTTTGCTGGTCTTCCTGGCTGCTGGCCGGTGCGTGGACTTGCCAGGATGGGCGAAGGATCCGAGACGGGTGCCCGGCTGGCGGAGCTGCTCGCCGCGCTGTCGCTGGGGATCGATCTGGGGTTCGGCCAGCCGATGGAGCACGTCTTGCGCCAGTGCCGGATCGCCATGCGCCTGTGTGAGCTCGCCGGGGCCGGGGAGGGCGCGCGGGCGGCCGCGTACTACAGCGCGCTGCTGGTCAACGTCGGCTGCCATACCGATGCCTACGAGCAGGTCCAGTGGTTCGGCGACGACATCGCGCTCAAGGCAATGAAATACGCCGAGGCGGCCGGCAAGCTTGCCGAGATGGCCCGGATGCTGCGGCTGCTCGGCTCGGGCGCAACGCCGCTTCATCGCCTGCGGGTCGGATTCGAGTTCGCGCTCGGCGGACACAAGCAGGTCGAAGCGATGATCGCCCAGCACGCCGGGCTAGCGCGTTCACTCGGTGACGAGCTCGGGCTGCCGCCGGGCGCGCTGGACGCGCTCGGCGCCTCCTACGAGCGCTGGGACGGCAAGGGCTGGCCCGGTGAGCGCGAAGGTGAGCGGATACCGCTGGCGGCGCGGGTAATCCAGCTGGCCGAGTTCGCCGAGGTCGCCCACCGCAACCACGGCATCGGCGGCGCTGTCGAGGTGGCCGGGCGCGGCTCTGCGACCCAGTTCGACCCTAACCTGGTCGCTATCCTCCGGGCGGATGCCGAGAAGATCTTTCGCAGCCTCGACGAGGTCAGCTCATGGGAGGCAGTCTTGGCTGGAGAACCCGCGTTGCGGGTCCTGTCGGCAGCCGAGCTCGACGAGGCGCTCGCAGCCATCGCCCGCTTCGTTGACCTCAAGTCGCCCTTCATGCTCGGCCACTCCCAAGCTGTCGCCACACTGGTACGCGACGCGGCGGCATGTCTGGACCTGCCCGCAGCAGAGCGCACTAGGCTTTACCGCGCCGGGCTGACCGCGGGCTTCGGGCGCCTGGGCGTGTCGAATGCCATCTGGGACAAGCCGGGGCCGCTCAGCGTCGCCGAGTGGGAACGTGTCCGCCTCGCGCCGCAGCTCGCGGAGCGAATGCTGCGCCGATCCGCGGCGCTGGCACCAATAGCCAGCCTCGTCGGCCAGCAGCGCGAGCGTCTTGACGGGTCCGGCTACCCGGCCGGACTCGCTGGCGGCGCCATCCCGCCGGCAGCGCGCCTCCTGGCCGCCGCTGACAGTTACCAGGCCATGCTCGAGCCACGGCCGCACCGGCCCGCCCGGTCAGCCAATGAGGCCGCCGGGGAACTGCGCTGCGACGCTCGCGCCGGGCGCCTCGATCCAGACGCCGCGGCCGCGGTGCTTGCCGCTGCTGGCCATCGCGTCACGCGCCCGGCAAATGTCGCCGGTCTCACCGCCAGAGAGATCGACGTCCTGCGCCTCGCCGTGCGCGGCCTGTCGAACAAGCAGATCGCAGCCAGCCTCGTCGTGGCGCCAAAGACCGTCGGCAACCATATCGAGCACATCTACACCAAGATCGGAGTGTCGAACCGGGCAGGAGCAGCACTCTTCGCCATGCGCAACGGACTTCTGCCAGACACCGGCCCCCATACCGAAGTCCCGACTGGCTGACACCGTGCCATTCTTAAGCCCAAAAAAGAGATGTGGCACCCGACCGGCAGCTACTGGCAACCCAAGCCACCGCCACCCCCGAAAAAGAGAAGCGGAGGGCGATGGCGGTGTTCCCCTCGCCCCCGCGACCCTTCACCGCGACCTCAGCCACGGCATCGCTAAGGAGAGGAAACAGCTAAGCATTAACAGCCCGATACGCCAACTCCCGCGCCGCCTCGGCGTATGCGACAGCACCGGAAGAAGCCGGGTCATAGGTAATAACCGACTGCCCGTAGCTCGGTGCTTCCGAGACACGGACGGAGCGCGGGATGATCGTCTGCAGCACGACGTCCCCGAAGTGCGACCGCACGTCCTCCGCCACCTGCGTCGCCAGCCGGGTCCGGCCGTCGTACATGGTCAGCAAGATCGTCGAGATCCGCAGCTTCGCGTTGAGGTGCCCGCGCACCAGCTCGACCGTTCGCAGCAGCTGCTCAAGGCCTTCAAGCGCGTAGTACTCACACTGAATCGGGATCAGGACCTCTTCGGCGGCGACGAGCGCGTTGACCGTCAGCAGGCCGAGCGACGGGGGACAGTCGATCAGCACGTAGTCGAAGTTCGTCATGTCGAGCTGCTCGATCGACCGCAGCAGTCGTTGCTCGCGGGCGACCATCGGAACCAGCTCGATCTCGGCGCCAGCGAGGTCGATGGTGGCGGGCGCGCAATAGAGCCCGGGCATGCCGTCAACCTCGGCCACGATGTCCGGCAGCGGGCGCTCCTCGACGAGCGCGTTGTACACCGAGTCGATCCCGACATGGTGATCGACATCGAGCGCGGTCGACGCGTTTCCCTGCGGGTCCAGGTCGACCACGAGGACCCGGTTGCCGTGCTGTGACAGGCTCGCCGCCAGGTTGACCGCGGTCGTGGTTTTACCCACGCCGCCCTTCTGGTTGGCGATGGTCATGATCCGGCACCGCTTCGGGCGTGGCCACGATTCCCGCTTGGTCGCGCCGCGGACGCCGACGGCCGCCTCGGCCTGGCGCGCGATGGGCGTGTCACCGGTCGTCATCGGCGCGTCCGGTACCACCACTGGCGCGTCCGGCCCGGTAGGTTGCGGCGACATTCGCTCTCCTTCAATCAGTGTTCCACGTGAAACCGCCGCCGCCAGCGCGTTTCGCACCCGGTCCGACCCCGGGAGCGAAAGTTCCTCTTGACCGTTCACCGACGTACCTCTCGAGACCTGCTCAGGGGATTGGAGAGAAATATCAAGCCGCTCCGCGGGCCACCCCAGCCCGGTCACGCCTGGAATCAGGACTGTCCCCCCGTCAGGCCACCCCACGCCGGCTGCGCTGAGCACCTGCTCGCTCCTCTCGGCCGTGTCCTCCAAAGACGACACGGACAATCGTGGTCGCAATTACGACCCTACCTTGACCGGCTTGCAGAACTTCCGCACTTCGGGC
>DATNEK010000026.1:0-2603 GCA_035553055.1 Streptosporangiaceae bacterium | reverse complement strand
CCAGCATCGCGCAGGTGGGCGACATCAACGCCAGGGTCAACTACGTGCGCACGCTGACCGCGTCGACGCCGCAGCTAGGCCAGGCCGGTCAGCCTGGCGATTTCCAGGCCACGCAGGGTCAGCAGTGGCCACAGAACCCGTCAGCCCCGGGTCAGCAGGACCAGCAGCCCGGCCAATCCTGGTAGCGTTCACCCGATATCCGATAATCGCATTTCGGATTATCGGGTTTGGGATTATCGTGTGAGGTTCACGACGCTTTAGCTGACCGCGAACAGCGGGCGGAAACAAACCAGCTCCAGCATGCGCTATGCAACAGCGTAATCAAGTAATACATGCTGGAGACTTCTATGAGCGAGACTCTCACCCTGCCCGTGCTGCCGCTCGACGATGACGTTCTGCTGCCCACGATGGTCGTGCCGTTCGAGACCTCGGACCCCGAGGTGCGGGCGTCGATCGAGGCGGCGAGGGCTGCCGCCGATGGCGACGCCAAGGCTCGTCTGCTGCTCGTGCCGAGGCTCGGCGGCCGGTACGCACCGGTTGGCACTCTCGGCGTCGTCGAGCAGGAAGGCCGACTGCCCAACGGCAAGCCAGGCGCCGTCATCCGGGGCATGGCCAGGGTCAAGATCGGGGCGGGTACGGTCGGCCCAGGCGCCGCGCTCTGGGTGCTCGGCACCGTTCTCGGCGCTGAGCCGGCCAGCCCGCGCGCTTTCGAGCTTGCCAAGGAGTACCGGGGACTGGCTGCGGCCATTTTGCAAAAGCGCGGGGCATGGCAGGTAGTCGACGCCCTTTCGCAGATAACCGATCCGTCGGCGCTGGCCGACAGCGCAGGCTACGCGAGCTACCTGTCGGTCGAGCAGCGCGCCGAGCTGCTTGAGATGCCCGATGCCGAGCAGCGGCTCGACCGGCTGGTTGGCTGGGCTCGCGATCACATCGCCGAGCTTGATGTCGCCGAGACGATCGGCAACGACGTACGCGAGGGCATGGAGCGACAGCAGCGCGAGTTCCTGCTGCGCCAGCAGCTAGCGGCCATCCGCAAGGAACTCGCCGCGCTCGACGGTACGCCGGCCACCGAGCAGGACGACTACCGCGCCAGGATCGAGGCAGCCGACCTGCCGGAGAACGTGCGGGAGGCGGCGCTGCGCGAGGCCGCCAAGCTGGAGCGCGGCTCCGACGCCTCGCCCGAGGCCGGCTGGATCAGAACCTGGCTCGACACCGTGCTCGACATTCCGTGGAACAGCCGCACCGACGACGCCTACGACATCTCAGGCGCCCGCGCGGTGCTCGATGCCGACCACGCCGGCCTTGACGAGGTCAAGGACCGCATCATCGAGTACCTGGCGGTCCGCAAGCGCCTCGCCGACAAGGGAATGACGGTGGCTGGCGGCCGCAGAAGCGGAGCGGTGCTCGCGCTCGCCGGTCCGCCCGGAGTCGGCAAGACCTCGCTCGGCGAGTCGGTCGCCCGGGCGATGGGCCGCAAGTTCGCCAGGGTCGCACTCGGCGGCGTGCGCGACGAGGCCGAGATCCGCGGCCACCGCCGCACCTACGTCGGCGCGCTCCCGGGCCGGATCGTCCGCGCCATCCGCGAGGCCGACTCGATGAACCCGGTGATCCTGCTCGACGAGGTCGACAAGCTAGGCGCCGACTACCGCGGCGACCCAACAGCCGCCCTGCTCGAGGTGCTTGACCCGGCGCAGAACCACACGTTCCGCGACCACTACCTAGAAGTAGAACTAGACCTCTCCGACGTGTTGTTCATCGCCACTGCCAACGTCGCCGAAGCCATCCCCGAGCCCCTGCTCGACCGCATGGACCTGATCAGGCTGGACGGCTACACCGAAGACGAAAAGCTCGTCATCGCGCGTGATCACCTGCTGCCACGCCAGCTCACCAGAGCGGGCATGGACTCAGGCGACGTCAGCTTCACCGACAGCGCCTACCGGACGCTAGCCACGGAGTACACCCGCGAGGCGGGGGTGCGCTCGCTTGAGCGCTCGATTGCCAAGGTGCTACGCAAGATCGCCGCCAAGCTAGCCTCCGCGCTCCCCGAGCCAGGTCTCCCGCTAACCCTGGACGACACCGACCTCAAGGACTACCTGGGCCATCCGCGGCACACTCCGGAGTCCGCGGAACGCACAGCGGTTCCTGGCGTGGCGGCGGGTCTGGCCGTGACCGGTACCGGGGGCGACCTGCTGTTCATCGAGGCCTCGCTAGCTGAGGCGGCATCGGGCAGCACCGGCGTCACGCTGACCGGTCAGCTCGGCGACGTGATGAAGGAGTCGGCCCAGATCGCGCTGTCTTACCTGCGCTCCAACGGCCCGCGACTCGGTCTGCCGGTCGCCGAGTTGGCCGACCGCGGCGTTCACCTGCACGTGCCAGCCGGCGCGGTGCCCAAGGACGGCCCGAGCGCGGGCATCACGATGACCACAGCGCTGGCCTCGCTCCTGTCAGGACGGCTGGTCAGGGCCGATGTCGCGATGACCGGCGAGGTCTCGCTGACCGGACGGGTTCTCCCGATCGGCGGACTCAAGCAGAAGCTGCTCGCCGCGCACCGAGCCGGGATCACCACCGTGCTGATCCCCGCGCGCAACGCCCCCGACCTGGAT
>DATNEK010000025.1:0-21693 GCA_035553055.1 Streptosporangiaceae bacterium | reverse complement strand
GGCCTCTCTCTGCCGGCCGTCTGACCGCGCGAGCTGGTCAGTTATCCTGCCGGTGCGTATCCTGCCGATCGGGAGGGTGGGTGGTGTTATGTCCGAGCGTTCGTCGTATCGGGTGGTGATCGTCGGGGCCGGCTTCGGCGGCATCGGCATGGCGCTGGCGCTTGAGCGGGCTGGCATCGATGACTATCTGATCGTCGACGGCGGCGACGAGGTCGGCGGTACCTGGCGGGACAACACCTACCCAGGCGCGGCCTGCGATGTGCCGGCGAACCTTTACTCGTTCTCTTTCTCGCCAGGGCGGCCGAGCCGCCGGTTCCCCGGGCAGCCTGAGACGCTCAGCTACCTGCAGGAGCTGTCGGCCGAGCGGGGGATAGGCGACCGCATTCGCCTGGGCTCGCGTGTGGCATCGGCGCGGTTCGACGAGGGCCTGGCCCGCTGGATGATCACGCTCGATGGCGGTGCCACGCTTGAGGCGTGCGCGCTGGTATCAGCCGTGGGCCAGCTGAACCGGCCAGCGCTTCCCAGCATCAGCGGCCGGGATGAGTTCGCCGGCCCGTCATGGCACTCGGCCCGCTGGGACCACGATGTCGATCTCGGCGGCAAGCGCGTCGCGGTCATCGGCACCGGGGCGAGCGCCATCCAGTTCGTTCCTGAGGTCGCGAAGATCGCGGCTCATGTGGACGTGTACCAGCGCACGGCGCCGTACGTGCTGCCGAAGCCAGACCGGCCTTACCACAACGCCGAGCAGCTCATCTTCGACAGGTTCCCTGTGGTGCGCAAGGTGGACCGGCTGCGCACCTTCCTCTACGGCGAGCTGCTGACCAGCGGCTTCGTGGTGTCACCGAAGCTGCTCGCCGCGCCGATGCGAATGTGGCGCCGCCAGCTCGACGAGCAGATCGCCGAGCTGGAGCTGCGCCAGAAGTGCGTTCCCGGCTACATGATGGGCTGCAAGAGGGTGCTGTTCTCCAACGACTGGTATCCCGCGCTCGCCCGAGCCAACGTTGACCTCGTCACCGAGCCGGTCGAGCGGATCGCGCCGGACGGCGTGGTCGTGGCAGGCGGCACGCTCCGCGATGCCGACGTGATCATCTACGGCACCGGGTTCCAGACCCTCGATTTCCTCGCTCCCATATCGGTTACCGGCCTGCACGGTCGCACGTTGCGGGAGATCTGGCGCGACGGCGCCGAGGCCTACCTGGGCATCACCGTCTCAGGCTTCCCGAACTTCTTCATGCTCTACGGGCCCAACACGAATCTGGGCGGCAACTCGATCATCTACATGCTCGAGGGACAGATCGGCTACGCGCTCGGCGCCATCAAGGCACTGCGCGACAACGGCCTCGACTGGCTCGACGTGCGACCGGACGTGCAGAAGACGTTCAACACGTGGGTGAAGTCGGCGAGCAGCACCTCGGTCTGGGAGAGCGGCTGCAAGAGCTGGTACACCACGGCGGAAGGACGCAATACCAACAACTGGCCCGACCATACGTTCCTTTACAGATACCGAGTCCGTCGCTTCGACCTGGCCAAGTACCGGGTAATGCCGAAGCGGCCAGCAGTCAGCGCGGGTAGCCGATGACCGGCCCGCACGCCGATCGCGCGAAGCAGCGCCGGATCGGTGCTCTCCGGCTGCCGCCAGCGCTCGTGCGCCTCGGAGCCCGCCAGATCGGCCGTCGCGTGCTCAACCCTGATCTGCCTTGGGATGTGCAGCGCCAGCGGCTCGACAAGCTGACCGGAACGTCCCCGTTGCCGAAGGGGACGACCGTCGTGGAGCGGACGCTGAACGGCGTGCGCGCTGACGTGCTGACGGTCGGCACTGCCCGCCCGAATGCCGCGATCGTCCACTTCCACGGTGGCGGGTACTGCCTAGGCTCGGCGCGGATGGTGCGAGCCTGGGCGGCGCACGTGAGCGCTCAGGCCGGTTGTCAGGTGGTCATGCCCGATTACCGGCTGGCACCTGAGCATGCCCACCCGGCCGCGTTGCAAGACGCTGGCGCGGTCTTGGCCGCGCTGTCCGGCGAGATGGCGCCGGCCTCGATCGTGGTGTCAGGCGATTCGGCGGGCGGCGGTCTCGCCCTTTCGCTCCTGCTCGCCATGCGCGATGACGGCAGGGATCTCCCGGCCGGGTGCGTTCTCATGTCACCGTGGCTCGATCTCGCCAGGGATCGGCGCGCGGTCCCGGCCCTGGTGCGCAAGGACGTCCTGCTCAGCCCGGCCTGGCTTGAAGCCTGCGCGACCGCGTATGCCGGTGAGTCGAAGCTGGCTGACCCCGCCGTCTCACCGCTGTTCGGCTCGCCCGCCGGCCTGCCGCCGCTACTGGTCCAGGCTGGTACTGACGAACTGCTCGCCCCCGACTCTGATGAGCTGGCCGCGAGCGCGTCGGCCGCCGGCGTGGACGTCACCTACACCAAGTGGCCGCGCATGTGGCACGATTTCGCGCTCCAGCCTGGCTTGGTGGCCGCGGCCGACAGCGCGGTCTCGCAGGCAGCCTGGTTCGTCGGCAAGGTGACCGGCTGACCACCTGGGAGCCGCGGCAGAGATAGCCCGACAGCGCGGCTAAGAGTCTTGCCCGGCATTGTTCAGTGACTGTTTGCGGCTTATTATCTGCAGGCGGATACGCCCGAGGTCGATGAGCATGGGCACCAGGTGATGCTTCCCGTTCGGGGTATCGCGCATGTGCTGGACGGCCTGCTCGTAAGCATCGCGGGCGTCATTGTATTTTTCCTGCGCCTTATAGATAGAGCCGACGTCGTTGAGCACCGTGGCGTAGGTCGCGGCATCGGCCGCAGGGTCGAGCAGCTTGAGCGCGTCCTGATAGGCCGCCAGCGCCTCGGCGTAGGCATCCGCCTGGCCCTTGCTGCCAAGGCGCTGCAGGGCGGCACCCAGCCTGTGCAGCCTTGAGGCGCGCTGAGCCTGGTCCTCGATCTGCGGCAGCACCTCGGCTATCTGTCCGAGTATCGTCCGGGCTTGCGCCAGTTCGCCGGTCTCGACCAGGCAGTCCGACAGCGCGAGCATCGTGGTCGTCAGGTCGCCTGGATGCGGGGGTGTCTGCTTGAGCTTGTAGGTGGCAGCCTCGCGATAGGCGGCGACGGCCTCGGTGAGGTTGTCGCCCGCGAGCTGGATGTCACCGATGTCGTGCATGATCACACCGTAGAAGCCAGGGTCCTTGTCGCGGTCGAGCAGCTGAGCGGCTTCCTTGTACGCGGCGAGCGCGTCGGGGCTGGTGTCGTCAAGCCCCTCGTCGGCCAGCCGTTCAAAGGCCCTGCCCACACCATGCAAGTGGATCGCGCGCTCTTCCGGCTCGGCGATCTGGGGCAGGATGTCGCGCAGCTTGCCAAGCGTGGCCCTGGCCCGCTCAAGCTCGCCGCAGGTAATCAGGCAATCCGCCAGCGCCTCGATCGTCGTCGCCAGATCTCCAGGGTGCACAGGGACGCGCTTGAGCTTGTACGTCATCGCGTCGGTGTAGGAGGAGATGGCTTCCTCCATGCTTCCGGCTGCTACGTGGGCGTCGGCAATGTCATGAAGAATAACGCCGTAATATCCGGGATCTTTCTCAGGGTCGACCAGTCCCAGAGCCTCTGTGAAGCAATTAAGCGCGATGTCAAGCTCTCGCTTGGCAGCAGCGATATCGGTCATTTCCGATTGCTCCTTCCAGCTCATCGCCGGCGCAACGATGACGGAAAGATTATTTCAACATGAATGACGCACCGTCAAAGGCCTTGGTGGGCAGGGCTAGCTGAGTCCGGCGGGCAGCGTGAGGATGAGCACGTCGAGCACCGGCGCGCCGGGCTCAGGGTCTCGCGTCCGCGCGACCTTGCGCCAGCCCCAGCTTTGGTACGCGCTCTGGGCCGGCCCTGCCGCCGGGAGGACGGTGAGCGTGGCCCGTTCTTCTGACCGGTCGGCCATCACCAGGCCGTAAAGGGCAGCCCCGATGCCGCGCCGCCGCCAGGCCGCGCGGACCGCGAGGTCGACGAGCGCGAACGTGCGACCAGGGTACTCGGTGATGACATCGGCCGGCAGCGGGGCGGTCAGGTGCCGCCACCAGCTTGTCGCCGGTCGCAACGGCATGCCGAAGGCATAGCCGACCAGGTAGCCGCCATGCCGGGCTTCGGCGAGCACGAAACCGGGCTGGCGGCACTGGACGGCGAATCTGCGGGCGAACTCGCCCGCCTCGTCCTCGCTCCAGCCGTATGGCGGCTCGGCATAAACTTCGGTCGCCATCGCCGCGAACTCATCCGCGCGCCCTACCGCATCCAGCCCGCCCCGCAGCAGAAATGTGATCTCCGGTGCGGGCACAGGTCCAGGTTAGCGAGGGTCGTGCTCGGCAACCTCGGCCTGCGGCCCTGGCGGCGCAGGCAATATCGTGATCGTCTGTGTCCGCTGACTACGACGAGATCCGCGCGGAGAACATCGCGCGATACGGCTGGGATACCGCGGCGCTTGAGCTGCTCGGGCAGCTCTACAGCGACCGGACGCACTTCATATTCGAGCTTGTCCAGAACGCGGAGGATGCTGGCGCATCCGAGCTGACGTTCGAGCTGTTCGATGACCGGCTTGAGGTCAGGCATGACGGCCGCCCATTCGACGCCGCCGACGTGCGGGGCATCTGCGGTGTCAGCCAGGGCACGAAGGCCAGCGACATCACGCGGATCGGTCAGTTCGGCATCGGGTTCAAGTCCGTCTATGCCTACACGAACGCCCCGGTGATCACCAGCGGAGACGAGCACTTCCGCATCGAGAACTACGTCAGGCCGCATCTGGCCGGTGCACTGCCGGCGCCGGAGGCGCTGACCATCTTCGTCTTCCCCTTTGACCGCGGCGAAGTGCCCGCGCCGGTCGCTGCCGCTGAGATATCGGCGGCGCTGACCGTGCTCAGCGCCGAGATGTTGCTGTTCCTGCGCAACATCAGGCAGGTAAGCACGCACGGTGCCGGCGTCGCTGACACAGTGCTGCGGCGGACGCCGGCGGCGGGGCGGGCAGGCTACGAGGTGGCTCCGGGGGTCGCCCCCCGGCTAGGTACCGTGCTCACTACCCTGCGCGCCGGGCGGAGGAGCGACGACGAGTGGATGGTGCGGTCACGGCCGCTTGACGAGCTAGATCAGCCTGAACTGCGGGTTGAGGTCGCGTTCGCGGTCAGGTCGGAGGCGGACGCCAGGCGGCTGGTACGGCGAGAAAATTCGCCGCTGGTGGTGTTCTTCCCGACCGAGAAGGAGACCTACCTGGGCTTTCTTGTCCAGGGTCCGTACCGGACGACGCCGGCCAGAGATAACGTGCCCGAGCATGACGCCTGGAATCAGGCGCTGGTGAAGCAGACCGCCACGCTGCTGTGCGACGTGCTCGCCGAACTACGCGACGACGGATTGCTCACCGTTGACATCCTCCAGGCGCTGCCGCTCGACGTCGCTCGTTTTGGCGTCGGTACCATGTTCAATCCGCTATTCGCGGCAGTTCGTGAGGCTTTTTTTCAAGCTAATTTTATTCCTGACGGTGCGGGCGGATATCACCCGCCTGGGCAGGTGCGACTGGCCCGCGCTGGCGGGGTTCGTGAGCTGCTGACTCCTGATCAGCTCGGAAGGCTGTGCGGGGCGGATAGCGCGGTCGCGTTCGTTGACGAGTCGGTGACCCAGAGCGGGACGCCGCTGCTGTGGAGGTACTTCCGCGAGGAGATAGGTGTCGGTGAGGTGACACCTGAATTCGTCGTCGACATGGCCAGCGAAGAGTTTCTTTCCGTGCAATCCGATGACTGGATGGCGCGTTTTTATACGTTCCTTTATCAGCACCACGGGCTGTGGCGCGACACTGGCCTGGCGCGGGGCAGGCCAATTATCAGGCTGCGGGACGGTTCGCACGTGCTGCCGTTCGACGCGCGGGGCAGGCCGGCGGCCTACTTGCCTGGTCCGGTCGCTACGGAGTTCCCCACGGTGCGGCGGGCCGTCGCCGACGACGCGCAGGCGCGCCGGTTCCTTGAAGCGCTTGGCTTCGCCGAGGTCGACGTGCTGGCCGAGGTCATCGACCACGTCCTGCCGCGCTATGAGAATGCGGTCCTGACGAGCATCGACGCGGCGCAGCATGACGCCGACCTTGAACTCCTCGCGCGGGCACTGGCGCAGACCGCGCCCGCGGGCCGGGACCGGCTGCTGGATCAGCTTGCCAAGACCACGTTCCTTATCGGTGAGAACGCGCGAACGGGCGACAAGCGGCTGATGCGCCCCGGTGAGCTTTACCAGCGGACCCGAGCGCTCGAGATCTATCTCGATCAGAACCCCGACGCGTGGTTCGCGGCCGACAGCTACGGGCCCTGGCTGGCCCAGTTGCGGACGATGGGCGTGCGTGATCAGGTGCGGCTTGACGCCCGTGAGGCCGACGAACTCGGTTACGTGGCCGTCGCTGACGAGTTCGCCAGGCATGAGCGCGGGGTAGCTGGGTTTGACCCGCTGGCAAGCCTGGACGGGCTCGCGTTCGCGCTCGACCACCCGAGCTTCGCCCGGTCCGAGTTCGTGTGGAACGCGCTGCTTGTGCCGAACCGGCACCTGATCGCCGGCGTAGTGGAAAGCTCACCCCGGCTTGGGTTCATCGATGCCAGGCGAGAGAGCCGGCTGTCACGGCTCGGCGAGCTCGCGGTGGCCGCCGCGTGGCTGCCAGCCCCGGATGGGACGTTCCGGCGCGCGGCCGATATCGACGTTTCCGAGCTGCCGCAGGCGTTTGCGCGCGACGACCTTCTGGCCGAAGCTCTCGGCATGACCAAGCCGGTGATCGACGAGGCGAACCGGCAGCTTGGGTTCCCGCCTGGGTTCTTGCGCAGGCTGAGCCAGCACCCTGACCTGGTGGCAAGAATCGAACGCGAACTCAGCGAGCGTCAGGTCCGGCGGCCGTAGTTGGCGGACACCACGACCGTCTTCGCGGCATGGTCGCCGACCCGCTGGCGGTACTTGGAGCACAGGATCGTGATGTAGCCGACCAGACCGAAGATCAAGGTGTCGATGATCAGGAGGATGCCGCGGATGAGCAGCTGCGGCATGCTCGCGCGGCCGCCGTCCTTGCTGAGCACCCTAAGCCTGAGCAGCTTCATGCCGAAGGTCTGCCCGCTCATCGCGTACGGGATCGCGACCCAGTAGGCGAAGTACGCGGCCAGCGCGATGATCGTCGCGACGAACCAGCGGACGCCGTCGATCGACCGGGCGTTTGTGTCGAGCTGCCAGTAGGCGATCGCTGGCACGATACCGGCCAGTATGTAGTCGATGATGTACTGCACGACGCGGCGCCCGGTGACCCTGGTCGCCCCGGCGTGCACCAGGATCGGCCTGCCCATCTGACCAGGCTGTGCCGTCGGCTCTTGTCGCACGGGCTCTTGTCGCACGGGCTCTTGTTGCATGGGTGCCGACGGCGCCGGTTCCTGCGGCGCTCCAGGCTGGGCAGGTACGTCAGGCCGAGCAGTCTGCTGCATACGTCCCTGCTGGTCAGTCCTGCCTTCATCAGGCATGTCGCTCATCTGACCCCCCAATCCCGAGCTTTCCTGCGCCCCCGCGCGCCCGGTCATGCCTCTAATGCCCGATTCCGCTACCGGTAATCAGACCTGTCAGGGCGACTTATCATCGGTCGACGTGCGCGATCTCACGCCGCCCGATGCGGCAAGGCACCCGCTTTTGGCCGGTACATGGGCGTAGGCTCCCGGAAGTCGGTCACGACAAGAGGGGTTGTGGTGGTCCGGTGACGACGGCTGCGGAGCGGGCTGAGACAGGGCGTGAGAATGGCCAGGGCCTTGGCCTGGTAGTTGGCACCGTCCCGGCGACACCGCTGATGTTCTCGGTCGGGCTGGCGCCTGGCCAGTACGCCCAGCTTGATGATGTAGTCGTCACTCAGCGCTCGATGCCGGGCGCCGGCCGAGGACCGGTCAGGATCGCCGGCGTGGTCACGAATGTGGAAGCGGTGCACGAGGGCGCACGGTTCGCTTCCGACGTGTTCCTGATCGCCGACGGGGCGCTGCCCGCCGAGATTTGCGAGGTCGCCGAGGTGACGGTGACCAGGGTCGAGCCGGAAGTGTACGTGCCGCCGCTGCCCGGTGCGCCGGTGAGTCGCGCGGTCGGGGCGGAGCGGGAGTCCGCGCTCTACTTCGACGAAATGGACGGGTCTAAGGTGCCGGTCGGGTTCGGGCGGGACGGGCAGCCGGTGTATGTCAACTTCGAGTTCGTCGACGGCACCAGGGGCGCGCACGTGTCGATCTCCGGAGTCTCAGGGATCGCCACCAAGACGTCGTTCGCTATGTTCCTGCTGCACTCGATCACGAACTGCGGCGTGCTCAAGGGAGAGTCGCACAACACCAAGGCGCTCGTGTTCAGCGTTAAGGGCGAGGATCTGCTGTTCCTCGACTACGCGAACAGCCGGCTCACGCCGAGTCAAGCGGCCAGGTATGCCGACCTCGGGTTGCCCGCGACGCCGTTCGGCAACGTGCGGGTGTTCGCGCCGCCGCGCAAGGGCGACTCGTCGGGGACGCCGGACGTGCACGCCAGGGATCGCGCGGTCAGCCCGTTCTACTGGACGCTTGCCGAGTTCTGCCAGCAAGAATTGCTGCCGTTCGTCTTCGCCGACTCCGAGGACGAACGCGCCCAGTACACAATGCTGATCGCCCAGGTGGCCGTCCGGCTGCGACGAGACGTGGTCCCGGCTGGTACCGAGGGCGCGGTCAGGATCGCCGGTGTCGACCCCGCCAACGACAAGATCCTGCGCACGTTCGATGACCTGGTGAACCTGCTCGAAGCCGAGCTTGGCAGCGACGACACGCGGAACAAGTGGGTCGCTGGCAGCACAGTGCTCGGCAGCGTGAATGCGCTGCTGCGCCGGCTCCGCTCAGCCGTCGCCCCGCTCAGCATCATCGTCCGGGGTGACCTCGCCCATCGAGGCGAACGCTCGATCTCGACCTCCCGCGCCCAGATCACGGTCATCGACCTGCACAACCTGCCGGACCGGGCGCAGCGGTTCGTGGTCGGCGTCACGCTGCGCACCGAGTTCGCCCGTAAGGAGCGGCAGGGCACTGCGCGGCCGCTGATGTTCGTGATGCTGGACGAGCTCAACAAGTACGCGCCGCGTGACGGCGACAGCCCGATCAAGCAGATACTGCTCGATCTGGCCGAGCGGGGCCGCTCGCTCGGCGTGATCCTGATCGGCGCGCAGCAAACCGCCAGCGAGGTCGAGCGGCGTATCCTGGCGAACTGCGCGATCCGGGTGGCCGGGCGGCTCGACGCCGCCGAGGCGCAGCGTCCCGAGTACGGATACCTGCCGCCCGCGCAACGTCAGCGGGCGACGCTGGCCAAGCCGGGCACCATGTTCATCGCCCAGCCGGACATCCCGGTGCCGCTGGCCGTCGACTTCCCGTTCCCGGCCTGGGCGACCAGGCCGAGTGAGAAGGGGGAGTGGGCTGGTCACGACACGGGTCCGGCCCCCAGGGCAGATCCCTTCGCCGGCATGCCAAGCGCCGACGACGATCCACCCCCCTTCTGAAGGGCACTCATGCGAATCCTGCACACCAGCGACTGGCACGTCGGCAAGGTGCTCAAGGGCCGGGACCGGTACGACGAGCACGTGGCTGTGCTCGGCAGCATCGTCACGACCGCCCGGGATGAGGACGTCGACTTGGTGCTGGTGGCCGGTGACTTGTTCGAGACGTCGGCGCCGACCGCGAAGTCGCAGGGGCTGGTGATGCGCACGCTGCTCGCCCTGGCCCGCGACGGCCGGCACGTGGTGGTCATCGCCGGCAACCACGACAACCAGCACCTTCTCGATTCGGTCTACCGCCCTGTGCTCGGGCAGCTCGGGTTGCACGTGCTTGGCCTGCCTAGACGCCCGGAGTCTGGCGGCAACATTTCGTTCTGCCTCCGGAATAAAGAACAGGTGCGGGTGGCGGCGCTGCCTTTTGTATCCCACCGGTTCGCGGTGCGCGCCGCCGAGATCGTTGGGCACGAGTTTTCCGGTCACACGCTTGATTACTCGCGCCAGATCGCCGCGATCGTCGGCCAGCTCACAAGCGGATTCACCGGCGATGCGGTGAACATCGTGATGGCGCACGCCACGCTGCTCGGCGGCCGTCGCGGCGGCGGCGAGCGCGACGTCCAGACCAGCCTGGACTACGAGCTGTCAGCCAGCATCTTCCCGGCGTCGGCGCACTACATCGCGCTCGGTCACCTGCACCGGCAGCAGGAGATCGCCGGCCCGTGCCCGACGTTCTACTCAGGGTCGCCGCTGCCGGTCGACTTCGGCGAGGAAGCCAACGATCCGGCCGTGCTTGTGGTCGAGGCCGCGCCCGGGATCAGGGCCGACGCGAGGCCGGTGCCGGTCGCGGGCGGTCGGCGGCTGCGGACCTTGCGGGGGACGCTCGACCAGGTCGTGGCCGAGGCGGAACAAGTAGAAGACGCGTACCTGCGGGTGATCTTGGCCGAGCCGAGCCGGGCTGGCCTCGGCGACGAGGTCAGGGAGAAGCTGCCGAACACGCTTGAGGTGCTGCTCGATGACGCGCACCGGGCCCGTCCCGGTGCCCGGGCGGCTGATCAACCGAGCCGGGTGGGCAGGAGCCCGGTGGAGCTGTTCGGGGCGTATCTCGAGGATGAAGGGGTGGCCGACCCGCGGGTGACGGCGATGTTCGCTGAGTTGCTTGATGAAGTGACCAGCGCGGGCGCGGAGACCGGTGGGTCCCGGTGAAACCGCTGCGGCTCCTGCTGGATGGATTCGGGTCCTATCGGGAGCCCGCCGACGTCGATTTCTCTGGTGTGGACTTCTTCGCGCTGGTCGGGCCGACCGGGTCGGGGAAGAGCACGGTGATCGACGGCCTGTGCTTCGCCTTGTACGGCACGGTGCCGCGCTGGGGCCGGGAGAACCTGATCAACCAGGCGCTCGCCCCCGCCGCGAACGCGTGCCGGGTAGTGCTCGTGTTCGAGGCCGCGAGCAAACGGTATGCGGCGGTCCGCGCGCTGACGCGCAACGCCCGCGGGCAGGTGAACACCAAGGAAGCGCGGCTGGAGTTGCTAGATCCGGGCGTGCCGTCCGACGCGCCGCTGACTGACCTGCTCGAAGCTAGCGTCGAACCGCTTGCCGAGGGACCCGACCAGGTTAAGTCCTCGGTCACCGAGATCCTCGGACTGACCTACGAACACTTCACCCAGTCGGTATTGCTGCCTCAGGGCCGGTTCTCCGAGTTCCTGCACGCGAAGGCGTCCGAGCGGCAGAACCTGCTGGTCGAGTTGCTGGCGTTCGGCGTGTACGAGACCATCGGCGTCAAGGCGCGCGAGCGGGCCAAATTGGCCGCCGATCGGGCGCAGCGGGCTAAGGACGCGCTGGCTGGGCTGGTTGGCGCGACCGAGGCAGCGCAGACGCAGGCGGCCGAGCGGGTAGCCGACCTGGCTGACCTCGCGGGCGAGGTCGACGAGCGGCTGGGGGAGTTGCGCGGGCTGGCTAGTGCGGCGACCGAAGCCGACTCCGCCGCTGCGGCGGTGCGGGCGGAAGCCGGGTTGCTGGCGGCGGTGCGGATGCCAGCGGAGGTGCCGGGGCTGGCGGCGAGGATTAGTTCGGCCGACGCGGCGGTGGCGCGGTGCGAGGTTGATCGGGATCGCGCTGATCAGGCTGGGATCGAGGCCGTTGAGGCCCGGGAGGCGCTGCCGGACAAGGCTCAGCTCGAACGGCTCAGGGACGACTACGGACAGCAGCGGGAACTGGCCGCGCTACGCGCGAAGCAGGAGAAGGCGCTGACGGACCGGCGCGTCGCGCAGGATGTCGTCGAGGCGGCTCTGGCGCGGGCCGAGGAGAATTTCGAGCAGGCCCGGACCGCTCACTCGGCGGCCGAACGCGCGCACGCCGCCGTCGCCCTCGCCCAGCAACTCGCCCTCGGGGCTGACTGCCCGGTGTGCCTGCGGCCGATCACCGAGTTGCCGCACCACCCGGTGCCCGCCGATTTGGTGGAGTCCCGGGCCGCCATGGACGCCTGCGCCAAGGCGGTCAGCAAGGCGCGGGCGGACCGCGATCAGGCGACCAAAGCGACGGCCGTCGCGGCTGGTCACCTGGAAACAACCGCCAAGCAGGCGGAACGGATTGCGGCAGTGCTCGCCGAGGCCTCTAGCGAGTCTGAGGTGGATGGACTGCTCAAAGCGATCGCTGTGGCCGATGAGCGGATCGCTAGAGCCCGGGTCGCCGCGCGGGAGGCCCGGGCGGCCGGGATGGCCGCCGAGCAAGCCCGGGCGGGCCTAGAGGTCGAGGAACGGCGGGCGCGGGCCGCGCTCGGTTCGGTGCGGGACTCGGTCGTGCAGCTCGGCGCTCCCGCCGTCGCCGGGACCGCCGACCTTGCCTCCGCGTGGGAGGTTCTGGCCGCCTGGGCAGGCCAGGAGGCGGCGGAACGAGCCCGGCGGCTCGCCGACGTCGACGAGGCGGCCGGCGCGGCGCGGGTCAAGGCCGCGTCGGCCGAGCGGACGTTCCGGCAGATGCTGGCCACCCACGGGATCGACATCGTCGACGTGGCCCGGGCCGAGGCCGAGGTCGCGAGGCACCGGGAGCGGGCGGGTCACCGGCTGGAGGCGGTCCGGGCGGACCGGCGCCGGGCGGCCGAGCTTGAGGCCGAGGGGCGCCGCCATGTCGAGGCTGAGCAGGTCGCCTCGATGCTCGGCCGGCTGCTGCGGGCGTCGTCGTTCGAGCGCTGGCTGTGCGGCGAGGCACTCGACTCGCTGGTCGCCGAGGCCTCGGAGACGCTGATGGAGCTATCTGGCGGCCAGTACCAGCTCGACCGGGACGAGCGCAACGAGCTGTGGGTGATCGACTACCAGGACGCGGGTGCCCGGCGTCCGGTGCACACGCTGTCGGGGGGCGAGACGTTCCAGGCGTCGCTGGCTTTGGCTCTGGCGCTGTCCCGGCAGGTGATCGGGCTGTCGGCCGGGATGCGGGACCTGAACTCGATGTTCCTGGACGAAGGGTTCGGGACGCTGGACGAGGACACCCTGGAGGTGGTCGGCTCCACACTAGAACGCCTGTCCACCGACTCCGATCGCATGATCGGGATCATCACTCACGTGCCGGCGCTGGCTGAACGCGCGCCGGTGCGGTTCGTTGTCTCGCGGGCCGGGACGACGTCGACGCTGCGGAAGGAGAGCGTGGCATGACCGCCGTCGCTTCCGAGCCGGCCGCCTCCGCCGGCTCCACCGCCGACCCGCCGCCGATGACGTTCACCGTCGATCCGTGGGATCCGGGTTACGGGCAGGCGTTCGGCGAGGAAATGGACCCGGCGGGGTCCGGGGCGTTGTCGGAGTCGAGCGCCGTGCTTGACCTGGACTTCGAGGTTCCGGCCGGTGACTGGCGGCCGATTGACCCCGATCCTGACGTGGCAGTGCCACAGGCGGTGCTGTTCATCGACGGCGTCCGTCGCATCGACGCCCGGGTGTGGGTGCACGGGGGAGGCCTGCAGCCGGTCGCCGGGATCGCGGCGTCGCTGGCGGCCGGGCTCGTCGTCTGCAACGGGCTCGCCCATGTGGCCGATGTTGTGGTCGAACGCGGGCTGTTCACGGCGGCCGGGGACATGGGTGATCTGGTGACGCGGGCGGGCCGGTACGTAGCCCAGGCGGCCGAGGGAGCGGGGCTCGACAAGCTTTCGCTGGCGCTGCAGCAGCGGCTGGCGTTCGCCGAGCTGCAGCTCGCGGTCGCGTTCCGAGCCGCTCATCCCGGCGATGACGACCTGCTGGTCGTGGACGGGCCGCTGCGGGGCCGGACTCACCTGGACCGCACCGTGGGGTACATCAAGACCCACCACGCCTCCTATCTGCCCGGTCCGCAGGCGGCGGTGGTGGGAGCGCTGAAGCCAGGTCAGCGAACGCCGGCGTTCACGATGGGGACGTCGTGGCAGCGGAACTCGTGGTACTTGCAGCTGCCAGGGACCGACGGGGTGCCGTGGTCGGGCGTTGTGCGGCTTGAGTGCTCGGCCGACCTGGAGCCCAAGGACGTGACCAGGCTGGCCGACCTCACCGCGCGGGTGCTCCCGCCGCTCGCGAGCGTGCCGCACAAGGACCCGCGCGCCCCGCAGAACCTCGTGCCGATCGGTGGCCTAGAACGCCAGCTCAAGCACAGGCTCGGGGACGAGCGCTTGCTCTACCGAGCCCTGCGCGCCGCCTCTATGGGCGCAGCTCCCGACCACCAAGCGTTATGGTCCGCCAGTGAGTACGCCACGTACTTGACGTACGTTACAATGAAAGATGACGGCAGAGGCCTTCAGGAGGCGGACGTGGCGGGGATTCACTATGACAGTTACAGCGAAGCCAGGTCGCATCTCAAGGATCTGCTGGACGCGGCTGAGCAAGGACGCCTCGCGACGGTGCGGCGTGAGTCAATGAGCGCGGCGGTAGTCGACGCGGGAAGGCTGCGGCACTTCCTTGCCTCGGTCGTTCCCTCGCGTGCTCAGGTCGTGGCTGAGGCTGGCGGTTGGTCGGCTTTCATCCCAGGCCTTCCGGTTGCCGCGGATGGGGCTACGTTCGATGCCGCGATCGACGAAATGGTGCAGGCGCTGCGGGAGTACGCGCAAGACTGGCAAGACCGGCTGCTTGAGGCGCCGAATCACCGGGACAACTGGGGTCTGGTCCAGCTGATTTGCCTCAGTGATGATGACCAGCTCCGCCGGTGGCTGACCGGGGCATCGTGATGAGCTGGCCGACGCCGACGCGTAAGGATCACGAGGCGTTCTGCGAGACCGAAGGCTGGGAGCGCGTACGAGACGCGCGCGGACGCACGGGCACTCAGCACGTCACCTTTGAACTCGGGCTCGCCGACGGAAGGATCCTGCGCACTCGGATATCTCATCCAGTTGACCGGACCGACTATGGGCCGGGTCTATGGGGCCACATTCTGCGTGACCAGCTACAAGTAACCGAGGCCGAGTTTTGGCCTTGTGTTAAGGATGGCGTGCGGCCTGCTCGCGGCATCCCCGAGATCCCGCCGTCGGCGCTGCCCGCAGATCTGGTGCATCTTCTGATCTCGCGAGTCGGACTTACTGATGCCGAGGTGGTCGCTATGAACAAGGACGAGGCTGTCGCCCGGCTGCAGCGTTACTGGACCGAAGGACACTGACCCAGTTAGCGCGCGTATTCCTTCGCGAGCGCTTATCCGAGGGGCGGGCCGAAGTCGATCTTGCGTAGCGGCGCCTTGAGCACCTTGCCGTTGGCGTTGCGTGGCAGCGGGCCGGAGTTGACCGCGATGAACTGCGGCACCTTGTAGTCAGCGAGATGCTCGCGGGCGTAGCCGAGGACCGCCTGCGGATCGACGGACGCGCCGGGCAGCGGGACGATCACGGCGCCGACCTTCTCGCCCATCATGGAGTCGG
Organism: Streptosporangiaceae bacterium; assembly: GCA_035553055.1. GTDB lineage: Bacteria > Actinomycetota > Actinomycetes > Streptosporangiales > Streptosporangiaceae > Chersky-822. The sequence goes on along the minus strand of DATNEK010000025.1, from coordinate 6,359 downwards.
GCACCCCGACGACAGCGACTTCGCCTACGCCGGGCGCCCCGATGAGCGCGTTCTCGACTTCTACGCAGTAGATGTTCTCGCCGCCCCTATTGATCATGTCTTTGATCCGGTCGAGCACATAGACGAGCCCATGGTCGTCGACCCGGCCCACATCGCCGGTGCGCAGCCAGTGGTCGGCGAAGACCTCGGCGGTGGCCTCTGGCTTGTTCCAGTACCCCGCGCAGACACTCTGTCCGCGAATGAGGATCTCGCCAAGGCCGGCCTCCGGTTCGGCTATCGCGACATCCGTGTGCGGCGCGGCGAAGCCGACGGAGTCCGCGTGGTCGGCCGCCCATTCGTGTGGCAGCAGCGTTGCGATCGAGGTGCACTCAGTGAGCCCGAACCCATTCGCCAGGCGCGCGCCGCCGAACCGCTCGCCGATCTGGTGCACAAGGGCGGGCGCGATCGGAGCACCGCCGTAGGAGGCCCAGCGGACGCCAGCGACCTTCGCCGGGGTGAAATCGGGATGGTTGAGTATGTAGTAGTAGATCGCCGGGACCGCGGTGCACGCGGTAATCCGCTCCCGCTCCAGCGTCTCGATCATCCGTCGGCCAGCGAACGAGGCGTCGATCACCGCGGCGCCGCCGACCCTGAGCGCGGGCAACGTCTGGCTGTGGCAGCCGGTCACATGGAAGAGCGGCACGACGACGAGCGTGCGCATCTCCCGGCCGATGTCGCGCGGGATGCCGCTGACCCGGTACACGGTCTCGACATTCCCCAGCACGTTCTCGTGCGTATGCATGGCGCCTTTGGGGAAGCCGGTCGTTCCGCTGGTGTAAAAGATCGCGGCGACGTCAGTCCTTTTCGCCGCCTCGTGTACCAGAGGACTGCCGTCGGGCAGCGCGGCGCCGGGCTCGAATACGTAGCCGCTGCCAGAATCGGTGATGACGTAACCCGCCTCGGCGTCGGTGAACCTGGTGTTCACAGGAACGGCTATCGCGCCGGCCATGAGCGCGCCGAAGAATGAGATTACCCAGTCGATGCAGTTCGGCAGCCTGATCGCCACCCGATCACCGGGCCTGACTCCGCCCTCGCGCAAGCCGCCTGCCACGCGCGCGGCTCGATCCCACAGCTGCGCGTAGCTGACCCGGTCGCCGCCGACCTGGACAAGCGCCTCCGCCTCCGGATCGCGGTCGACGGTAGCGCGCAGCATCTCAACCAGCGACTCGTGCAGGTCCGGGTACCTGCGGACGCCGTTGTCGTCTGGCGAGGTGTCCTCGGAATCAAACGGGTTTTCTCCCCGCGGTGATGCCGTGATCAGCACTACTGACCTCCTCCGACGGAGCGCCGCCTAGCCTGAGCCGATCGTCAACGCGAACCGGAGCAAGATTCCCACGCTGCACCCTTTCGCCGCTAGCCGGCAATGGGCGCGGGATCGCGCTGTCGCGTGGCGCAGCACCGTCAAGCAAGCACAAGCCACCAGCGAGGTGAGCCTCGCCAGCAGTCGGCGAATCCCACCTACGGCACGCCGTTCCGGCGGGCGTCTAGCCATAGTGCCCACGGTTCGATGGAGCCGACCGCGAGCAGGTCAGTGCCGGCCCAGGGATCCTCGCTGAGGCGAGCCCTGATCTGAGGTTCGTCCTCGGCTTCGATCAGGTGAAGTGTGCGGTCGCCAGCGCCGACCGGGCCGCCGACGATGAGGAACCCATCGTCGACGAGACCGTCCATGAAGGCCGCGTGCGCGTCCCAGTCGTCCTGCTCCCTGGCTGGACGTGAAGCGTCCCAACCAGGTCCGTGAACCAGTGTCACAGCGAAGTTAGCCACATCAGCGACCGTAACGTCCGCTACCGACAGCGAGCCCGACGCTCTCGATGACCTGCGGATACACCAACGGCCCTGGCCATAACTTGTCAGCGATTTTGGTCACTACTGATCGAGATTCGTTGATGTTGGTCGGCTATTGCGTCTCGATATGACGCGTCGGCCAGCGGGAACCTGAGGTTACTCGCAAGATCAGCCACTACCGAAGGGAACTGAAGTTGAGTACCTCACGACATGAAAAGCCAGCGCTGCCGATCACGGACGCGACGACCGTCCTTCAGCCGGAGCCGTCCGGCCAGCGTGGTGCGCAGTTGCCTGGCGTGATGCGGCAGATCAACGATTTCAACGCTGAAGGCAGAGCGCACGAGGATCTGTGGTCGCGCACGAGGCGGATGACCGACCAGGTCGCTCAGGGCACCAAGGCCGCGAGCGATGCCGACTCAGCGAGCGCCAACGCTGAGCTCGACCATAGGGCCACCCAGGCCGAGAACCCTGACCGAACGGCGCCTCGCCTACGGCAGTGGATAGTCGCCGGTGGCACCCTCGCACTCGACGGGGTGGCGTGTTACTTCGCGGCCGAGGCGCTCGGCGGCGGCCAGTCCGAGACGCTGGTATGGGCAGGCCTTTTCCTCGCGCTGCTCGGGGCGGGAGAGGTCACGCTTGATCTCTATCGTGACAGCCACAGGGTGCTCTGGCGATGGACTGCTTGCATCCTCGTGACGTTCATCATGCTGCTCGGTGTGCTGCGGTTCTGGTTCCTCGCGACCGTGGGAGTCGAAGGCTTGGTCACCGCCGGGGTCGGCGCGACGCTGTTCACGCTTGCCACCGGGGGCTTTGTGGTGATCGGCTACCGCGCGCTGCGGGTGGCCGAGACTCACGCTGGGTGGCGGGCACGGCGCAAAGCCCGATCGTCCGCAGGTGCGGCAGCGCTTGCGCACCGCAAGCTTGAGCGACTGATCGATAAGCGCGATGCCCTAGCCCGCGCCTACCTCAGCCTTGTCAGGACTCGTCTGGTCAAGTCGTGCCAGGCGACTGAGCTGTCGCTGATGGAACGAGCGATATGGACGCACCTGACAGATCGGGAGCAGTCATGACCAAGCCAGTCATGACCAAGCCAGTCATGACCAAACTAGCCGTGAGCATCGCAGCCAAGGCGTCCTGCTGCGCAGCGCTCGTCGCGGTCAGTGTCTGCGGCTGCCAGCTGCTACCGGTCACGGTGGCGGCTGGCCGGCCGCTAGCCGCCCCAGCCGGTCGGCCAGCGGTCCTCACGGTCGTACTCGACCCGTCGTCCGCACGGGCACGTGCCGAGTTCAGGCGAGTGATCATCGCGACCGCCCGAGCGGGCGAGCACCTGATCGTCATAAGCGCTGCCGGGGGAACGGCGCTCGGGTCGTTTGTCGCGCCGTCGGCACCAAGCATGACAGGGCCGGCGTTCCCCAAGGCGTTGCCGCAGAACGCGACGAGTTTCCAGCGGGCCGCCTATGACAAAAAACTGGTGCACACCAGAGCCGTGGCACGCGAAGACCTCGCGAGGCTGCTGAACCGGCAGCGGCACGAGCTAAGGTCGTGGGCGGAAAGGGCGGTCGTCGGTGCTCTAGCGGCCGCCAGCCGGGTGCGCGGGGGACACGGCGGCCTCAGGCAAGCCATGACCGAAGCCGCCGCGTTCGCGTCAGTTCTGCAGCAAACGGGCGTGTCGCTCGGCCGACGCAAAGTGATAGCGATCGTTGGCAACGAAAGCGAGGCGCCGCCGCCCCTGCGCGCCAGCTTCGACGGCGTCACCGTGGTCGTTGCCGACGTCGAGAACACCACGCAGGACGCGGCCTGGCAGGCAGACTTCCTTGAGGCGGGGGCGATCACCGCCTTCGCGTTCACCGCCGTGACCGACAGCCGGGTACCAGTCATCGTCAGCGCAGGATTGGCCGGACGGGCTGACTTCTCGTTCGAACTCAGACGAATTCGCTACGGGGTCGCACAGTACGCACTGCCGGCGTCGGCCACCCCCGCGCTCAGGCAAGCGCTGCGCCTGCTCACGGTCACCTATCCGATGGCGACTGCTTCGATCAACGGCTACACCGACGCGGTGGCCGTGCGCGGCGGCAACCTCATGCTGTCGTGGCGGCGAGCCAGGGCCGTGTTGGCCTGGCTGGTTGATCACGGCGTTGCCGCCGCCAGGCTCCAGGCGATCGGTCACGGTGCCGCTGACCCCGTCGCGCCGAACGGACCCGGCGGGCAGCCGTTGAACCGCAGGGTCGTGCTGATCATCTCGCCAGAAAGCCAGGTATGACAGTGCGGGTCAGCGCGGTCGCGGCCACGCTGGCCCGCGCCGGTACCGCCAGCAAATCCGCGGTCACGTGGCAAACTAAATGTGTGGCGGAACGCAACGATGCGACCAGTATTGCCCGCGATCTTACGGACTGCCGTCAACGGGGCCTTGATTGGCTTGATCACACGACGAAATACCAGGCGCCCGTTCCCGCGACCGCGCTGCAGCAGCTAGCGGCGGACTACGTCGCCGCCAGGGGCTTGGTAGCCACTGAGCGTATCGATCAGATCAAGCTGCTGCTCAGGCACGGAATTGAGCACTACCTGCAACAGGGCCATGTCGCGGAGGCCACGCTGGTCCGCGATCTCTTCTTCGGCGGGTCGATGGATGGCGCCATCCCGCAGCCCAGCGTGCTGCTCAAGAGCGCGAACACGTTCCAAGAGCCCGAGGCCCGCTTTCGGCAGCGACGAGCCCAGACAATGCAGTCCTTCGCCAAGTTCCTCATCGGGTTTGTTGCGTCGACCAACCCGGAACCTGTACCCAGGGTTGATCTCCCTGACTTGCATGATAACAATTATGATATTTATAAAACCCGCTATGCCGATGATAGCGAACGCTTCGTGCACCTGCTGGCCACCGCGTCGAAAGTCACGATAGTCGGATTCACTAACGAACGCCTGCTTCCCCTGCTGCGGGAAGCTCTCAGCAGAAAGCGAGCGAACGGGCGCACTGAGGTCTTCTGGGACTCGCTGAGAATCGTCTTTCTTGGCAACGACCTGCTCGCGGGCGTTAACGACGAGCGCGAGGACATCAATGACCCAGTCGAGCAGCTGAGGCAGCGGAGCCAGGCGTCGTTCTGGGCTTACAAGTCGATCGGCGCCTTCCTGAAACGCACCAGATCGGCCCGCTGGGCGCTCTACAAGTGCCCATACATACCTGCCTTAACTGGTTCGCTATTTGAGTTCGACGATCACAAGAAGATCGTGCACGTGGTGATCAGGCGGGCTAGGAAGCCTTTCGCTGAAAATGTCTATATCGAACTTGAAGATCATGCCGAGCAGTTCAGTGTCGTGTTTGAGGACATCGTCAAGTACAGCGCCAACAATTACAACGTCCCGGTCGGGACGCCGGCCGGTGCGGTCTTCCAGTGCCGCCAGCGACGCTTGCACTCGAGCGTGCTCAAAGACGGCTCCCGCGCCCATGGGTGGCTTCCCATGGTTCTCGTCGTCATGACCCGCCGACGGGACCGGCGCATCGAGCCGATCCTGCAGTTCCGTACGCAAGAGAACTCGGCCAGAGAGCTGAACAGGCTTTCTCATCTCGGCGGTCACATCCTGCAGGAAGACTGCGAGCAGCCCGGCGATCAGCAGGCGACTGGGCGATGGTTCTTCGGACTTACCGACCAGATCCCGGTTCGTGCGGCCGCCAGGCTAGTCGCGGAGATTGCCGCGATCGACCCCGCAGGCGCCCTGCGCCCGAGGGCCACGGGTAGCTACTTGTACCCGGACAAGGAGAACCTGTTCTTCTTCATCTTCTCCCTCGAACTGCAGGAAGGCGCCCAATTTCCGCGGCAGGCCGAGATGCATGCCTTTCCGCTGCCTGAACTGCTGTCGATCCGCGCCAATCAAGTGCTCCGTTCGGCGGCGGACTTGTGTCGGGCTCCTGTCGCGTCGAGCCGCATCTGGCGGGCCGCGGCCGGCATCGTCGCCCTCAACCTGTCGCTGCACGGTCATGATGATCTCGGCGGAGTGCTGGTCGGCCTGGCCGACCAGCCGGTCGCAGCCCGCAGCCGGGTCGCCGGACAGATCAGCGATCTCGTGGCCGAGCAAGCCACCCCGGGCTGGGCGCTTGGAGACAACGAGTTCCGCCTGACGGGCTTGGCCGGTTGGCAGTACCGAGAATTCTTCCGCGTGCTACTGCCGCTGTACGCCAGGATCAACGTCGACGGTGCCGTCGACCTCGACCGCGAGATGCGGGCGGACCGCGCGAAGAGCGCCGCCATTGATCACCTGCACGAGCTTTACCAGAATGAGGACCTAATATCCCAAATGCCAATAGAACTGTGAACTGCGATGATGCTGCTCTTCGCGAAAACGGTCAGGTCCGACCGCGTCGACGCGCCGCAAGGGCTCGAATCCGCCGAATCGCGTGCCTATGTATGCGAAAATAGGATCTTCATGCAGTTCTCGGGGGCTGTCGGCAGCGGCCGTAGCACTGGCATGCAGGTCCAACCGTTAGGCGCTGACGAATGCTTGTATCGGACTATTACGACGTGTGCTATCGCGCTTCTGGGAGG
>DATNEK010000024.1:0-21888 GCA_035553055.1 Streptosporangiaceae bacterium | reverse complement strand
TCGATCTGCTGGACGCGGCGGTTTACCCAGCCGGGCTGAGACTTAGGATCAGACGCCCTGGCCTGAATCTGAAGCAAAGCCAGGCCGACCCGCGCCGCCTGGGAATCGAACCGCCGCTCGTCCTGTCCCATTTGCTCCTGCTCGTACCTGGCCCCTGCGGCGCTTGAGTGTACCAACTGCCGCAATGGTCGAACGCTGCTAGCAAAAGCTCATCAAGCGCCGGTCTAGTGGGTGCGGCCGGACATTTTCTCCGCTAGGCGGAGGATACGCGCGATCTGGGCGGTGTGTCGAAGGAAGAACTGGGCGCGCCGCTCAAGCTGCGTCCGCTCGAGAACCGAGATGACGGAGGGCGCGCAGGCCAGAAATACCCGCGTCTCATGTCGCTCGGCAGCGGCTAGCTGGCTGACAGCGACCGCCTGGTTCTCTGAGTCGGCCCAGGAGAAGTAGCCGTAGAAGAGCGGGTTGCTTGCCGCCTTGTCGGTCCGGGTGGCGAGGCTGGCGGGGACGCCGCGGGCTTTCAGGCAACGCGCGAAGACTGCCTGGGTGGCGGTCACCGGGCTCGAATGCTCGATGGCGGAGATGATGCCAAGCCAGGTCCCCTGCAGCGCGCTCGCGGCCGCGTCGACGCGGGTGACCGCACGGGCGCGGGAAAGGCATCGTGCCTGGGCGCGGGCGAACGCCTTGCGCCGGGCGGCGGTGGGGTGCGCCAGCACCGCATACTGCTTGGCGAAGTAGTGGGGGCCCGGGCTGGTGGCGAGCTGAGCCAGGTCAGGGAACTGACTATTATTTGGGAAAGATAGCTGGTAGAGCCGTTTCGACCCGCGGAACGCCGGCTGCGGGAATCCCGCTTTGGCCAAACAGGGGTCGATATCTCGTGCTGTGACCTTCTCCTCGGTAAAGGCGAAGGCCAAACCCGCCGTGTAGGTGGCGCCGCTAGCAGGGAAATACCAGTCAAGCGCTTCGGCGCCGAGCGCCGGATCAGCGACCGACGGAGTGACGGGCGCGACCGATCGGCGACCGTGCCTGGTGCCTGGTGCCCCATGGCCGACCGCGATCATGACGACCATCAGGATGACGACGGTCGCGGCGGCGGCGATCGGAGCAAGGATCCGCCTCGCGTCTCGCCCGGTGCCTGACCACTGCATCGCGTGCGGGCTGGCTGTCCGCCTGCCCGATGGCCGGCGGCCACCGCGTGACAGCCGAAGCGGTGGGATGTCGGCGGCAGTGACCTCGGCAGCGGCCTTGGTGGCGGCGCGGTAGATCCGCTGTTCAAGCTCGTTCATCTCGTTTCTCCCAGCATCTGGGCGAGCGCGGTCAGCGCCCGGTGCGTTGTCGATCGGACCGTGCTCGGGCTGATGCCCATCACCCGTGCCACCTCGCCCTCCGGTTCAAGCAGGTAGAACCTGAGGATCAGGGCTTCGCGCTGCCGGGCGGGAAGGCGACGGATCGCGGCCAGCACCGACCGCTGCTCCTCGCCAGCGATGACGGCCGACTCGGCGGACGCCGCGGCCGGCTCATGCAAAACGCGGCCGGCCCGGACCCGCCGCCACCTCAGCACCGACTTGCAGCCGTTAAGCACCGACCTGCGCAGGTACGGCAGCGCCATCGCGGGATCTGACAGCCTGGCCCAGTTCCGGTAGAGACCGAAGAACGCGTCCTGAACGACGTCCTCGGCGCTCGCCCTGTCGCCGAGCATGACGTGGGCCAGCATCGTCAGCGCGAGGGCGTGGGTTTCGTATAGGGAGGCAACCCCGTTTTCCGCCGGCAGATGCCGACAGGCGGGCTCGCCGTGTGGCGGCGTGGCCTCTTGCCACTCCAGACTCGCCGAATCGCTCCTCATGCCCTAAAGACTCGCCTGACGGACGTTTGTTGCTCAGGCCGCGAATATAGCTAGTCAGGGCCGCACTTCGTATACCAGATTCAACGGCGTCTGCGCGGCACGCCGGAACCTGGTGAACCCGGCGTCGGTGGCGATCTGCCGGATAGCGGCTTCGCCCGCCTGCGCGCCTAGCGCGTACCCGCCCGGCTGAGACAAAGCGTTCGGCACGCATAGCAGCGTCGAGAAGTTGTAGTAGACCCGCCCGATCGGGTTCATATTGCTGGCCGCGTCGTCGCCCGCATAAGGCTCGACGACCAGCCAGGTGCCGTCCTGCCTGAGCGCCTGCCTGATGTGCCTGGCTGTGGCCAGCGGATCGCCCATGTCGTGCAGGCAGTCGAACGTCGCGGCGAGGTCATAACCCGACCCGGAGAACGACGTGGCCGACGCGACCTCGAAGGTAGCGCGATCGCCGACACCCGCGTCGCCCGCCCGCTTACGCGCGACATCGATGGAGCGGTCGTGATAATCCGATCCGAAAATTTGCGATTTCGGATATTCCAGCGCTAGCAGGATAGACGAGGCGCCGAGGCCGCAGCCGATGTCGACGACCTTCGCGCCTGCCCGCAGCTTCTCCTGCACCCCGTCTAGGGCTGGGATCCAGGACGAGGTCAGGTTGGCGCTGTAGCCGGGCCGGAAGAACTGTTCGCAGCCCGCGAACACATCCTCATCCTGCTCATGCCAGGCTAGGCCGCTGCCTGTACGGAATGCCTCGGCAATCCTCGGCTCGGCTCGCAGCGCCCCGAGCGCGAGTACGAACGCGCCAGGCATGTACATCGCACTGCCGGGGTCCGCCAGCGCGAATGCCTGCTCCGGTGTCATCGAGTAGCTATCGGTCGCCGGGTCGAACTCGATGTAGCCGCCGGCCGCCTGCCCGCGGAGCCACTCGGCGATGTAACGGGAGTCGGTCTTGGTCGCTTCGGCCAGCTCGTCAGCGCTCGCTGGGGCGTCTGCCAGCGCCTTGTAGAGACCGAGCCGGTGCCCGATCACCACGTTCCCTGCCGCCACGGTCGCGCCAAGATCGCCGACGAACCGCCCGACGAACGCGTCCAGCTTGTTCATGTCGATCGCCATGACGAACCTCCCCGGATCTGGCGTCTCTCGTTGGACGCAAAGCCTTCGCGCGGGGGTTGCATCGGCATTGCACCGTAGCTGCAATGTGCGGTCGCAAGATCAAGAACCAGGAGAAAGCAACCAGGCGGGGTCGGCCGAACTCAGATGAGCTGGTGCCGCGCGGCGTTTATCTCGGCCATGACGTGCGGCAGCCCGTGTCGGCGAGCGAGCCGGGCCGCCGTCCCCAGCGCTACATCGGCTGGTCCGGTCCGGCCCAGCCTGATCAGGGCCTGCCCGTCAACGGTAAGGGCGGCGGCCTGCGTGGCGATCCACGGCACTCGTTGCGCCATCGCCAGCAGCGGTGCGAGCACGCGGCGGGCCCGATCGGGCTCGTTGCGGGCAAGCCAGGCGCGGGCGACCGAGAGATAGCATTCATCCCCCTGAACCCACGCACCGCCGTCAGGCAGGACGGCGGCGTCGAGCAATCCAGCCGCCCTGGCCAACATCGTCCGCGACCCGGTAGCCGCGGCGAGCGGCGCCGCGCAGCGCAGCACGTATGACTCGACCCCAGACTTCTCGGCAACTGCCAGGCCTCGCTCGAGCAGGTCGATCGCCGCGCTGCGGTCCCCTGTCACCAGCAACGTGTCACCAAGCAGCGCGCACGCCGCGGCGTGCCACCAGGTCTTCGGATGCCGCTCGCTCAAGATCATTGCCCGACGCCCATGATCCAGTGCCTCCTGGTCACGGCCGCGCAGTCGGGCGAGCCAGCCAAGGTGCGCCACGTACCAGATCGCGTAGTGCGGGTACCCGCCGCGGCGGTTGGCTTCTAGCCCTGCGTGCATGGCCTTGGCGGCGCCGTCCCAGTCTGCCGCCGCGACGCAGGGGAATGCCGACTCGAATTCCAGCCACTGGAGCCTGAACAAGTCGCCCAGGCGCCGCGCCAGGGGGCGCATCTCGTCGAGAACCACTCGAAGAGCATCGACATCGCCGATTCCCCAGTACACGGTCTTCAGGCCGTCGAGTCCCGAGGCAAGCGCCTGATCGTCATCGGCAGCCCGTCCCGCCTTCACGGCGCGCAGCCCATAATCGAGGGCCAGGTCGTAGCGAAGCCCATTGGCGGCGAGAACGGCTAGGAGCCCGAGAAACTGGGCCTGCGCGGCCCGGTCGCCAAGAGACCGGGCGATACTCAGCCCACGCTCGATGTTGGCGCTGAACTCGACAGCGGGTCGTCCGAGCGAGGCCGGTACGTCGCCGCCAAGCGCGCGGAGGACGCCCATCTCAAGACGGCGGTCGCCGGCGGCGCGGGCTTGCTCGATCCCGGTGCTCAGGTCTGAGTGCGCCGCCTCATGGTTGCCGACCACCTCTCGCGCCAAGCCCCTGGCGAAGACGGCGCGCGCGCTTAGCTCGACATCGCCGCAGCTCTCCGCTGCGGCAAGGGCCTGCGTTGCGAGGGTCTCGGCGTCGGACGCCGCGTGCCGGCGCATGGCAAGCTCGGCCGCAAGCAGCCAGGCTCGAGCCGCGCGAATCTGGTCACCGGCCGCGGCCGCGTGCCTGGCAAGCGACTCCGGCTGGGCGGTGAACAGCTCAGCCGCACGGCGGTGGTGCGCGATCCGCGCTGGCTCCGGTGTCGTCGCGTAAAGGACTTCGCGGATGAGGTCGTTGGCGAATTCGTAGTCACGACCGCTCACCGTCAGCAGCCTGGCCCCCAGAGCCAGGTCGCAGAGTTCTAGCGTCGCCGCAGGCGTCATGTCGAGCAAGGCGGCAAGCGCGAGCGGGTCAACGGCGGCACCGAGCACAGCCGCCGCCCGCAGGAGCGCTTCAAGAGCCGGGCCGGTCCGCCTGACCCGCTCGGAAATGGCGCTGAGCAGGGAATCGGGCACGCCGGTGTCGCCGTCGGCCAGCGCGCGTAGCACCTCGACGACGAACAACGTGTGGCCGCTGGTTCGACGCAGGATGTCGTCGGCCATGCTGGCCTGGCCAGCCGCCCTGGCCAGGTGCTCGACCGCCGCCGGTCCGAGCGGGCCGAGCTCGATTCGGCTGACGACAGGAGCGAGCGCGGCTGCGATCTGCGCGTCGTTCTCCGCCCTGACGGTGAGCAGAGCGAGCAGCCGGGCGCCGGCGCAGTGCCTGCCGATGTAATGCAGGACCCCAACCGTTGACCGTCCGGCGTTCTGGAGATCGTCGACGAAAAGCACGACAGGGCCGAGTCCGGCTAGGCCGCGCAACAGCGTCGCGATCGCTTCGAAGGCGCGGCGGCGCTCCATCTCGGCGCTGCCGCGCCACGGCTCTGCTTGCCCGAGCAGGGCAGCTACCTCGGGCAGCAGCGCGGCCGCCGCCGCAGCGTGCTCGCCGAGCAAGTCAGCCACGGCCGCCTGCGGCATGGTGGCGAGTACCGGCCTCACCGCCTCGATGATCGGCTGCAGGAACAGTGACCGTTCGGTTTCGTAGCAGCGAGCCCTTAGAACTATCGCCCCGTCCATAGCCGCTTCCGTGGCGATGAACTCGGCGAGCGTGGTCTTTCCGATGCCCGCTTCTCCAACGATCATGAGCAGGGAAGGTTCACCGCCTGCGGCCTGGCGCCACGCGTGCCGCAATCTGCGTATTTCGGTGGATCGCCCGGCAAGCATCGGCCTGTCATAGCCGGCCTGTGACCGGGCAGCGGCCGCGTCGGCTGGTGTCGGCTCGGCAGGCCTTTCGCGCAGTAGCGCCAGGTGCAACTCCCGTGTCTGCGGCGCGGGGTCGGCTCCGAGTTCGTCCGACAGCCGATCGCGAAGAGCCGCGTAAGCCGCAAGCGCCTTGCCTGCCTCGCCGGCCGCCGAGGCCGACGTCATGAACCAGCGATGCGCTTCCTCGTCGAGCGGATCCGCCGTCATCGCCAGTTCGGCGTAGTCCATCGCCGACCGCGTGGCCCCGGTGCGGAGAGCGGCCCTGGCGGCGGTCACGCGAGCCCGCCGCAGCAGCACCCGCACCTCGTCCCTGGCTGGGTCGGCCCAGCTGGCATAGGGCTCGTCGGTAAGCGCCCCGCCTGCGGACAACAGCGAGAGAGCCCGGTCGGTAGCTGCCAAGGCGACAGCCGGCGCAGCCGAGACCTGGCGTTCGGCGCGATCGCATAGCTGAGCCGCTTCGTCGATATCGACGCTGACCAGCGGACCCCCAGCTAGCTGGTAGGCCTGCTTGCCGCCGAGGATCGCGTTGGGGCCGAGCACGGCTCTCAGCCTGGACACGAGCGTCGCGATGTTCTGCTCCGCCGCCGCCGGCGGTGCGTCGTCCCACAGCGCGGCCACGATCCGGTCGATCGGCACAAGTCGCGGCCGTTCGACAGCGAGCAGCTTGAGCAGCGTCCTTGACTTGCGGCTGCCAACCCGCTCAGCGGCCAAGACGACACCATCGCAGCTCACACCGAACGCGCCAGCCAGACGCAGCCGTACCCGCGAAGGACCGTGTCCCCGCTCGCCTCCGGACGCCGGCAAGGCGCCCTTCAGCTCACGGGAATCCGCACCCTGGCTGGGCATGAGGACTTCTTACTGCCACGGGCAGCAGTGCGCAAGATTGACGTTCTGGACGCGCCGCCAGCTCGCAGTCAGGGCGTTTGGCGCGTCTCGTGGAGTAGGGCGGTGCTTACTTCATCGGCGACTGCCTGGTGATACATGATCGGTTCCGCGCCTGCCAGGCTGGCGAATGTCGGCGACAGGAGCTCAAGCACCTTCTCGGGTGCCACCCACCTGATTGTCGCCTTTGCCGATAGTTTCGTGTACGCCTCGATCGTGGCCAGGTCGGCGAGGGGGGCATCGGCTGCGAAGAAGACGATCGCTGGCCTGGTGACTGCGGCGCCGCTGCGCCGGAATGCGGCCAGGTCCCTGGTCATCGCCCGGTCGATGCCGGTCAGCACCCGGGACAGGTCGCTGCCCTCCGTTCGCTGCCTCATGTCGCGCCGGGAAAGCTGCCCGGCCGGGCGGAAGTTGTCTCTGGTCAGGTCCGCGGCTACCTGAGCCGCCCTGACGTGGTACGCGATCTGAGTTATCTCCGCAAGCTTGCTGTCCAGGTTGAGCAGCATCCTCCGTCCTTGACGCCAGTCGGCCTGGCTGCCGGTGTCTTCGTCGCTGCTGAGCACTAGGTATACGACGCCGACCGGTCGCGGTTTGGTGGTGTCGCCTGCCACCCGGCGGCCGGTTGCTGCCAGCGCCACCTGGCCGGCGCGCCGCTGCAGGACAGGGATCCGGTGTCGTCTGGGAACCTGATCGGACGCGCGCGGTTGGGTCCTGCGTTGGGCGATCGCGACCATCGTCTCCGGCGGACCGACGAGGTCATCGGAATCCCAGCGGGCCAAGGTGTGCGGCAAGACGATGAGGTCATCGCGTGGCGGGCTGCCCGAGTCCGGAACCGTTGCCGCGGCGCTGACATCAGATCCGCTCTCGGCCTCGTCTTCGGCGCAGCGCGATTCTCCGCTCGCGAGCGTCACGTCTTGCGGCCTGAGATCATCGATCTGGCCGGTGGTGAGCCCGGCTCGATGTGATGTAGCGAAATCCCGCATGAGCTGGTCAGCTTGGCGCAGCAACTCGCCGACCAGATCGTCGCGCTGCCAGCTCCCTTTCGGCGCCAGGACGATCCGCGCCCAAGCGGCTTGCTCGTCCGCCGTCATCGCATCTGTCTGGCGATCATCGACGCTCGCGATGCCCAGGCAGTCGAGCGGCAAGGCCGCGATGACTTCGTCATCCGCGCACGCCAGCAGCAGCCTGCGCACGGCCTCGGCCGATTTATGCACGATCACCAGCGCGAAATAGCTGCGCCCCGCTACTCCGCCGTGGCGGGTGAGTTCGCGTACGAGGCGGCGCACGGCGTCGGCAGGCGTGGCATCGGGGTCAGGAATCGGTCCTACATCGACGAATCGCAGGTCGATGAAGTCGCTGAGCGCGGGTGAGGTGACAATGCGGGTCGCGGTCTGGGCTACTACCGAGTCCACAAAAGCAGCTCGGTCAGAATAGCTGCCGACGACCATCAGGCAACCTTCGGAATCCGGTTCGGGATGCGGACCTTCCTGCGCGTTCGTCATAGCGTGGTTCCGCTCGGCAGTCCGGTCGGATTGCCAAGTGGGTTCGGCGGCGACGAGCCGTTGCTTGACGGGTTCGCGCTGCCGGGTCCGCCGCCCGCGGGACCGCCAGTACCCGGATGCCTGGAAAGTGAGGACTGCACCTCCTTGCTCCATTGTCCGAGGGCAAGATCGAGTATTTTCTTCATCTCGCTGGCGACGTACTCGTTCGCGTGCCTGCCCAGGTCGACCTCCCTGGTGCGCATGTCTTCTTCGACCTGCACATGCGCCTTCAGCTTGCCGGCTTCGATCGACCTGTAATCCTCTCTCTCCGTGATCCTTGCCTGCGACTCGCCCTCCTGAAGGCGCCGCCGCTCCGCGCGCTCTAGTTTTACCTCGTCGACCTTCTCGTCATCCCTGGACTTGAGCGCGCTTTCATAGGCTGACAATGGACCGAGGTTCAGCAGGAACTTCACCGAGACCGGCAAGATCTCGATCAGGAAGAACAACAAGAGCACCGCGATACGCGCGGCATTCAGGCTTGAGTTATGGGCACTGGCCGCTGACAGCGCCTGCAGTTGCGCGAGAATGCCGGTGTTCTGGTTGTCGGCGTTGGTTCCGGCCTCGACGGTCTTCCTGAGATAGGTCTCTAGCTGGGCGTATCGCCTCTTGAGCGCTGGCAGGCTCTGCCGTGCCTGAGCTTGGTACTTGGCTAGGTCGTTCGTCGCAGAGGACCGGACGGCTTTCTGGGCTTTGGCCAGGGCTGTTTTGGCCGATGCGAGTTCTCCGGCGAGCTGGTTGTAATTCGCGAGCGCGGCGTTGTACAACTGCTCCTTGGCTCTGGATATCGGCCCTGGGCCAGGAATACCGGAATTTCCGTCGCAATGCGGCCCGACACCGTACAGTTCGCACTGCCACGCTTCCCGTGCCCTGATTGCCGCCGACTGCGCGGCCTGCACCTGGGGGGTCAAGGTGTTGACCAGATGCTGGGCTTGCTGCAGCTGCGGGTTCGTCACCGTCACAGGCAGATGACCAGCCAGGATGGAATCATCCGACCGGATCTGCGTTTCCACCTGCCGCGCTTCCCTTGCCTTGCTACTGTTCGCCACCAGCTTGGCCTGCTGCGCGGACGTCTGCTGGTGAATTACGAACAGCTCTTCGTTGATGTCGCTGGCGAATACGCGCAGTACAAGGGGTGTGGATATGACCAGCGCGAGCACGACGGCCATCGCGAACCTGGGCAGGAATATCCAAAACAGTCGCCACTTTTCGCGAATGGAACCCATGCTGAGCACGAGGAACCGGTCGAGATTGAGTATGATGGTTCCCCAGATCAGGCCGAATGGTACAGCCCAGAACAGCGGTTCATGCACGCCGTCGTACAGCGCGAACGTCATGGAAATAACCGCGATGCCTGACGTAGTCAAAAGAACGCCAGCCATCTGAATGAACTTAGCCCGCTCTTGCGGGAACTCCTCCAGTAGTTCTGCGTTGCCACCGCCAAGGCGAACCATAAGATCGCCAAGGCGGAACCGTCTGGTCAGCCCGCCCGAGCTCATGCCCATCTCAAACCCCCAGTTTCGCCTGCCGAAGCGCGGCTCCGTACTCAGACCCCGCTGTCAGGATCATGTTCTTCAGCGTGTTAGACACGTCGATGACTGCCTCGTCGATGCGCGGCGCAGGCACTGGTGCGAGCCCCTGTGGCACAAGCTTCTCGACGAGTTCGAATGTGGACGGCGATGGTATGCGGGGCATGTCGATCGCGCCGATCTTCAGGTGCGGACGCCCGGTGAGCATCGCCGCTATCGGTGCCAGAGAGAACGCGTCGATCGCCGGGACTTGCGGCCTAGGCAGGAAATTGAGGTCGACCTTGAATTCCGGTAGCTCGTAGAGCAGCAGATCGCCAAGACTTAGGTTCGTCGTCACGTAGCGATTGCGTATCTCGATCGACACCGGTCCTGACACGTCCGGGCGAAATCCGAATCCTTGCGGATGGCTGGCGAGGTCGACTGGCTGGCGGCTGTTATTTCCAAATATAATGGTGACTTCTGAAGCCTTGTTGATTGCCCATTCGATCCTTGCGTCCTGGCCACGGAGGATGGCATGGCTGACCAGCCGCGCGGCTAGTATCTCCGGAACCTTGATCAGCGGCTGCACGGCCTGGTACAGATATTCGTACAGTTCCTTGGCCGACGGGCGCTGCCCTGGATCATCGGACAGAGCCTTGGTAACCAAAGCCACGCCGGCCGCATCGAGTTCACCGGAAAACCTGGACGGCGCCCTGACCGTGCCCGCGCCCTTGCCAGGCGTGAGACAGCGCAAGATGGCCAGCGCCAGTTTGTAGGTGTCTGATCTCTTGTCCTGCAAGCGCGCCGGCTGACCGGGCGCCAGTGCGATCGGGCACTCGGGCGGATCCCAGTAGGGGGTCGAGAACTGTTGCCTGTTCTTGTCGCCCAGGGCGGCCGCGCCGTCGCAGTCGAGCAGCATTAGCCTGGGCGGGTTCAGCGCGAAAACAGCGTTCTTGAAACTCACGTCCCCGAAAACCCAGCCAAGTTTGTGAAGCCGCCCGATCGCGTAAATCAGATGGGCGAGCACCAGCAGTCGCTCGGCATGATCGACCTCGCCGAGGTTCACCTTGGCCGCGTTTCGTTGCTCAGCGGTGGTGATGAGCCAGGCTAGATCCCTGGGCTTCTTGGTCGCTTTGGCCGGATCACCGGTCTGGTCCGCGAGTTCGCAGAAGAAATCGGCGGGAATGAGCGGCATGAGCAGCCCGCTGATTTTCCCGCCATCTTTGACGAGCGCCCGCGGCCACGTTCCGCGTGAGTCCAGTTCGGCTCGGTCAGCCTGGTCCAGGCTCTCACGGAAATCCACGGCTTTTTTGGCTGATTGAGCCTGCTCGGCTTCATTGGACGTGAACTCCTTGTAGGCGAGCGGCGTTGGATCCTTCGGCAATTGATACTTCTCGACGCGGTACACCTTGCCGAAGCCGCCTTGCGCCAGGAAAGCCAGCGGCTCGATGTCAGCCTTGTTGACAGTCGTCGTCATCCGCGTCACCCCCGGCGGGCCAGATGCCGATGACCGTTCGGTCATCCACGTGGGCCTTCCTGGCAAAGCCGACCTGGGCGGCGAACGTGATCGCGTCTGGCGGTCGCATCCACCAGTCAGCGAGCACCTCCTGGACCTCGCTGCTCCACTTCAGCGGGTTCGAGACACCGTCCGACATGACGAAGAGCGCCCCGCCGTCAAGCTGGAACTCACGGTGTGAGCACGCACCATCGGCCGACGGCATCGGCCTGACCGCGCTTGAGTGGTAGAAGTCCTCGGGCTCTTCTTCTGACGTCGTGGTGAGCAGCGCCCACTTCCTGTCGGCGCTTAGGTGCCACACCGTGGAGTCGCCGATCCAGGCGGCCGACCCTGCCCACTTACCTGCCTCCCGATGCACGGCCACGGCGACGGCCGTCGTCGCCATGCCATCGCCGATGGCGTCGGAGTCTTCTGTAGCCAGCACCTCATCGGCAGCTTTGCGAAGCTGATCGTTGGCGCTGGCGAACGCCTCTGGCCAGGGGACTCCGTCGGCGCCAAGGTCGGCAAGGCAGCGGCTGACGAGCACCGCGGCTTCATCGGACCGGCCGAACTGGCCTACTCCATCGCACACCACGGCTACGACACTCGCCTCGCCGTTCATGCCCGGCGCGGCGCGGCGGCTCAGCGCGAAGGCGTCCTGGCGCGACGTTCCGTGCCGGCGGTGCAGCAGTCCCCTGGTCGTCGCGGCCCTGATCAGAATGCCCGGCAAAGCGGCCGCGCTCAGTTCGAGGTCGGCGGGCCCGCTGCGGCTGCCTGGAGCGCCGTCGGGTAGTTCGAGCGCCGCGCGTCCTGGGTTGCCGATCGAATAGAAGACCTCCCTCATCACACGTAGTCGGGGTCGTACGAGGAGTCGCCCTGGACGATGCCCGACCCAAGCGCTGGTGCCGTCTGAGTCACTACCGGCTGGCCTGACCCGGCGGTGCGTCCCGCTGTCACCACCGTGTTCATGATGATCTCGAGGATCCCCTTCAGCGCGTCCTCAACCGAGGTGTTCCTTGAGTGGTACCACTTGCCGCGATCCTTGGGGTAGGCGAGTTGCGCGAGAACGCTCTCCTTAGCGGCCCTGAATCCGAACGGCACGAAGATAGGATGTGCCTTCATCCCGACGCCTGCCTGATGGTCATACGTCAGGGTCTGCGAATACGTCCGATGCCAGTCGCGGTCGTTTGGCTCCCCGTCGGTCAGGAAGAAGGCACACGGCCGGTACACCTTGTATCCCTGCCCCTTTAGGCTGGCGCTGTCCCTGGCGATGGCGTCGGCCAGGCAGCGGAACGCCGCGCCATAGTTGGTGCCCCCCTCGATGCTGAGCGTCGGGACCCGGTTCTGGTGGCTCATCTGATTCATCGGCATTACCACCTTGGCCGTGTCCGAGAAGGTCATGACGCAGATCTGCGCCACGTCGTCGACGAGCGGCTCGGCGACGATCGCCTGGCGGAGCCGCTCCACTCCGTCGTTGAGCGCCGCGATGTCGCCGGTCATCGATGCCGAGACGTCGCAGATTAGATAGAACGGCATCACTAGCTGGCCCTGCTCCACACCGGTCCGCTCGCGTACCCCGTACTCGCTCATATTCATCCTCATGATTCTTGCGTGATCTTCGCGTTGTCCCTGTTAGCAAAGATAATGCACCTGAAGCTATGATGTTGTCATCCAAATATAAGCCATCTGCGATTAGAGCATCAAACTCGGCAGAAGGCATAGCTATCACTACTCTAATGTCACCGAATTTCGCAAGCCTAAAAAGGCGACAATCTTTTAAAAAGATGGCAAAAACGCGACATCTGACTATTGCGGTTATGTCGCCGATGCCTTTGCCTGCGAGGTTAGGGAGTGCATGTTCCTGTGGACGTCAGCCCGGTGGTTGGGTCGTCGCACCGTAGGTGGGCTACTCGAGCCGAGATCGGCGGTGAGAAGTTGGCCGAGTCCCAATGCGATGATGTGCCGCCGCAGCCGACGTGGGCATTGTAAGTTCCGCCGTGCGGGAGCAAGTAGCTGTAGGTGACGGTGGGGCCGGTCGCGTGAGTGGCGCCCGCAGTGGCCGGTCCGAGGTGAGCGTATCCGGAGTCCTTTTGGCCGGTGGACGCGGCGATCCAGATAGCGATGACCGGCCGGCCCGATTCGCAGGTGGCGGAGCCGCGGATGAGGGAGCCTTGGGCACCGGTGGTCTGGGGGTCGTCAAGCGCGATGGCGATCAGGGCGGCGACGATTACGGAAAGGCCCACCGCGGCGATCCACCGAGCACGGCGCGACGGGCCGCGCTGGAATCGGCTGCCGTCCAGCCCGTCCGCGCTGACGTCGCTTGGCGGAGCGCCGTTGCCGCGGGTCGACCGCGTGCTGCTTGGGTCAGCAACGGCACCGAAGGCCTCGTGTGCGGTGGCGGCTCGCTGCTTGTTGTATCGGTTCAGTTCGGCCAGGTCTTCGGCGAGGCGCCAGGCCCGGCGCGCTTCGTCGGCGGTGGCACCGAGCGCCTGCGCGATCGTCGCGGCCGCGCGCGGACTCGGTGCCTTGCGTCCGCGCAGTACCTCGCTGATGTGGCTGGCCGACAGATTCGTCCGGCCGGCGAGCTGGCCGACCGTCTGCCGGTTCCCGTGCCGCAGCTTCTTGAACAGGTCGACCAGGTCTCTGGCCGGGCCAGGCGGCAGTCCAGGCTCACCACGGTGATCGTGTGTCATGTGCCCCGGATCCGTCCTGACCGGCCGCGTCGATCTCAGCCACGATGCGTTTTGCCTGCGCAGGTTCGGCCCATACCAGCGCCAAGCACGCCTGATACGCGGCATCGGCAAAGCGCGCGCTATCGGGGAGGAGTTGCTTGAGCGCATCGACCGCGCCCTTCGATGCCAACGTGTCGGCGAGTTGGGCGATCAACTCGTTCTGCTCGACGACTACGGACCTGGCCATCTGGATCGCGTCCTGGTAATTGCCGTTCCCCACCATCATCTCGATGATCACCGCTTGGAGCCTGGCCCGCTCGTGGCCCTGCGGGATCTGGCTCACCAGAGCGTAAGCCTCAGTCAAGTACTCCCTGGTGCGGGTGCGACGGTCCTCGGCGGGGGCGGTGGCGAGCAAGGCGAGCCCGGCAGCTCGCCACCAGACATGCGCAATGGAGTCGACAATGCGTTCCGCGGCGGCACGGTCGTCCGCTTCGGTCAAGGCTGCCGCCGACTTCGCCGCCGCGAACTTCACCTGTCCGGCCCGGTAGGCGCTGAGAGCAACGTCGTCCGCGACCTGGCAGGCGCGCCTGATGTCGCCGAGTTCAGCCGAGCACACGCCGATCTGGCTGAGCAGGAAGTCGTGCTGACCTTGTGCGTCGAGGCTAAGCGCCAGATCGTGGGCCTGGGCCAGCGTCGCGGGCCATGACTGTTCGGCGCCGATGCTGGCTTGTGCGGTGGCGATCTCGATCAGCGCGAGCACCACCATGTCGTTGCCTTCGCCGGCGCTCAGCTGCGTGGCCCCGTCGACAAGTATCGCGGCCGCACGATCGCGGTGACCTTGCTCGGCCAAGGTCAGCGCGATTTCACGCCAGGCTCGCTGGCGGTCTCGAAGTCCGCTGATCTGCCCCGCCGTCGCAAGAGCCGCGCTGAGGTCAGAAGCTTCGGCCTGGCGCGCGGCCATGACCACGGCCATCCGGTCGGCCGCTGCACCGATGCTGTCGCGATCGGCGACCTTTGCCGCGCGCACGTACTGGCCAAGCTCTACGTGAGCACAGGCGAGTTCGGAGATCAGGTTGGGCGACAACAAGAGGTGACTGGCTTTGTCTACCTTGCGCAAGAGCTTGCGCGCTTGCTCTGGCTGCCCATCATTGGCGAGTTGCCGCGCGACCTGCAGGCCGGCCAGCACCCCGTGCTCAGCGGCGTTCCTCAGCGTTCCTTCTTCGTCGTCATCCGCGTCTTCGGCTCGCAACGCGTCCTTGAGCAAGGTGCTCACCGTCTTGGTGGCCCCATCGAGATCACCGATCGCGACCTGAGCGAACGCCATAGCTCGGCGGGCGAGCGCGAGCCACTCTCCACGCAGTCCCCTGGCGCGCCGTCGTGCCAGCCGCAAGGTAACGCGGGCGCCGTCGAAGTCGCCGGCCCCGGCCTGGATGGCCGCCGCACCGGCGAGCGCTACTGGCCGAAGTCCGCGCTCAGGTTCTGGCGCGGGCTCTCGCAGCAGGTCGGCGAAGGTGTCCCTGGCGCCGGCCGCGTCCCCGGCCTCGTCTTGTGCCAGGCCAAGCCGCCGGAGTTCATCGGTCAGGAACCACGGATCGCTTTCCGCGTCACGTATAGCCCGCCGCGCCAGCTCAAATGTGCCGGCCGCCGCCGGTGATCCCGCTGCGTGCTGCGCGATCCCGATCTCGGCCAGAGTTATCCAGCGGTCGTGGTGTCCAGCCAATCCGGCCAGCCGCAGCGCCTCATCGAACATCGATTGTCGCTGTGGTTCCGGTTGTGCGACGGCGACTTCGGCGAGCAGTTGGGCCTGGCCATCGGCGTCCTTCGCGGCGAGTGCCATTTCCCGCGCTTCCTCGGCTACGTCAGCGCCGCAAGCCGATGCTGTGCACAGCCAGGCGAGCGTGCTCGCGCGCCAGCTTGGCTGGGCGATGGATCTGGCTATCCGCAGCGCGGCGTCGGCGTCACCTGACCGGCCCGCCTCGCGGGCAATGGCGGACAGCGCTCCCGCCTGCTCGTCAGGCCGCAGCACCCTATGTGCCAACTCGGCGGCGGTTCCAGGCTCCCCGGCCGCGACGAGTGCCAGGCCGATACGGCGCACCGCGCGATGGCGGTCGGGGTAGCTCGGCAGGTCCAGGCGCTCAAGCGTCCGCACCGCGACTTCTATCTGACCAGCCTGGACCTGCGCGGTGGCCAAAGCCTCCAGCGCCTCTCCCAGGTCATAGGAATCAAGGTCGGTGATGATCTGCTCGCACTGCTCAAGCCTGCCCGCGCCAGCCAGTTCGACCGCGATCGTGCTTCGCGCTGAGCTCGGGTCAGGCAATGACTCGGCTACGGCGACCGCGCGGGCGAACGCTGCGTCGGCCGTCTCGTTGTCCCCGCAAGCCGCCTTGGCACCGGCCACCTGTGCGAGGTTCTTGGCCAGCTTGTCCTGGTCGGACTGCGGCCTGGCCAGGCCGTCAGCGGCGCGCGCAGCCGCGAGCCGCGCGGCGTCCTCGTGGCCGGCCGCGGCCGCTGCCTTCGCGGCCTGGGTGAGCACGGATACTCGACTGGCGTCGGCGAGCCTGATCGACTCAGCGACGGCAGGGACGAGGCCGTACCGGCCAGCCTTGATCAGCTCGCGGCAAAGGTCGACGCGGTCGTTCTCATCGAGTAGTTGCATTTGGAGTGCGCAAAACGCTTCCTCGTTGATGTCGGCCGCATGCCGCAGCAACGCGACCGCGCGCCTTCCGGCGCGTGCGCCAAGCTCTGGCAAGTCCTTGCGCAGCAACTCGGTCAGGAGTTCCCTGGCGGCGTCGTGGGATCCCGACGCGTGCTGCTCCCAGGCCATGACCAGGTACCAGCACGCGGTCTGGCCGGGTGCGCGAGAATCCGCCAGCGCGCGCGCACCGACGATGTCGCCTGCCCGCATCGCCGCGAGCGGGGTCCGCTCGGCCAGCTTGTCCGCCCAGACCGGCCTGGCCAGCGTAAACGCCGCCATCTCGGGGACCCGGTTAAAGGTCACGGCTTGCGTGAGCGCGATGTCGATCGTCTCGAGCGGGCTGATTCCGCGCTGGCTGTTGCCCAGCCCCGCTGACTCATCTGCCTGCGCCCGCAGGAACAGGCCGGATCGCGCGAAGGCGAACAGGCCGTCAACATCCTGCCGGTCCGCGAGCGTGCTTGGCAGCAGCGAAAGTCCCTGGCGCAGCAGCTCTGGATGTCTCCAGGCGCCCGCCCCGTCCGCACTGCCGGGTTCGGTCAGAAACATCGCGCGGAACGCCTGAATCATCAGGGTAAGCCATCGATCGCCAAGGCTGCGCACCTCGGCGATCGCGCTAGTTGAGCTCGCCACGGAGGAAATCTTCAAAGCTGGCGTGATAGATACGGTAGGCGCGCTGCGGCATGCCACGATGGAGTGAGTAAACCGGCTCGATGAACGCGCGCCAATCGCGCAGCGTAGCCTTGATCCGCGCGATGTCGTCGATTCCCGATATCGCGGCGATAGCGTCAGCGGTTACCGGGCCGCGCTGTAGCACAAGGAAGGCGGTAAGAACAGGAAGCCGGAAGGCGAACCAGGTCTCTTCGTCCTTATCGCGCATCCGCTCTAGATGGTCCGCGTAGTAGCGCTTGAGTCCTTGCGGCAGGGCTTCGAGTTCTCGGTCGCGCAGTTCGCCGCTCTGGATCGCGAGCAGCACCTGACTCAGGTACATGAAGTTGCCTTCGCTGCGCGCCGCGAGCTTGTTCACGAAATCCTCGACGCTGTAGCGCCATCGAGCCATGTACTCGGCGACGCCTTTCTTGGACGGCCACGAGCGCAGATACTCCCGGATGTCGTCCATGTTCTCATCGCCCAGATGGTCGACCGCGATCGTCAGCTGCTCGCAGTCCGCCGTGATCCTCGGTGGCTGCATCGTTCCGTCGGCGCCTCCCTTCGGCCGGGATGTGACCAGGAAGATGACCCCGGGGGGAATGGTCGATGGGAGGCACAGCGGATTCGTGCCTGGAAGCTGCGCCGACGCATCGGCCTCATCGAGCGCATCGACGACGATGACGAGCTTGTCGCGGCCACCGCGACCGGCGCGCCCGGTGATCTCCGTGAGCAGTTCGGTCAGATACCCGCCGTTGTCGAGCGCGCGTGATGGCAGCGTGACATAGCCGAGGTCATAAGCCGCGATCAGCCGCGCGCATACGTTCCCGAGAAATTCCTGCGGCTTCACTATCCCGCCGGCGCGGCTGTTGAAGTGATGGACGTATTTCTTATCCATCACCAGGTTGGCCGCCAGCGCGGTCTTACCGACGCCAGGCTGGGCAAGCACGTGGCAGTAGGCGCGGTCGCGCGCGGCGATGACTTCATCGATTTGCCGAAGAAGAGCGCGCCTGCCGACGAATTCCGCCGTGTGCCTGACGAAGATCGACGTCTGGTCGTAGAAATAGATGCGCAGTCCAGGCGGCAGAAGGCCGACGGGAAGCTTGCCGAGTAGTCTCCTCGTGCTCGCCAGATCCCGGCGAGCCTGGGCCAGGCTCTGCGAGAGCACGTCGAGGCTCGCCTTTCCCGAGCCGGAGTTCGGGGCTCCGGCCTTAGCGACCGTCTTGACTGGCCGCCGTGCGCGCAGTTCGCCAAGCCAGCTCGCGATCTCGCTTGCCTCGATCTCGCTTTCGAAGTACTCGAGCAGTGTCGCCGACTCCTCGGTGAAGTCACGCGGCTGCGGCGAGTCTCGCAACGCGGCCAGCCAGCGGTTCCCGATCAACTTGCAGTCGGGTTCGGCGTCGCGCGTCACGACGCGGGCGAACTGCGCTGCGACGGTCGGCTCGCTCGGCAGCACCGGCGCGTTCAGCAGCGGCCTGGCGAGTTCCAGCCGATCGTCGTGCGCCGCATAGCGAGCGATCGCCCGGCCGAGAGCGACCTCGAGCGCTTGCCTGACGGCGACGCCAGGTCGGTAGGAGTCAGCGGCGCCATGACCTGAGAGGCAGGCGGCGATGACCGCGTCGACGGCTGGAGCGAGAAGAGCCCGCGGCGACTGGGCCGCTCGCTGTTCTCGACGGAGCGCCGCATAATTTTCTGCGTATTTTATGGCTTTATCGACCGTCTCCTTGTCTGCTCTGAAGGCTTGGGCGAGCTGCCAGGCAGATTTTGGACTCGGAA
This sequence comes from Streptosporangiaceae bacterium, assembly GCA_035553055.1. Classification (GTDB taxonomy): domain Bacteria; phylum Actinomycetota; class Actinomycetes; order Streptosporangiales; family Streptosporangiaceae; genus Chersky-822. The sequence goes on along the minus strand of DATNEK010000024.1, from coordinate 3,082 downwards.
CCTTCTTGCCGTGTATTACCTCACTTATAAAGCTGGGAGAAAGGCCGCTCCTATTAGTGAGCTGACGGAGTGTCATGCCTTTGCTGTTCCAGAGCACGGTGAATAGATCCCTGAGCTCTCTGGCCGGGCCAAGCTCCAGATGCGGCTGTTCTGGTTCAGTCGCCACGGAATCAGCGTAGGGCTTTATGATACAAAGGACAAGAGAACCTCGTTCTTGTCACATATCTGTCACTTCGCGATTAATCTGGCGTCTTTTGCCGCGAATAATGGCGGCTCCTTCGCTGGTCGTCGCCGAGCGAACAACTTTTTGCCAGCGAAACCGCAGGTCAGGCAGGCTCTATCGGACTTCTCCTCGCTTGAGTTCGCTCGCGAACTTTGCCACTGCGATGTGGTGGCACCTTCGTTGCATGGCCACTGAGGCCGTCGGAACGATCCCGAGTCACGACTACGGCCAGCACGGGATCCGCGAGCGAAGGAAACGGAGGTGTAATGACATGGAGATTCACGGCATTGTGGTGCTGATCGTGACGGCCGCGGCGATTATTGCTCGCCTGACGCAGTCCTGGTAGCGAGAGCGCAACGGATGGGAAGCCACGCGCTCTTACGCCACCAGGACTACCACCGAACAGGGCATGCGCCCTAATCAGTCAAGCTTAGCGACATTTGGCCGTAGCCGGAGCCTCGCATCCGCGCCGCTAAGCTCTGGCACCCGATCTGGGGCGGGTCCGCTCGCAAGGGCAGACCCGCCCCAGCCACTTTCTCACCCGCTCCACGCCGCGGCTGGGCTATGGCTCCCATTGGACGCCATAGCCCAGGTACATCGCCAGATCGCGGAACTCGACGCGAACCTCCCCGGCATCGTCTGGAGTGAGCAGATCACCTGTCGGTCGCGGGTCTTCGTACATTCGGACGGTCTCGCCCACCACGCGCCGCACCCAGCGGGGCGGATGATCGGGATGGAAGCGGACCCTCAGCTTGAGAGCGTCACACTGACACTCGGGCGTCACGAGGTAATGGGAGCTCATCGGCTCGCCGGCGCGCACTCGGGTGATCATCCCGTACTCGTGTTCTTCCCCTGGCTGGAGCGGGACCGGCAGCTGGACGACGAACTGGAAGCGATTGCCGAACGGATGTTCCTGGCGCACCAGGCGACCGCCGTAAAGCACCTCCCCAGACAGCCGCGTCCCCCGCTGATTGGAGTTGCTCGGCACGTCAGCCCAGGCCATGATCTCGTGCAGGTCGGTGCTAGTCGACACGATGCGCCGGTGCTCGTGTGATTCTGGCGTCGGCGTGTCGAGGCGGAGCAGCGTCCTGATCTCCGCCAGATACCAGCCGCGCGGAGCCGTCGGCGTACGGCCGCGCCGGCGCAGCAATTCTTGCGCGACCTGCTCCGCCAGCAGCATTTCCGCCTCATCCATGCGCCGTTCGGCGGTGCGGTAATTACGGTCGATCTGGTCAGAAAGCCACTCAAGCCGGACGCGGAGCGTGGCCATTTCCTTGGTCTTGCCGGAAAGCGCCAAGCTAGCCGTGACGGCGAGACGCACGTCCTGGGGTAGCTGGGCCGCGCAACCACTGAGCTGAATGGTCAGCGACTGCCGCAGGGCAGCCTTGTCCGCTCCGGCCCTGTCGCCAGCGAACCGGTCTCCGCTAGCTAGCTCGCGCAGGTGAGGACCGACTCGCTTGTCAAGATCGCCGGCTTGGATCCCGCGGCCTTTGTGCAGGATCCTGAGCTCGGCGGCAATGAGGTCAACCAGTCCGGATCCTTCAGTGGCGTTGCTTGTCATCTATCTGGCATTTCTCGCAGGTGTTTGCCGCAACTTTGGCAAAGTGTCAACACTGTAGCCTTACCACGACCGCTCTTCGCGGTCATTATCGGGCGAAGACCACGGTACCCATAAAACGCCCGAGGCGTCCGCCACTGGCGCTTTTGCTAGCCGCCGCGCAAAGGACTCTTTCACTAGGGAGAAAGACCCGATGAGCAGAATCACTCGCGTCCGCGTGCTCAGCCAGCCCTTACTCGCCACCCTCACTCGGGCGCAGGCTGTCATGGCTTGCGACGTTGACACGCTCTATGGTGCCTCGGCCATGATCGCCGCCGGTCAGCCGATGACGAGCGCTCAGGTCGCCACGCTCAACGCGGTCAGGGACGTGCTCGGCCTCACCGAGGTCATCACCGCCTCGCCGGCGACATCGGCTCAGGACCGGACGCTGGCCGCCAGGTCGGTTGCCGCGATAGCCGACGCCACCGCCGTTGAGCAGCGTCATCTCATCGCTTCCACCGTGGTCAACACCCTCAAGACGGAGAACTGGACAGTCACCTTCATCGACGGCGGAGCGCCCGACCGCTATACCGGGATCGAGGCGACGCGCGATACCGAACATCTGATCGCGGCGGTTGGTCCTGGCGAGCTGATCGCCGAGCATGCGGGTGCCCATGACCGCGGCGCCGTCGTCGACAGCCTGGTCCAAGGTTTGTGCGAGGTCGGCTGCGATGTCGCTGTCGACGATGACGTGCCGGCCGACGGCTTGGGCGGCACGCTGTTCTCCTTGCGCGGCGGCCCGACACGGGCGCACGCGATACAGGCCAGCCTCGCTCACGAGGCGAGCGGGACGGAGCCAGCGAAACGCCGAACCGCTCCGTCCGGCGGCATCCGGCTGATCGCCGGCTGACGGCGGCGGGCGCTGCCGCGTGGCATGCGCGATGCGCGATGTCAAGCCGCACCCGGTCGGGATCGCCGACCGAGACCTGCTCGCGGACGTTACGGCGGCCTGCCGGTGGTGGGCGGCGCAGCGTACGTGGCAGGTCAGCTCGTCGTTCACTGGCGGCGGCGTGATCGCCGCGTTCGAGCGGCTCGTCGCTCGCTGCGTCGCCCGCGATGCTGCCGCGCTGGCACTGCCGAGCGCCACGGTCGCGCTTGTGACCGCGCTGCGCGCGATCGGCGCTGAGCCAGGGACGACTGTTGGAGTGCCCGCGCTTGGCTGGACCGGTGCACGCGCGGCGGCCCGCGTCCTCGGGATCAGTACGCGCGTGCTGCCGGTAAACCACGACACCGGGTTGCTCGAGGTGGCCAGGCTGAGACTC
>DATNEK010000023.1:0-25753 GCA_035553055.1 Streptosporangiaceae bacterium | reverse complement strand
ACTCACCGCGTAGGCAGTCAAGATATCCGGCATTCGTCCCTGTCCTCCAGATCTTCCCCGCTGCGCGCATTTCGCCGACCGCAGATCACTAGCTTGTCGCCCTTTGCGCCCGTTGTCACCACCGAGTGCATCGAGACTGACCGTAGCCACGACCGCGGATGCCGGACCGGATTGCCTGCGGTGCCGTGTGCTCCGGGCGGATCGCCGGCGCGATGGGTTGCCGGATTCATCGCGCCGGCCGGGCGGATGCCGCGATGGGTTGCCGTATTCACACCCGATTTCCCTGATGAAACCCCAGATCCATCGCACCGGGCCGGCGCTCAGCGTGCGATGGATTCCCGGATCCATCGCACCGGGCCGGCGCTCAGCGTGCGATGGGTTGCCGGATTCATCGCGCCGGGCCGGGCGGAGGGGCTATGCGGGGTGGATTTGGCCGTTTTCCATGATCAGGACGCGGTCGGCTAGGTCCATCAGGGCGCGGTCGTGGGTGGTGGCGATCGCGGTGATGCCTTCGTCGTGCACGATGCTCCTGATCAGCGCCATGATCTGGCGAGCGGTCTGTGAGTCGAGCTGGCCGGTCGGCTCGTCTGCCAGCAGCAATTCCGCGTTGTTTGCCAGCGCTCTGGCGATGCCAACCCGCTGCTGCTCGCCGCCTGAGAGTTCGTGCGGCCGCTTCTTTCCGAACCCGGCCAGGCCGACCAGCTCCAGCAGCGCGGTGACCCGCCTCTCCCTGGTGGCCGAGTCCAGCTTGGAAAGCCGCATGGGCACGCCGACGTTCTCAGCCGCCGACAGCATCGGCAGCAGCGCGAACGACTGGAACACAAGCGCGACCGCGCAGCGCGGGCACAGCCTACTGGCCGTGCCCGAAGGTGCGGACGAGCGATTCGGTGCGCACGACCACCGGCTGGTCATCGGCGGCCGCCTGGCCGCCTGAGCCCAACAGCGCAGGTTCCCGCTCCGATCTGCGAGCCAGGGTCGCGCGCAAGCTCGGACCGGACCGCGATCACCGCGATGGCGCTCAGGAATGCCGCCGCCGCGGCCGTGAACGCGGACGTGATCACCGCCGTGGCCGCGACCGCTGAAATGGCGGTGCGATACGTGATCACATGCCTCAGAGCCCGGGGCGGCAGTCGCATTGTCCGGCCCCTTTCAGCGTGCCGCTTTTTGCCATGGTTACTGAGGTAAAAAAGAGAGACAAGAGTTGATTTATTATAGATACCTGTTCGTGACGGCACAGTTACTCATCAAAGGCGTCGACCCAAAGGCGGCATCGCAAAGCGGCCGGTCCAAAGGCGCCGGCCGAGGTGCTGGCTCTGAGCTACTGACCGAGCTCTCGCCTGGCCAGCAATTCGAGGTTTATCGCCGAGATCTCCGCCAGCACGGCCTCGACATGCTCGCCGTGCCTTAAGTAGGCGGTCACGAGCGGGATGAGCGCGGACGGCACGTACCGCATCCCTCGCCGACCGCGCCGGGTCGTCAGGTAGGTGTACGGACCGTGCGGCTGCGCCTCGGCGCACCGGCAGCCGGTCTTGCCACACCTGCGAGTCTGCTCCACCACCGACCCGAGCATGACGTGCTCGATCTCGCCTAAGCGGTCAACGAGCCCGCGCCGCTTGGCGAGCAAGTCCACCGTCGACAGCCTCATGATGTCTGACTTATGTGACAGCACGACACAAGACTAGCCTTGACAGACAATCAGTCACAATAGATCGTTACTGGTCATAGCTACCTCGAGACACCGTGTAGGTAGGTGCGAGCCGTTCTTCCCGGCAGATTTCGCAACGGGCCACGGCATTGACGCACCGGGAAACGTTCTCCGAGAGGTCATTTACTGTGGCGCAGGATGCGGTCGATCAACCACGGCATTATCGGTGCGTAGGTATCGGTGTGGGGCCAGCCAACCTAAGCCTCGCGTCTCTAATGCACAGCCACCCTGAGATCACTAATCTCTTTCTTGATAAGAAAGATAGCTTCGGGTGGCACGATGGCCAGCAGATACCTGGTTCGACGATTCAGGTGTCCATGCACAAGGATCTTGTGAGCCTATCCCAGCCCACCAATGCCTACTCGTTTCTTGCCTATTTAACCGAGCTTGGTCGCATCTATCATTTCCTCAACGCGCAGTTCGACGCGGTGCCGAGAGAAGAATTTCGTAACTACATGGAATGGGCTTGCCGTAAGAACGAAAACATAGTTTTTGGCCACGAGATCCGCTCGGTCAGCTACACGGACGTCTTCCGCATCACCACGAACTCGATGACGGTCACAGCCGACAACATCGCGATCGGCGTCGGAGTGCAGCCAACCGTGCCGCCTGCCGCCGCGCCTCATCTCGGCACGCGCCAATTTCACGTCAGCGAGTTCATGACCAAAGCCAAGGATCTTGGCGGCCTGCGAGTAGGCGTGGTAGGCGGCGGCCAGTCGGGCGCAGAGGCCTTCCTTGACCTCCTCTCGCGCGCCGACAGGGGTTTACCCCGGCGAGTCGTCTGGATATCCCGTCGGCCTAACTACCTTCCGCTCGACGACTCGCCGTTCACCAATGACTACTTCTCGCCTAGCTATTCTGACTACTTCGCCGGGCTCGACCTCGCGACCAGGCAGACGCTCAACGCACGCCACATCCTGACCAGCGATGGCATATCGGAAGCCACGCTCAGGCAGATCTACCAGCGCATCTACACCCGGCGCTTTATTGATGGTTATGCCGACCTCGTAGCGCTTTACCCCAATAGGACGGTTATCGACGTCTGCTGCGCTCCAGCCAAGGCGTGGAAACTCGCGCTCGCCCACAACGAGCACGGTACGGTCTCAGAAAGCGTCGAACTCGACGTTGTTATCTGGGCCACCGGATACCGGCCCACTCCGCTGACCTTCCTCGCACCGATCGAATCCAGGCTGGAGCGGGAAGGCGACGAGTACAAGATTGACGTCTCCTTCGCCGCGGTCTGGGACGGTCCGGCGGAGAACAACATCTTCTTGCAGAACGCGGCCCGCGGCCAGCGCGGCCTCGCTGACCCGAACCTGAGCTTGAACGCCTGGCGCAGCCAGCGGATACTCGATCGGCTGCGCGGCGTCCGTACCGAGCACCAGCGTGAGTCGTTCATCGAGTGGGTGACCAAGCCGACGAGCGGGGATCTGCAGGGCGGCAGGCGATGACCGGCCGCAGCTTCGTGGTCGTCGGCGCAGGAATCATCGGGTGCATGGTCGCGCGCCTGCTGGCGGATGCCGACCCGGACGCCCAGATCACGGTGCTCGACCGTGACCTGGCAGGATCCGGCGTCACTCGCAGGTCGGCCGGTTTATTTCTAGCCAGAGGTTCGTCTCCGCGGACCAAGCGGATGTCGGCGTTCAGCCATGCCTATTACGCGAACCTGAAGGCGAGCCACCCACACCTGCCGATATTTCCCGTCGACGCGACCGCTGTCACCGACGGCGAGGCTGACCTCTCAGCGTTCGGCTACCTATCCGACCTGGCCGCGCCTACCGAGCTCGCTGACTGGTCCAAGGGCAGCCCCGTCAGCTCCGGCGGCTCCGTCAGGCGGGAGCGCGCCTGGCGGATCGGCGGCTGCCACTACGCCGACGTCTACGGCGTAACCCAAGCGATCGCCGAACTCGCGCGTCCGCGGGCACGGTTCGCCGAAGGGGTCGCCGTCACCGGGCTGAGCATCGGCCGGGCCGGCGTGACCTTGCATTGCGGAACGGGTGAGCACCTGACAGCCGACCAGGTGGTGATCGCGCCTGGTGCCTGGCTGGCCGCACCAGCCTGGCGTGACCTCGTCAGCCCGCTCGGCCTGCGGATCAAGAAGATCGTCGCGATGCACATCGAGCAGCGGCCTGACCCGGCCGACGAGGTGACGCTGTTCGACAGCCAGGACGCATTCCTGCTGCCTGTGCACCACCGCGGGCACTGGCTGTTCAGCTATGCCCGCACCGAGTGGGACGTCGATCCTGACCAGCTCACCGGCGGGCTTTCCGCCGCCGACGTCGATGAAGCACGGGCCTGCCTGCGCCGCTGCGCCCCATCACTGGTAGACGCGGCCGCCTCGGGCCGGGTATGCGCCGACGCCTACAGCCCCTTGCGGGAACCGGTCATCAGCCTGCTCGAAGGAACGCAAGAGCGGGTCGTCTTCGCTGGTGGCGCGGGCGGCTCGGGCTACCGGTTCGCCCCAGCCATCGCCGCCCACGTCGCCAGCGTCCTGAGCGAAGGAGCCACCGATGATCATCAGTACGTATGACAAGGAACATCTGCACCGCTCGTTCGGCATCGAGCTCGGCGATGTGGACCTAGGGCCGGTCGAGGCCTTCGGCGTCGGCGCTAACTTCGCCCGGGTGCCACCAGGCACGCATTCAGACCCGCATCAGCACGACGAGACCGAGACGTTCGCGATCTTCTCCGGCCAGGGCGACATCGTGGTCGAGGGCAAGCGGACACCGATCACCGCGCCGATGGTCGTGCAGTTCGAGCCGTTCGAGTCGCACTACCTGGACAACACCGGCGACTGTGACATCTTCTTCACCACGTTCTACTGGCGGGACTCGCCCCGCGCCGTGAAGAAGGCGGAGCGAACCGACCGGCGCCGGTTCGGCGAGCGCCCAGTCTTCGTGTTCTCGACACCGCCCACCCCCAACGGCGGGCTGCACATCGGTCACCTATCCGGGCCTTATCTCGGCACGGACGCGTTCGTCAGGTTCCAGCGCATGAACGGCGCCGAGGTGTACCACCTAGCCGCGACCGACGACTTCCAGAGCTACGTCGCCGAGTGCGCCAGGCGCGAAGGCCGCTCCCCCGAGCAGGTTGCCGAGTCCTACGCCACCGAGATCAAAGAGACGCTCGCGGCCATGGACATCCACCCCGACCAGGTCAACCACACCAGCCGCGAGCCCGGTTACCAGGAGGCCCTGCGACGGTTCTTCACCAGGCTCGTCGACTCGGGCATGGTCAGGCCGCTCCAGGGCGAGGCGCTGTTCGACGGCGAGACCGGTCAGTACCTCTACGAGCCCTACGTCGACGGTGGCTGCCCGGGCTGCGGCACCGAGACCGGCGGCAACATCTGCGAGGTCTGCGGTGAGCCGAACTTCTGCGTCGACCTGACCGATCCACAGCCCACGATCGGCACAGCGACCCCCCGGCGGGGCAGCATCGTCAGGTACATGCTGCCGCTTCACGAACTGCGCGCCGACCTGCTCGAACACCACGCGGTCGGGCGGGCACCAGCGAAGGTCAGGGAGCTGGCGAACCGGCTCTTTACCACCAGAGACAGGCTCGACGTGGCGCTGACCCACCCGTCGGACTGGGGCGTCCGGCCAGCCCAGGACGACGTGCATGGTCAGGTCATCTGGGCGTGGATCGAGCTGGCGTTCGGCTTCATTTACGGAATCGAGACGCTCGGCCGCAAGCTCGGCAAGGACTGGAGCGCGAGCGCGCCGGCCGACGACTGGAAGATCGTGCACTTCCTCGGCTACGACAACACGTTCTACCACTCGATCTTCGGCCCGGCGCTCTACAAGATCGCCAACCCGGACTGGACCCCCGATGTCGACTACAACGTCAACGAGTTCTACCTGCTCGACGGCGACAAGTTCTCCACCAGCCGCAGGCACGTGATCTGGGGCAAAGACATCCTGTCCCCTGACAGCGTGGACGCGATCCGCTTCTACCTGTCGCTGACCCGCCCAGAGACCCGCCGCACCAACTTCACCATCGAGGGCTACGAGGCCGTAGTCAGGCAAACCCTGGTCGGCGGCTGGCAGCGCTGGCTCGGTGACCTCGGCGCCCGGCTCGAAGAACGTTACGGCGGCATCGTCCCCGACGCTGGCATATGGAGTCCTGAGCACACCGCATTTCTTGTCAGTTTGGAAAATTGGCTCGGGGTGCTCACCTCCAGCCTCGGGCAGGACGGTTTCTCACTCAATCGAGCGGCCAAGGCGCTCGACGGCCTCGTCGCCGACACGCTGAGGTTCTCCGAACTAGAACGCCTCACCGCCGACATCGCCGACTGGAAGGACTACGCCAGGACCGCGATCGCGCTCGAGCTCGCGGCGGCGAAGCTGCTCGCGCACTGCGCCGCTCCGGTCATGCCCAGGTTCGCGGCGATGCTGGCGGACGGGCTCGGCATCGAGGCTCCCACGCGGTGGCCAGCGCTGGTGACCCTGGTTCCGGCGGGCACGCGGGCTCACCTGGCCGGGCAGGTCTTCTTCACCGATCCGGCCAACTCCGATGCCGACCTGCTGCCGTGGCTATCCGGCGCGGTGACGGAAGCGCTCGCGCTGTCGGGCGCCGCCGATCCTGACTCGACTCTGGTAGCGCTCGGCAGCACGTCCATGCAGGCGATCGCGCTGCAGTACCAGATACTCCAGCGCACGGGCATCGACGTGCCCATCGATGACCTGCTTGGCGGCCGCACGCTTGCCCAGCTCGCCGAGATGATCGGCCAGTCGGCGCAGGATGTCGGGGTGACCGTGTGAGTCACCTCGACGTGCTCCGCGAGGTCAGCGAGCGCGGTCTCAGCCTGACCGTGGCCGGCGCCGACCTCAAGCTGACCGGCCCCAAGCAGCGGGTCGATGCCGACCTGGTCGGCCGGATCAGGGCGGTCAAGCCGGAGCTGATCGAGCACCTCACCGCCGCGCAAGCGGCGAGGCAGAACGGCTACGGCCTCACGCTGTTGCAGCGCGGCTACCTGATCGGCCGCGGCGACACGGCCCCGATGGGCAACGTGGCCAGTCACATCTATCACGAGATCGACGGCTGCTGGGACATTGACCGGCTCGAGTCCGCGCTGCGCATGGTCGTTGCCCGGCACGGCATGCTGCGCACCTGCTTCACCGAAGAAGGTGAGCAGGTGACCGAGCCCGAGGTAGACGTCAGGATCTCCCGGCTCGACCTTCGCGGCCTGAGCGAGCCCGAGCAGCAGTCGAAGCTGGCGCAGCTGCGCTACGAACGCTCGCACCGAATGCTGCCGATCGATCGCGCTCCGATGATCGCCGTCGAGATTACCCGCCTCGGGGCGCGCGAATCCGACAGCGCGATGCGGCTGCACGTGAGCACGGATGGCCTGGTGCTCGACGGCATCAGCATGTTCATGTTCTTCATCGACTGGCATCGCTGCTATAGCACGGGCGAGCCGCCGACTGGCGATGATGTCGCGTTCGCCGACTACGTTGCGGCCCTTGAGGCGGCGCGGGATCAGCCGCAGACGCGGCGGTCCCGTGACTACTGGCTTGACCGGCTCGATGACCTGCCGCCGCATCCCGGCCTGCCGCTGGCCGCGAACCCAGCCTCGATCGCCAAGCCGAGGTTCACCCAGTACGCGGCGAAGCTTGATCCGGCCTCATGGGAGCGGCTCAAATCCAGGGCGGCGAACGCCGGGCTGACCCCGACCGTCGTGCTGCTCGCCGGTTACGCCGAAGCGCTGGCTCGATGGGGCGGCGGCAACCGGTTCACGCTTGCCACAACGATCGCCAACCGGCCGCCGATCCACCCGAACATCGCCGGCGCGCTCGGCAACTTCTCGCAGACGATGCTGGTCGAGATCGGCCAAGCGGGGGGTTCCGGGGGGTCGTCCCCCCTGGCCAGCACCGCGGGAGGTTCCGGGGGGTCGTCCCCCCTGGCCAACACTGACCGGCGGCAGAGCTTCACCGAGCGGGCGCGAGCGCTGCAGGCCAGGATGCGCCGCGATCTTGACCACCGGCACTTCTCCGGCATCGAAGTGCTGAGAGAACTGGCGCGGCGTGATAACGGGATCGATCCTGCGATGCCGTTCACCTTCAACAGCACTATCGGGTACCTGCGCGACGATGTGGACGGCTCGGCCGTTGATTTGTTCGGGCCGGAGATTTACACGTCGAGCCAGACGCCGCAGGTGTGGCTGAACGCGTTCGCGTTCGAATACCACGGCGGCGTTGTCGTTCAAGTCGACGCGGTTGACGGGCTGTTCCCCGACCAGATGATCGCCTCGATGGTGGACGGTTACTCCGAACTGCTGATGAGTCTGTGCACCGAAGAAGCCTGGTCGGCGACGACGTTCGACCTGCTGCCTGCCGAGCAGCGCGAGCGCCGGGCCGCCGCGAACGATACGGCGACCGAGCCGAGCGAGAGCCTCGTCTACGAAGCGTTCCGCGCCCAGGCGGCGCGAACTCCTGACGCGCCGGCCGTGCTTACCACGTCAGGTTCGCTGACTTACGGCGAACTGGCAGCGCGGGCCACAAGCGCCGCCGCCTGGTTGCGGGCGCGGGGCGCCGGCCGGGACGAACTTGTCGGCCTGATCATGCGCAGGGGCCACCAGCAGATCGTCGGCATCATGGCGGCGGTGCTGGCCGGTGCGGCTTACCTGCCGGTGGACGCCGGGCTGCCGGACGAGCGGATCAAGTACATGCTGCGCGACGGCCGGGTCCGCCTGGTGCTGTCCAACGTCGGCTGGCACGCGGAAGGCATTCAGGCGCTCGACCTCAGGCAGACCCACCAGATCACCGGTTACCAGCCGCCGGCGGACACCAGCGCCGATGACCTGGCCTACGTGCTTTACACGTCGGGCACGACCGGCGAGCCCAAGGGCGTGATGATCAGCCACCGCAGCGTGGTCAACGTGGTAGCGGACTGCAACCGCCGGTTCGGCGTCGGGCCGGATGACCGGTTCATCGGGGTCAGCGCGTTCAACTTCGACCTGTCGGTCTACGACGTGTTCGGCGGGCTGTCGGCCGGCGCCGCGATCGTGCTGCCCGACGCGGACAAGGCCGCCGATCCCGCGCACTGGCTCGACCTGTGCGACCAGTTCGGCGTCACGATCTGGAACTCCGTTCCGGCGATCGCCGGCCTCATGGCCGAAGAAGCCGGTGACGCGGACGAGCGGCTCACGTCGCTGCGGCTGGTCATGATGAGCGGCGACAGGATTCCCCCGGCGTTGCCGGCCGCTCTGTGGCTGGTCAACCCTGACATAGAGCTGATGTCGCTCGGCGGACCCACCGAGACCACGATCTGGAATATCTCGCACCCGATCGACCGGGCGCACAGCGAACTTGAGCCAGTACCCTACGGTCGGCCCAACGCGGGCAACCGCGCCTACATACTCGATGCCGACGGGCTCGACACGCCTGACTGGGTGACCGGCGAGATCTGCGCCGCCGGCACCGGGCTGGCCAGGGGCTACTGGGCCGACGAGAGCCGGACCGCCGAGCGGTTCTGGTTCGACGAGTCCAGGGGGACGCGGCTGTACCGCACCGGCGACCTTGGCAGGTACCTGCCGGACGGCTCCATCGACATCGTCGGCCGCAGCGACTTCCAGATCAAGGTCAACGGCTACCGGATCGAAGCCGGCGAGGTCGAGACCAGGCTGGCCGCGATCGGCGCGGTTAAGCAGGCAGCCGTGGTCAGGCAGGCAGGCGCACGTGGCGACCGGCTGGTCGCGCACCTGGTTCCTGCCGGTGACGCCAGGCCGACCGATGACGAGATCGCGGTCGTGCTGCGCGAGCACCTGCCCGACTACATGACCCCGTCGAGCGTGGTCTGGCATGACTGCCTGCCGCTGACAAGAAACGGCAAGGTCGACCGCGCCAAGCTGATTGCCGTCGCGCCGGCCAGCGCACCGAGCCGGATCAGGTCCGGCGAGCACCCCGAGATCGAAGCCAAGCTGATCGAACTGTGGGCGTCGGTGCTCAGGTTGCCGACCGCCTCGATCGAGCCCGACAGCGACTTCTACGAACTTGGCGGCGACTCGCTGGCCGGTGCGCGGGTCTTCACCGGCATCCGCAAGCAATTCGGCACGACGATCACGCTCGACCGGCTCTATGAGCTTAGGCAGCTGCACGTGATGGCCGACTGCGTGGCGGGCCAGCGGTGACCGAATCGGTGATCAACCGGATCGTGGCCGGTCCGCCCGCTGCTGGTCACACCCTCACTGTGGCGACTTTGGCCGGCGTCGCGACGGTGCCGCTTACCGAGGTGTACGCCCGCGCGGAACGGCTCGCTGTGGCGCTGGCGGCCACCGGCATCGGGCGAGGCGACCGGATCGGCATCCTGGCGGCGAACCGGATCGAATGGGTGCTGCTCGACCTTGCCGCGCTCAGGCTCGGCGCAGTGACGGCGGGATTCGAGCCAGCCAAGTTCGCAGCCGACCGGGATCTGGTGAAGCGATACAGCCTCACCGCGCTGTTCACTGACCCGCTCGCCGAGGTTGCCGACCTGATCGCTGGCGCCGACCCGGCCGCGACGCCGCCGCGCATCGAGTACGGGCCGCGCGACGTCACTACGATCAAGTTCACCTCGGGGAGCACGGGGCAGCCCAAGGGACTGGCCGCCACCGTGGGCAGCATCGACTCTTCGATCAACGCGGTCCAGCAGATGATGCGTCACGAGGCCCGCGACAACGTCTTCGTGTTCCTGCCGCTGTCGTTGCTGCAGCAGCGGTACTGGGTGTACTCCGCGCTGGCGTTCGGCCACGACGTCACGATCAGCACTTACGAGGCCGCGTTCGCGATGATGGCGCCAATCGAACCGACCGTGGTGATGGGCGTGCCTGCCTTCTACGAGACCGCCAAGAAGCACATCGAGTCGCGGGCATCCCGCGACGGCGACGCCAAGGCGGCCGGCCGGGCGCTGTTCGGCACCAAGATCAGGTACCTGTGGACAGGATCGGCTCCGGCTCGGCAGTCCGTGCTGCGATTTTTCGGCCAGATCGACATGCCGATCTACGAGGGATACGGGCTCAACGAGACCTGCATCGTGGCCAAGAATCACCCAGGCGCGCACAGGGAGGGCAGCGTCGGGCAGGTGCTGCCAGGCAAGAAGGTGCTGTTCGACGCCGACGCAGTGATCAGTGTCGCCAGCGAGCACCCGGTCAACTGGCGGTACGAATACGCCGACCCAGGTGAGTCGGAGCGGGTGTTCGCACCCGACGGCACGGTCAGGACCGGAGACCTCGGCCATATCGATTCCGACGGTTTCCTCTACATACATGGGCGGGCCGATGACGTGATCGTGCTCGACAACGGCAAGAAAATCATCGTCAGGCCGCTCGAGGAGTACCTGAAGGCGAGCAAGGCGATCACGGAGGCGGTCATCTTCTGCCCGACCCAGACGCACTTGGTCGCGGTCGTGTCTCCGGCCGACGACCCGCCTGACGCCGACGCGATCTGGGCTCGGCTTGAGCAGGCCAACGCGTCGTTCGGCCACGACGAGCAGATCAAGGACCTGGTGATCGCGGCTGAGCCGTTCAGCATCGACAACGGCCTGCTTACGTCGCAGTTCAAGCCGCGCAGAAAGCGCATCATGGCCGCCTACGTGAGGCAACTCAATGGCTTCTGATCAGCTGACCCAGGCAACGGCTCCGGCCCGCTCCCCCGGCGTGCTGTCGAACCCCGACTTCACCAAGCTGTTCGTCGGCGAGGCTATCTCGCAGATCGGCAACCAGGTCACCCAGTTCACGATGCCGCTGGTCGCGATCATCACGCTGAACGCGAGCGCGCTGCAGATCGGCGTGCTCAACGCGCTCAAGTTCGTCCCGGTCATCGTCGTCGCGGTGTTCGCCGGCGTCTGGCTTGACCGCAGGCAGCGCCGCCCGGTCATGATCATGTGTGCGCTCGGCAACGCGCTGCTGATCGGCCTGGTGCCGATCTCGTCGGTAACCGGGTTCCTCTCGATCGGGCTGCTTTACGTCGTGATCACGTTGGCTGGCTCGCTCACCGTGATATTCGACGTCGGCGCGCTGTCCTACGTGCCGTCGCTTGTCGACCGGGATCAGCTATCCGACGGCAACAGCAAGCTGCAGGCGAGCGGTTACTTCGCCGGGGTCGCCGGCCCTGGCGTGGCCGGGTTGATCGTCGGGCTGATCACCGCCCCGATCACGCTGTCGATCGACGCCGTTTCTTACCTGTTCTCCGCCGCTGGGCTGATCTCGATCGTCAAGCCCGAGCCTGTCCCCGACACCCCAACGGACAAGCCGTCGATCAGGCAGTCGCTCGCCGAAGGATTCCGCGCCGTGTACGGCACGAAACTGCTGCGGATCTTGCTCGGCCAGTCGGCCACGCTCAACATCGGGTTCGGCGCCGTCTCCACGATCTTCACGATCTACGCCGTGCGGGTGCTCGGCTTCAGCCCGGACAAGCTCGGGCTCGCGCTCGGATCGCTGGCCGCCGGCGCCTTCTTCGGATCGCTGCTCGCGGCCAGGGTCCAGCGGCTGCTCGGCCTTCCCCGCACGCTGACGCTCGCGATCATCGGCGTCTGCGCGTCCCCGCTGCTGCTGCTGATCCCGCGCAACGCTGACCTGGTCTCGCTGCTCCTGGCGATGGCGGCCTGGCTCGGCCACGGATTCGGCATCGGGATGTGGAACGTGAACACGATCACGCTGCGCCAGGTGCTGACCCCGATGCGGCTGCTCGCGCGGATGAACGCCACCTATCGGATGGTGCTGTTCGGCGCGCTGCCAGCCGGCGCGATGCTGGCCGGATTGCTCGGCGACGCGGTCGGGTACGCCCACGCGACGCTGATCTCGGTGATCGCGCTGACCACGCCGATGGCGTGGCTGACTTTCTCCCCTGTATTCCGCCTCAAGGAACTGCCCGCTGGACCGGACTCGGCGGGGCAAGGAAACGGATAGCCACATGACCGCGCCGCTCACCTTCGGCCAGCAGCAACTTTGGTTCATCGACGAGTTCCACCATGGTTTGCCAGCGCACAACGTGCCGCACCAGCTCAGGCTGACCGGACCGCTCGATGAGAACGCGCTTCGACTAGCGATGGAGCGGCTCGTCGCCGCCCACCCGGCATTGCGCACGCGGCTGGCGGCCGGCGGCGACGGCGTTCCCGTTCAGGTCATCGACGCACCGCGACCGGTCAGGATCGAGCGGGTCGACTTCGAAGGCTCCAGCGCCGGCGAGGCCGCCGAGCGGCTCAGCGATTACGCGATCGCGCAGGCCCGGACGCCCTTCCAGGTCGCGAAGGCGTGGCCGATCAGGGCAACTCTCGTCCGCCTCAGCGATAAAGAGCACGCGCTGGTACTCGTCATGCACCAGCTCGCGTTCGACGAAGCCTCGCTGCGCGTCCTGCTGACCGACCTCGCAGCCCTTTACGAGGCGGAGACGGCAGGCAGCGGAGCCGTCTTGCCCGAACTCCCCCTTACTTTCGCGCAGTACGCGGTGGCTGAGCGCCAGCGGCTAGCCGGACCCGCACTAGACGAACTCGAAAAATACTGGACAGCCACGCTCGCCGACCTGCCAGCGACGCGGTTCCCTGCCGACCGGGCCAGGCCGCTGCTCGCCAGCCACGACGGCGACGTCGAGGCCGTGACGATCGGCCCTGACCTGCGCCGTGGCCTGCACGCGGTGAGCGACCGGGCGGGCGTCCCGCTTTGGGTGACCCTGCTGGCGGCGGCGGCCGCGCTGCTCTACCGGTACACGGGGCAGACGGACCTCGTGATCGGCACCGCAGCGCCCAACCGAGACGATCCTGCGCGCAAGCCGCTGATCGGCTACGTCGAGAACGTACTGCCGATCCGGGTCGACGCCTCAGGCGACCCGTCGTTCGCCGAACTGCTCGGCCGGGTCGAGGCGGCGGTCGATGGCGCGGTCGCGCACCAGGACCTGCCGTTCGCCAAGATCGTCGACGCGCTGGGAGTCGAAAGGGACACCGGCAGGTTCCCGGTCTTCCAGACCTGGCTCAGGTACCACGAGCCGGTGGCTGAGGTGACCGCGGGCGGCGTGGCGTTCCGCCCGGAACCGGTGCGGCTGCTGGCCAGCAGGTACGACATCGCATTCGACGCCAGGCCAGCGGCCGACGGCCTGCTCATCGAAGCGACCTACACCCCGGCGCTGTTCGACGCCGCCACCGTGCGGCGGCTGCTCGGCCACCTCCAGGTGCTGCTCGGCGGCGTCGCCGCCGAGCCGAGGGCGCGGCTGTCGCGACTGCCGGTGCTGACCGAGGCCGAGTACCACCGCGAAGTCGTCGAGTGGAACGACACGAAGAGGACCTTCCCGCAGATCTGCCTGCACGAAGGCTTCGAGCGGCAGGCCGAGCGGACGCCGGAAGCGATCGCCGCCGAATTCGAAGCCGACCAGATCAGCTACCGCGACCTGGACCAGCGCGCCGGTCAGATCGCCGGCCAGCTACGCGAGGCTGGGGTGGCGCCGGAGACGCTGGTCGGGGTCTGCATGCCCGTTGGCATCGCCAGGCTCGCCGTCTTGCTCGGCATCTGGAAGGCGGGCGGCGGCTACGTGCCGCTCGACTCAGGCCTGCCGGCCGAACGGCTCGCCTACATGATCACCGACACCGGCATGAAACTCATCGTCACCGACGCCGCCGGCGCGCCTAGCCTGCCGAGCACCTCGGCGACCGTGCTCACCGTGGACGACCAGCCGGCCGCGGGTCAGCCGGCCGGCGCCCACGATCGGCCATCGGCGACGCCAGCCAGCGTGGCGTACGTGATCTACACGTCCGGGTCGACCGGGCAGCCCAAGGGAGTGGTGATCGAGCACAGGCACGCGATCAACTTCCTGCACGGCATGATCGAGGCCTGGCACATCACGCCGTCGAGCGCGGTGCTGCAGTTCGCCGCCTACACGTTCGACGTGTCGGTGATGGACATGTTCATGCCGCTGCTGGCCGGAGCCAGGGTCGTGATGGCACCCAAGGAGACGCTTCATTCCCCGCCCAGGCTGGCCGCCTTAATCCGCGACTCCAAGATCACGTTCGCGTGCCTGCCGCCTGCCGTGCTCAGCCTGCTCGTCGGCGAGAAGTTCCCTGACCTGCGCACGCTGCTGTCGGCCGGCGAGGAGCTCACCAGCGAGCTGCTCCGTTCCTGGCAGCGCGACGACCTGGAGATCTACAACGGCTACGGGCCGACCGAGTGCGCGATCGGCTCGACGTTCATGCGGCTCGAGCCGACCACCAAGCTGCCGCCGCCGATCGGCCGGCCGAAGCCGAATTACCAGGCCTACGTGCTTGACGAACACCTGAACCCGGTGCCGGTCGGGGTGACCGGCGAGCTGCACATCGGAGGCGCCGGCGTGGGCCGCGGCTATCTGAACCGGCCCGAGCTGACCAGGGAGCGATTCATCGACGACCCGTTCGGAGATGTCGGGTCGGGCGGAGCCAAGGCCCGCCTGTACAAGACCGGCGACCTGGTGCGCCGCCGCCTCGACGGCACGCTTGAGTTCGTCGGCCGGATCGACGACCAGGTCAAGATCAACGGCTTGCGAGTCGAACTCGGCGAGATCGAGGCCGCGCTGACCAGCTATCCGGGTGTCAGCCAGGCCGTGGTTGTCGTGATCACCAATCAGGCGGGCAAGAAGCAGCTCGCCGGCTACCTGCGACCCGCCGAACCCGGCGACCGTCCGCGGATCGCTGACCTGCGCGCGCACCTGGCCGGAACGCTGCCCGGCTACATGATCCCCAGCTACCTGATCACGCTCGACGAGCTGCCTCTCACAGCCAATAAGAAAATCGACAAGGCGGCGCTCCCGCCTCCAGAGTCGGTCGCCGCGGCTGCCGAGCGGGTACCGCCGCGCACGCTGATCGAGACCGTACTCGTCGATCTCTACGCCACGATTCTCGGCGACGAGCAGATCGGCGCGGCCGACAGTTTCTTCGACGCCGGAGGGAACTCGCTGCAGGCGCTGCAGCTCGTCGCGCAGCTCTACGCGGCGCTTGCGGTCGACCTTGACGTCAGCGCGGTGTTCCTGGCTCCGACCGCGCGGCAGCTCGCCGCGGTGCTCAGGGACAAGCACGGTTTCGACGACGCCGAACTTGACGACGAGCACGGCATCGAGGACCTGGTGAGCCATGCCAACGCTGACTGACTCGCAGCGAGCCGCGCTCACCGCGAGGCTGCGTCGCGGGCGGGCGGCTCCGGCTGACTCGATCGAGCGACGCGATCCGGGCGCCACCGACCTGCCGCTGTCGTTCGGGCAGCAGCAGCTATGGTTCATCGACCGGTGCGCGCCAGGTAACGCCATGTACAACATCCCGCTGGCCATCGGCCTGCGCGGACCGCTCGACCCCGGAGCGCTCGGCGATGCGATCGATGACTTGGTCGTCCGTCACGAGGCGCTGCGCACCAGGCTCGTTGCGCGTCCCGGCGGCGGTCCTGTTCAGGTGATAGACCCGCCAGGGCCGGTACCGGTGCGCGTGATCGACTTGTCTGTTGCCGGTGACGAGCAGCCGGGCCGGTTGCGCCGTCTCATCGACGCCGAGGCCATGGGGCCGTTCGACCTGGCCGGTGGACCGCTGTTCCGAGTCAGCCTGATCAGGCTGGCCGGCGATGATCATGTACTGCTGGTTGTCGTTCACCATGTGGTTTTCGACGGCTGGTCAGCTGGCGTGTTCGTGCGCGAGATCGCGGCGCTGTACCGGCAGCGGGCCTGCGGCGAGCCGTCAGGGCTGGCCGAGCTGCCTGTCCAGTTCGCCGACTACGCGCTGTGGGAGCGAGCGCGCCGCGTCGACCCGCCTGACCTGGTCGGCTACTGGCGCGAGACGCTCAGCGGTTTCGAGTCGGTGCGGTTCCCTACCGACCGCCCCCGGCCTGTAGTCGAGCAGTGGGCCGGCGGCCTCGCGGTGCGGATGACCGACCCGAGCTTGCTCGGCGATCTGCGCGAACTCGGGCGGCGGCACGGAACGACCGTGTTCGTGACCTTGATGGCCGGGCTGGTGGCGCTGTTGCACCGGTACACCGGCCAGACCGACCTGGTCGTCGGCACCGTGAGCGCCAACCGACGCCGGCCTGAGGTCGCCTCGCTGATCGGCTTCCTGGTGAACACGCTGCCTATCCGCGCCGACGCATCGGGCGACCCGCCGTTCACCGAGCTGATCGCAAGAGTGAGCCAGGCGACCACTGGCGCGTACGCGCACCAGGATCTGCCGTTCGGCAAGGTCGTTGACGTGCTCAAGGTGGACAGAGACCCGAGCCGGGCGCCGGTGTTCCAGATCGCGCTCGCGTACGCGGAGCGGGACGGCGCGCCGACAGAATCGGCCGGGGTTCAGTTCGCGCTGACCGACCTGGTCGCCGGGATCTACGCGGCGAAGTTCGATCTCAGCTTCCTGGCGAAGGCGCGGGCCGGCGGGCTGTGGTTCGAGTGCTCGTACAAGACCGCGCTGTTCGACCACGACACGGTGGAGCGATTGCTCGGCCACCTTGAGCTGCTGCTGCGCGGAGCCGCCGCCAACCCGGCGGCCCGGCTGTCCGAGCTGCCCATGCTGACCGAGGCCGAGCGGCGCAGGGAGTTCGTCGAGTGGAACAGCGCGGGCAGCCACTACCCGCGGATCTGCGTGCACCAGGGCTTCGAGCGCCAGGCGGGATTGACGCCGGACGCGATCGCGGCGCAGTACGAAGCCGAGCAGATCAGCTACTCCGAACTCAACGCCCGCGCCAACCACATCGCCAGCCAGCTCGCCGACGCCGGCGTCGGCCCTGATTGCCTAGTCGGGGTCTGCATGACGACGAGCCTGACCAGGCTGGCCGCTCTCATCGGCATCTGGAAGGTCGGCGGAGGCTACGTGCCGCTCGACCCGAGCCTGCCGCGCGACCGGCTCGGTTACATGATCGGCGACGCCGGGATGCGCGTGATCGTGGTCGACAGGCGATGCCGCCAGAGCCTTCCCGCGACGACCGCGCACCTGCTCGTGCTCGACGACGACGATCGATCCGGGCAGCCCGGCAACCCGGACTCAGGCGCGAGTCCAGGCGGCCTCGCCTACGTGATGTACACATCGGGCTCGACCGGCCAGCCCAAGGGCGTGATGGTCGAGCACAGGCAGGCGGTGAACTTCCTGTACTCGATGATCGAGCGGTGGCAGATCAGCCCGGCCGACGCGGTCCTGCAGGTATCCGCCTACACCTTCGACGTATCGGTGATGGACACCTTCATGCCGCTGCTGGCCGGCGGAAAGGTGGTGCTCGCCCGCGCCGAGACGCTGCACACGCCGCGCAGGCTGATCGCGCTGATGCGAGACCGCGCGATCAGCGTCGTGACCACGACGCCGTCGATCGTGGCGCTGCTCGGCGACGCGGACTTCCCCGACCTGCGGCTTATGGTGTGCGCTGGCGAGGAGATGCCGCCAGAACTGGCCATTAAGTGGCGCGGACGCGACCTGGCTTTCGTCAATGCCTATGGCCCTACCGAGACCACGGTTCTGTCCAGCTTCGCAGTGCTGACCCCGGATACCCCGCTGCCGCCGTCATTCGGGTTGCCGCTGGCCAACTACCAGGTCTACGTGCTTGACGAGCACCTGAACCCGGTGCCGCCCGGCGTGATCGGCGAGCTGTACGTGGGTGGTGCGGGCGTGGCCCGCGGTTACCTGAACCAGCCAGAACTCACCGCGGCCAGGTTCATCGACAACCCGTTCCGGCCGGGCAGCGGGCGGCTCTACAAGAGCGGCGACCTGTGCTACCGCCGCCCCGACGGCACGATCGTGTTCGCCGGCCGGGCCGACCACCAGGTCAAGATCCGCGGTCTGCGCATCGAACTCGGCGAGATCGAGGCGAGGTTGACTAGCCACTCCGGCATCGGCCAGGCCGTGGTCATTGTCACCACCAACCCGGCCGGCGAGGCGGACCTGACCGCTTACGTGCGCTGCGCACCGGGCGCTGACGCGCCGTCGCAGGCCAAGCTCCGCGCCCATCTGGCGGCCGCGCTGCCTGGTTACATGATCCCTGCCCACCTGATCTACCTAGCCGACTTCCCGCTCACCGGCAACGGCAAGATCGATCGGCGCGCGCTGCCCGCACCGGCCTGGGCTGGCGCCACTGGCAAGCAGGCGAACGCCGGCAGCGAACGCCCCGCTACCCAGACCGAAGCGGCGCTCACCGAGCTGTTCGTCACCGTGCTGCACCAACCAGGAATCGGGGTGAGCGACAACTTCTTCGACTCGGGCGGCAACTCGCTGCAGGCGATACGCCTGATCGATTTGATCGCCGAGCGCGCGCAAGCGGACCTGACCCCGTCGGTGGTGTTCCTGCACCCGACGCCGCGGCGGCTCGCCGCCTTCATCGACGCGGCGTCCGCCACGACCGAGGCGAACGTGGCGGCTCACTCGGATCTGATCAAGCTCACCGCGGGCGCTGACCGTCCGCCGCTGATCCTCATCCACGCGATCGGCGGAACCGTCTTCGACTACGCCAAGCTGGCCGAGCTAACGGGAAGCTGCTCTGTGCACGGCTTGCAGGCACCGGGCCTGGCTGCCCCTGGCGCGACGCCGACGACACTCGCCGACCTCGTCAAGGCGTACACCAAGATGATCAAGGATGCGTTCCCGCACGGTCCCTACCGGCTCGGCGGCTGGTCTATGGGCGGCGTCATCGCCTACGAGATCACCCGGACGCTCGAGCGGGACGACGCCGAGGTCGGGACGCTCGTGCTGCTCGACGCCCCGTTCGCCATCCCGCGAGATCGCGCGATCAACGAAAACGCTCTGGCGGGCCAATTTCTGTCTGATGCGACGCAAGGCCTTGGCGCCAAGACCACTGCCGCCCTTCCTGACCCGGCAAAAACGAGGGCCACAGATCAGCTGGCCTGGCTGGCCGGCTTCCTGAACCGGGACGCCAGTTCGGACGGCTCAAGCCCAGCGACGCTGAAGGCACGGCTGACCACCAGGTTCGATGTGTTCCGCGCGCACGCATCGATGATCGCCGGCTATCGGCCTGACCCGTCGTCAGCCGCGCAGGCGCCCACGCTCGTCGTCAGCGCCGACCGCTCGCCGAACGCCGGCACCAGGAAGCAATGGCCGCAGGTGCTGGCCGGCCCGGTCACCACGCTCGCCGTCGACGGCGATCACTACACGTTCCTGCGACCGCCGACGGTCTCAAAGGTCGCCTCGTCGATCGACGCGATGATCCGTCGCGGCGCCGTGACCCTGGCGTAGTGCCGACCAGGAGGGTTGGAACGGGAGTAGGTCGGAAATCAGGGCTTTTGCGTTGTCGGTTTGGTTAGCCGCCTGGCCAGCCAGCATCGGTGCGGCCGGCGGTACTGGCCAAGGACGGCCGGTCCGGCCGCGGACGGCCGGTCCGGGTGCGGACGGCCGGTCCGGGTGCGGACGGCCGGTCCGGGTGCGGACGGCCGGTCCGGGTGCGATGGATCCGGGAATTCATCTGGCCGGCGCGGCCCGGCAGCGCGATGGATACCCGAATCCACACCTGTTTTCCGCGATGGATCCGGGCATCCATCGCGGGGGTCAGGCCCGCCGGGCGCGATGGATCCGGGTATCCATCGCGGGACAGGCCCCGCCGGGTGCGATGGATCCGGTAATCCATCGCAGGCACGCCGCACCACCGGGCCAAGCCGGCCCCGGCCGCCTGGCCCGGCCAGGCGCGGGCGGAGCGGGCAGCATTGGTCCGTGTCAAGCTCAGGCTCAGGGCCTGGCTCGCTCATGCCACCAGCATGATCCTCAGCCGCATGCGCCGAGCGCCCCGGCGAGCGTGGCCAGTACGGTCAGGTCCACGTGCAGCCGGAGGCGCTCGATAGGGCGCACTCGCAGAGGCCTCCTAGTCAAGGGGGCGGCGACCGATCGCGGCGGGCTCGCGCCCGCCGAGCAGCCAGCCGCCGACCATGGCAACAAGCGGCATGCCGACTCCGATCAGCAGCAGGTTCGCCACCGGGATGCTGGTGAGCGACGACAGGTTATCCAGCTGACTGGCCCTGAAAAAGCCGATCGCGGCGACGTACCCGGCCACTATTCCGGTAACCGCGCCGATGAGTGCCAGCGCGCCCGCGGTGACCGCGGAGATGGCCCGGCGGGCTGTGCCGCTCGCGCCAGCCGCAGTGAGAGTGCGCAGGTTGCTCGCGGTCTCGCTGCGAAGCAATCCGACGCTCATCGCGAGAATGCCGAGTGCCAGCACCATGCCGAAAATGGTCGCCACGTTGAGTATGTCGGCGAACGTCGGGATGTCGTTGCGCGTCTCCACGGTAAGTCCAGCCGCCGCGGCGGCGTGCTGGGCCGCGCTGATCTGAGCTGCCGTGAGCGAGTCAGGGGTCTGGATGAGCCAGCCGGCCGTTGTTGTCCTCAGGTGGAACTGGCGCACGGCATGCTCGGTGATCACGGTGTTCGGTGCCGACGTGCCCGATGGCAGCGCGCTGACCTGTTCGATGTCCGGATTCGCCAGGCAGTAGCTCGGCGGGCAGGGCCACGGATCGCTGCCCGGAGCGGGGCCGAATTTGGGCGCACCGTACAGGAACTGCATCTTCGTCAGGCTCGACAGGCCTGGCCGCATGGTGAGAACGTCGGCAGCCTGGCTGACTTGCGCGGCCGTGATGCCGTACGCGCGCAGCAACTGCGCAGTGGCCACGTATACGGCTCCGTACCAGTTTCGCCCGGACGCGGCCCGCCGTAGCGCGGAATCAGTCGTCTCGAGCTTGACGATGTCCCTGGATCCGAGCGAGGCCGCGATGCCACGGGTCTGCGACGTCATCGCCGCGAGCTGGCCGCCGGTCAGTTGCGCGCCTGGGTCGACGAGCAGCTGACTCGGGTAGACGACTAGCTGATCAGCAGCCAGGTTGGGCCCGACCCAGTCGACGACGTCGCCGAACCGCGCGGCCGCGGTTACGCAGATGATCACTGCGATCAGCACGCTGATGCTGATCGCCCCGAGCGCCGCACCCGAGCGCGTCTGGTATCTGGCCAGGTCGCGCACGGCCAGCCGCACGACTATCGGGGCCAGCCTGGCGGCCCTGGCCAGCAGCGCCAGGCATGCCGGAGCGACCAGCACCACCCCGACGCACGCCGCGATCAGGCCCACGACCATGGTGAGGAAGAGCGTCGAGTTATTTCCCGCCTCGGCGGCGGCCGACGTCGCGTTCTCACTCGCCAGCCCGATCAGGAAGAACGCCACCACCAGGAGTCCGATCCCGGTTGGCCCGGCCCAGCGGCGAGCCGGCCGCGGAGCCGGTGGCCGGCCAGCGAGCGCGGCGACGATCGGCACCTTGGCGATCGCCCGGGCGGGCCGAACGGCCGCCAGGTACGCCGCCAGCACGGCGAGCGCCATCGACACAATGATCACCAGCCAGGGAAGCTGGAAGGCGCCTACGACGTGGTGAGCGCCGGCTTCCAGGCGCGGACGGTACGCCAGCCAGGCCGCCAGGCCAAGCGCGAATCCGGCCGCCGCGCCGACGACCCCGGTCGCGAAGCCGTTGGCGCGGACGACGAGCCCGATGCTGGCATCCGTCGCGCCCTGCGCGCCGAGCATGCCGATCGAGCGCAGCCGGCGCTGCGCGAGCACCGTGAACCCGCCTATGCTCACCAGCGCGATAAGCAGCATCCCGAGCGTGGCCGCTGCGAGTGAGATGGTGACCGGGTTGAGCACGTTGGCGTTGGCAGCCGACATCCGCGCCACCACGTGCGACACCACGTCCTGTGGCAGCGAGTGCGGGTTCGCGCCAGTCGCGTCGAACAGGACGGTCACCAGGCTGGGCGCCCTGACCTGGCCGGGCTCGACGAGCGCGAACTCCTGGACCAGGTTCTGCGGGTTCGCCGCGATGCCAACCACCCGCCGGGCGGCGCCGGCACCGCGCCAGGTATCGCCGATCTTCAGCCCGAGTTCGGACGCCAGCCCGCTGGTCAGCGCCACCTGGCCGGGACCGACCGGATAGTGCCCGCTGGTCAGCGACAACATCGGCTGGCCGAACGGTCCCTGCGGGTTCTGCGCGCGCAGGTCGAACGTCGAGATCGAACCCGGTACGGGCAACGTCTGGTTCTCGATCACGTCGATCCGGCCGAAGCGATGCGCTATGGCCGCGATCTGGGCGGACAGGTGGCGGCTCGGACCCAGCGTGGCCATCTCGGTCGCTGTGCCGAAGCCGGCGCCTGGGGGAGGCGGCGTGTTGGTGGCCACCGCCGCACCGACGAAGGTGGCCGCCACTGCCACCGTGATCAGAGCCAGGATCAGCAGCTGCTGGCGCCACTCGCGGCGAAGCAGCCGCCAGGCCCAGCGAACGATCGCCCGGCGCGCGGGCACGCCTCCATTGCTGGTCGCCGCTCGCCTGGGCCGCTCGACCGCCGTGACGCTCACTGCCGACGCCCGGGCGTGAGCAGGGACTCAGGACCTGGTGCGGAGGCAGTCTGATCGGTGATCCGGCCGTCGCGCAGGAACACCACCCGGTCGGCCCACGAGGCGAGCTGCGCGTCATGGGTGACCACGACGGCCGACATCGCCCCGCTCCGGTCCCCTCCCCACTTCCCCTTGCACGCGTCATGCAGCAGGCGCATGACCGCCTCGGCGTTGCCCGAGTCGAGCGCGCCGGAAGGTTCGTCGGCCAGCAGCAGCCGGCGCTCTCCGACCACGGCGCGGGCGATCGCCACCCGCTGCCGCTCACCACCAGACAGCTCGTCCGGGTAGCGCTCGGCGTGATCGGCTAGCCCAAGCTCATCAAGCGCCGCGAGCCCGGCGGCCCTGGCTTTCCGCGCGGGCAAGCCGTCGAGCTCAAGAGGCAGGCTGACGTTCTCCGCGGCGGTCAAGCCAGGCAGCAGGTTGAAGTCCTGGAACACATAGCCGATCGTGCGCCGACGCAGCCGGGCCTTGTCGTTACGTGACATGCGGGTAAGCGCGGCGCCGTGCACGAGCACCTCGCCCTCTGTCGGCTCTTCCAGGCTGCCCGCGATCGTCAGCAGCGTGCTCTTGCCCGATCCGCTCGGGCCCATCACCGCGACCATCGCGCCCTCGTCCACCGACAGCGTTACTCGGTCGAGAGCGTGCACCTGCCCGGCGCCCTTGCCGTAGACCTTGGATACTTGCCTGAGCTCCAGCATGCTCATCCTCTTACTCCTATGCGCCGTCGTTGCTTCGGTAGCGGCGACCTCGCGGGCTGGACATGACCGTCGGCCACTGCCCGCCTGACCCGGGAATCGACCGAGTCAAGCCAGCGGACGACCGAGTCAAGCCGGAACAGCTCGGCATCCACCGCGAGGGCGAGGTTCAGGTCGCCCTCGGCGCCGCTTTCCTTGATCCGCGTCCACTCCTGCATGAGCTGCAGGAGGTAACGCCGGTGCTCCTGGATCAGGTCATTCACGTCCGCGCCCGGTAGCCGAATCGCCACCAGGATCTTCATCACCAGTTCGTCCCGTGGCGGCGAGCTCAGGTCCGGTGGCGTGCGCAGCCAGTCCGCCAGCTCGGCCGCACCGCTGCCGGTGATCTGGAACGCCTTCTGCGGCCCGTCGTCGGCGCCTTCGGACTCGACGAGCCCGTCTCGCTCCAGCCGCTGCAAGGTCGTGTAGACCTGGCCTACGTTCAGCGGCCACACCTCGCCAGTGCGCGTCTCGAACTCTTCCCTTAGCTGCAGGCCGTACTTGGGTCCCTCGCTCAGCAGGGCGAGGAGAGCGTGCCGGATGCTCATTGTCGGGCCTTACTTCGTAGCATGTCGAGTATCATACTCAGTATAATAGCGACCACGCAAGAGTGACGGGAACGCGCGCGTGCACCGGGCTGGCCGGATACCTTGGTGCTCGACAGCGACCAGGACGAAAGCGAGTCGGTTCCGATGACCGGTAGCGAGCCGATGTCACCGCTTCAGAACAGGGTGCTGCCAACCGGCGAGATCGTGGCAGTTCCCGCTCGTGGCCTGCTGATGGGCAACCGAGGCTGCATACACAACGCCGACAGAACGCTCGGCGTCACCCGCTGGCGCACCAAGATGTGGATCTCTTGCGTTCTCGACTGGCGCGGCCGAAAGCGCGACGTCATGCCACCCGGCCGGTGGACCGCGCTGTTCTTCCTTGATGAGGCGACGGCGCTGGCGGCCGGTCACCGGCCCTGCGGCTACTGCCGCAGAGCCGACCACCGCTGGTTCGGCGAATCGTGGCGGTCGGCGCAGGGGCTGGCGGTGCGCCCCTACGCCTGGGAAATGGACATCAAGCTGCACTCAGAGCGGGTAGACAGACGACGTACCAAGCTGACACGCCTGGCGATTCTCGCTGATCTGCCCGACGGCGCGATGGTTGTCAGCGACGGCCAGCCGGCCCTTGTCACCGGGCACACGCTCAGGCCCTGGTCATTGGACGGATACGGTCCACCGATCGATGTCGATAAGCACACCAGCCTGACGTTGCTGACGCCGCCATCGATCGTCGCCGCGCTGGCAGCCGGCTACCGCCCATTCATCCACCCGACCGCCTCCCCCACCACCATGCGCTGCTTTCCCGATAGCGGTCCTTCCCGATAGCTCAGGCTCCGGCCGGGATCGTTTCCAGGTCGGTAAACAGTAGCTCCCGGTCGAACTCCTCGGCGATATCGGTCGCCGCTGACCGCGCCAGTTCGGCCCACCGGTGCGACTCATCGAAGTCGCCGGCCACCGCGCAGGCGCGCGCGAGCGCCTCGTAAGCGAACGCGAGGTCGAAGTCGCGCAGACCCTCGCGCTGGCAGATTTCGAGCACCTTCTTAGCGTGGAACAGAGCGGCCTCCGCCTGCCCGAGCACGCAGTACACACGGGAACACTGCCATTCGCCGCGCGCCCGGCGCTCCGGCGGGCCGATCTGCATCCAGTGGTAGGTCGAGGCGTGGGCGGCGTGGATCATCTGCGCGTCTTCGGCCTCGGTGCGATCTTCCTTTTCGAGCAGCGTCCATACCTCGTTGAAACACGCCGCCGCGATCTTCCGCTGAACCTCAGGCTCGAGTACCAGCTGATCTTTGGCCTCACCCATGCCCTGCCATCCTTTCTCAGTCACCAAGTGGTCAAGGTCGTGCATTTGCCGCTGGAGTCGTACCAGCCGGCTCTCAAGCCGCATGCGGTGCGCCAGCAGTTCCGCGGTCAGCGCGTCGGCGTCGCGGCAGTAGAGGTCAAGCAGCCTGCG
>DATNEK010000022.1:0-15043 GCA_035553055.1 Streptosporangiaceae bacterium | reverse complement strand
TCGCCATCACCCCCAAGCTCGGACCAGGGCCGGACCCCGATCCCGCGTAGCCCGACCCCGTAGCCGCACTGGTCAGCGGGTTGTGGGCTGCGGGCTGCTGGCTGCCGGCGCGCCGATCCTCGACAAGGCGGCAGGAGAGCCTTCTTTCTCGGCTGGAATGAGCCCGAGATCGACTAGATCGGCCGTGCTGGCCAGGTACTGCCAGTGCGCGGGACTTGCGGTGATGGCGGCGCTCACCTCGGCGGCACAACGGCCGAACGCCTCCGCCGTCTCACCGTCGACCGGCACCGGCGGGGAGATCTCGAGTACCTGATGGCAATAGTCGGCCGATCGGTGCAGGAAGCACATCAGCACCGGCGCCCCGGTGAGCCTGGCCAGGGTCACCACGCCAGGCAGAAGCCTGGCGCGCCCGCCGAGGAAGGGAACCTCGATGGCGCGGGCGCGGTCACACTCAAGCGGAGGGACGTCGATCGAGATCGTCACGACCTCGTTGGCGCGCAACGCGGCGGCAGCCCGAGTCGCGACCTCGAGCCGCCCGGCCCATGGCTCGATATTGGGCCGGTACCGCAGCCGCTGCAGCGGCCTGGTGTAGACCAGGTCCCAGAACCGCCGCTCGGCCTTCGACAGCCCGGTGGTGTATTTATGCTGCCAGCGGCCGATGGTCGTGACCTTGAAGCCGCTGGCGCCCAGCATCGAAAAGCCGCTGTCGAAGGAACCGAAATGGGCGGAGCAGAGCAGCGCTCCCTTGCCAGCGGCGAGGGCCGCCTGCAGGTGTTCCCGGCCGCGGATCTCGACCAGCCGCCGCAGCGGACGCGCCTTGTTGCGCATCCGCATCACGTCAAGCGCCTCGCACGAGGAGAGCCTGAACCATTCCCTGACCGCGGCCTGCGCCGCGTCAGCGCCGACTTCGCTTCCGAGCACGAGCCGCACGTTGCTGGTCAGGTGGGCGCTCTTGCCTGCCTCGGTGCGCAGCAGCCAGTCGCCGCGCAGGCACGCGATGCGATAGCCGAGAGCGGCGGGGAGAAAGGCAAGTACTCGCGCGACTACCGTCCAGTAGGTTACGCGCTCGGCGATGCGCGCGAACCTGGCCGCCCGGCCGTTAGCCATGTGCGGTCGCCCGCGGGGCTGGCTCCCTGGCGCGCAGGTAGGCGCAGATGGTCTGGACGCTGGCGAAATTCTGCGGAAGCAGATCGGCATCGCCGACCGTGATCTGGAAGCGCTCCTCGAGGAAGACCACGAGCTGAAGCAGGCTCAGCGAGTCCAGGATCCCGCTGTCAAGCAGTGATGTGTCGTCCGATAGCGGCAGCAGGGCGGGGTCCTGGACGAGTTCCCTGCTGATGTAGTCGTTGATGATCGCCTCCACGTGCGCACCTTCCTTTAGTGGGTGTCTGCTAGCTTTCTCATCCGTTCCGTGGCCAGGGCGACCCTGTCCACCTTGCCGGTTGAGGTCCTCGGCAGCGCCGCACGGAACTCAACCACGTCGGGCACCATGTAGCTCGGCAGCCACCGTCGGCAGTGGTCGATAACGTCTTCGCGGGTGAGGCCCGGTGTTCCGGCCACGGAGACGACTGCGTTCAGGCGGCTGCCGAGCAGCTCATCGGGTATCGGCAGCACCGCTGCCTCGGCGATCGACGGGTGCCGGTAGAGCGCGGCCTCAACCTCGCCAAGCTCGACCCGGTAACCGCGAATTTTCACCATCGCGTCGCGGCGGCCGAGGTAGACGTAGTTCCCTGTGGCATCCACGGTCACCAGGTCACCGGTCCGGTACACGAGTTCGTCGCGGTCCGGCATGAGCGGGTTGGGTACCAGCACCTCGCGGGTCTGATCCGGCCTCTTCCAGTACCCCCGCATCAGCGAAGGGCCGCGCACATGAAGCTCGCCCTCATCGCCGGGATGGGTGACCAGGCCGCCTTCGCTCGTCACCGCGAATACCTCGGTGTTGGCGCACGCTGTCCCGATCGGGACCGGTCCGCGGTCGGCGTGGCCGGGAACGACTTCGAACGCCGTGCACACGTTGGTTTCAGTCGGCCCGTACCAGTTCAGGTAGCGGGGACCGGGCAACTCGGTCATCAGCCGGGCGAGATATTTAGGCGGAAAGACTTCTCCAGCGAAGATCACCGTTCGCAGCCGCGACAAGTCGAACGTGCTCAAACCGCCGAAGCAGGCCAGCAGCGTGAGCACTGAAGGTACCGAGTACCAGATCGAGACCTGTTCCTTCTCCAGCCACTGCGCGATAGACACAGGGAAGGTGGTCGTCCGGTCGGGAATTACCGTGAGGCAGGCGCCGGCCCGGCAGGTGGCGAAGACATCGAACACCGACAGGTCGAAGTGCAGCGGAGCTGGGCTGCAGATTCGGTCTTCGCAGCGCAGCCCGGCCGCCGCCGCCGACCAGTCGACGAACGTGAGCGAGTTGCGATGGGAGATCATCACACCCTTCGGGGTGCCGGTCGACCCCGAGGTATAGAGCATGTACGCGAGGTCGGTCTCGATCGCCCGCTCGCCGTCCAACGGCTGTGCCGATTCGGCGCTGAGCGCGGGGCTTTCGGCGGGGCAGGTCGTCACGGTCAGCCGGCCGAGTTGGCTGGGCCCGCGGTCGGCTAGGTCGGTGACCTGCGACGTCCGGTCCTCATCGGCGATGACCACGTTGATGTCGGCGTCCTGGACCACATAGCTGATCCGCGTCGCTGGTGCCTTCGGGTCGAGCGGCACGTAGCACGCCCCGGCTTTCAGCGCCCCGTACACGGCGACGGCCGCGGCAGCCGACTTCGGTGCGAGTATCCCGACCCGGTCGCCAGGCGCCACGCCCATCCGCAGCAGCGCCCTGGCGAGCTTGTTGCTTATCTGGTCAAGTTCGGTATATGTGAGCTCGCCGCCCTGTGACCAGACCGCCGGCCGCTGTGGATGCCGCGCCGCGGCCCGCGCCAGCAGTCCGTGCAGCACATGGGCCATCACGCCTCCCCGCCGATGTCGCGGCCGCCTTCGCCGCCATTGCCGCTCATAGCCCGAGCATCCGTGCGATGAGAACCCGCTGGATTTCCGATGTGCCCGAGTAGATAGTGCTGGCGACCGCGTCCCGGAGATCCCGCTCGATCCCCGTCTCTTTCATGTAGCCGACAGCGCCGTGCGTCTGGATCGCGTCAAGGCTGGAGCGAACCCATGCTTCGCTGGTGAACAGCTTCGCGGCGGCTGCTTCCGCCGGAGCCGACCTGCCCTGCTGCTTGCACCAGGCGACCCGGTAGATCAGCAGCCTGGCCGCTTCGACGCTGACGTACATGTCGGCGAGCTTGGCGGCCACCGCCTGGAACTTCCCGATCGGCTGGCCGAACTGCTCGCGCATGCGCGCGTACGCTACGCAGGCATCTAGCTGGCGACGCATGGCCCCGACCCAGCTTGCGAAGAGGCAGCTTCGCTCCCACTCCATCGACGAGTTGAAGATAGCCATTCCGGCGCCGTCGGGTCC
This sequence comes from Streptosporangiaceae bacterium, assembly GCA_035553055.1. Taxonomy (GTDB): domain Bacteria; phylum Actinomycetota; class Actinomycetes; order Streptosporangiales; family Streptosporangiaceae; genus Chersky-822. The sequence goes on along the minus strand of DATNEK010000022.1, from coordinate 11,583 downwards.
CAGCCGGCTGGTCGCGGGAACGAGGCAGTCGGTCAGCGCTATCTCGCCGATCGGGGACGTGCGCAGACCCATCTTCTCCAGTCCGCTGCTGACCGCGAGCCCCGGTGTCTTCGCATCGACAAGGAAGGCCGACAAGCCGCCGAACCCGGCACCGCCGTCGACGCTGGCGTAGACGAGCAGCACATCGGCGACGGGAGCATTGGTGATGAACTGCTTGGTCCCGTTCAGCAGGTAATTCTCGCCTCGTCGCTCAGCGCGAGTGTGCAAGTGCAGGGCATCGGAGCCTGAGCCAGGCTCGGTCATCGCGTGGCCGCCGATGATGTCTCCCGCCACCATGCCGGGCAGGTACGCCTGCTGCTGCTGCGGGGTACCGAAGATGACTATTGGGTGCTGCACGCTCCAGAGCTGGGCGTTGAGCGAGAACAGCAGGCCATTGTCCTGGCATCCGTATCCGAGTGCCTCCATGACCAGGGCGGTCGTGATGAGGTCGGAGCCTCCGCCGCCGTACTCGGCGGGCATTGGCAGGCCGAGAATCCCGAACTTCGCGCAGGCACGCCACAATTCCGCCGGGAACTCACCCGCCTCATCGCGCTTGGCCAGGTCCTGGTTAAGCTCCCGCCGGGCGAAGTCGGCTGCCGCTTGCGTGAGCTCGTGCTGCTCGGTGGTCAGCGAGAAGTCCACTGCGGCTCCTTACGCTGCGATATCCCGGCGAGGCGGAGCGCGGCCGCTTGCGCCTGCGTCTCCTCTTCGTCTCCGAGCGCGGCCAGCGGGCCGGGGTCGGAGTAGCGGTGTGCCAGCGCCCTGGCGATCAGCAGGTCGGCCAGCCACGGATTCTTCGGGAGCACCGGGCCGTGCAGGTAGGTGGCGTAGACACCCTTGTACCTGGCACCCTCGGTGCCGTCTTCGCCGTTGTTGCCGCTTCCGGCCAGTACCCGCCCGAGTGGTTCGACACCGTTGCCCAGGTAGGTCCGCCCGCTGTGGTTTTCGAACCCGGTAAGCCGGTGCCGCTCACCGTCGCCGAGATCGCACTGCACCGCCGCATGCCCGATGAAACGGGCCTGTCCGCCTTCGCTCGCGACGTCGAGCACCCCGAGGCCAGGTAGCGGCGGTCCCTGCACTGGCGTGTAGTACCGGCCAAGTAGCTGGTAGCCGGCGCAAACGGCAAGGACGGCGACGCCTTCCTCGATCGCCTCGCAGAGCGGTCCAGCTTTCGCTGCGAGGTCCCTGGCCGCCTCGGTCATCTCGCGGTCCTGGCCGCCGTGCACCATGATCAGGTCGGACTGACCGAAGTCGGGCACTACTCCGGCATCGGCCTCGGTCACGCTGCACCCGATCCCGCGCCAGGCACAGCGCCGCATCAGGGTAAACAGGTTTCCCCGGTCGCCGGCCACGCTGAACAGGCGCGGGTACAGATGGCAGATGCGTACCTCGGGCGGCGTCTGAGTCATCGGGTCATTCCTTCCATGACGGCGGGACCCACCCTCGGCGCTGCATGATGCCGCGCAGCTCGCGCATGGGGGTGTATCCGGCGAGTATGTACAGGGGCTCGCCTGCGGGCGTCTGGTTGAGCGCCGCGTCAAGTGCGGCCGCGCGGCCGGGCAGCATTCGCATGATTGCCTGGTCGGCCCCGGCGTACTTGAACCGCAGCGCCACTTCCTCGGCCCGGGTGCCGCTGACCACTAGGCTCGCGAGCTGCGGCACGAGTTGCTCAAGGTCGACGTCCCAGAGCCAGGCGAAGTCTTCCCCGTCCACGTCGGTGTTGCTGTGCGCGGCCAGGACGTGCTTGCGGCCAGGCTGCTGCAGCACCTCACGCAGCGTCGCGTTATACGCCGTCGGGTTCTTGACGAAGGAGAGCACGACCTGGCGGTTTCCGGCTTGGATCGGTTCCATCCGGCCGAAAGCCGGGCGCAAGCCAGCCAGGGCGTGCTCGGCCTGGCCAATCTCCCTGGGCCGGGGAAGCGACAGCGCTACCGCGGCGGCGATCGAGGCGGCGGCATTGTAGATGTTGTGTATCCCGGCCAGGGGCACAGTCAGCGGGAACGTGCCCGCGGGCGTCTCGATCTTGATCTCGGCGCCAGCGCCAGGTGATGGCTGGATCGCGGTGACCGCGACGTCAAGCAGCGGTCGCGCGTTTCCGCACCCCGGGCACTCGTAGTCCCCAAGGTGGGACAGATAGACAGCGCGGTAGCTCAGCTGCCGCTGGCAGCGCACGCAGCGGATGGTGTCGGCGGCGTGCTCTGGCACCTGCGTCCCGGCGCCGCCGGCTCGTATGCCGTAGTGAACGCGGCGGGCGAGTGCACCAGGAGCGAGACTCGCCACCAGGGGATCGTCGGCGTTGAGCACCACTGTGGCCGAGCCCGGCAGCGAGTCGATGACGGCAGCCAGACCGGTGGCAACCGTGTAAAGTTCCCCGAACCGGTCGAGCTGATCGCGGAAAATGTTGGTAATGACGAGTGCGTCCGGTGCCAACTCGGGCGTCACCGCGGGCACGGTCGCCTCGTCGACTTCAAGCAGGAGCAGCGACGCGTCCATCCGGCCCCGCAGATCCGTTCCCCGCACGGCCGCCGAGATGACTCCCTGCACGAGGTTGGAGCCCGACCTGTTCTGCGCGACCTTCAGGCCGCCGGCCTGGGCGAGCGCGGCCAGCATGCGGCAGGTCGTCGTCTTGCCATTGCTCCCGGTAACGACGACCTTGCTGGCACCGCTGGCGGCGGCGACCTTCTGCAGCACGTCAGGATCGATCCGGCGGGCAACGGCGCCGGGAAAGCTGGTTCCGCCGCCGAACCGCAGCACCCGAGAGGCTTTGCTGGCCGCCTTGCCGGCCGCCAGCGCCAGCACGAAGCGCGCACGGGCCGATGGCGGTTGTGCTGGCCTGGGCGAGCGACTCCCAGGGAGCCCCCGCCGGACTGGGGCGGTGCCACCCGCGGATCTGGCGGTGGGCCGGCTTGCTATGAGGCGCATGTGACGTCTTCCTCTACGAGCGCAGGGGCGGTAATCGAGCTGGCCAGGCGACCGGTCCCCGGTGAGTCGCTGGCCTGGACGTGGCGGCGCCCCGAATCGATGACGGCGTCCACGATGGTGTGCACGTGCGATTCGTCGAGCTCGTAGTGCAGGGCGCACGAGCGGAGCGCGAAGCGGCCGCGGATGTCCGTGCCGCCGAGGAAGGCCCGCCCCCCGACCTGGACGTCCTCCATGATCGCCTCGTTGAGCCGGTTCAAGGCGGCATCGTCATCGCGCAGGCTGCCGGGCACGTAGCGGAAGCACACCGTGGTCAGCGGCCCGGCCGCGAGCAGTTCGAGGTCTGGGCTTGACTCGACGACGCCTTCCAGGTACCGCGCCAGGTCTACGTGCCGCCTGACGTGACTCGCGAGACCGGCTCTGCCGGCTTGCTGTATGTTCCACAAGGTCTTGAGCGCCCGCCCGGAGTCCCTGGTCTGCTCGGCGCTGCGATGGGAGTACCAGACCTCGCCAGCGAATCCCTGTCCTGGCTCGAACCTGAGGTATGAGGGGATGAGCTTGTACGTGTCCTGCAACAGCGATCCCCGCGCGATGATGGCGCAACTGCAGCCGATGGCGACGGCGAGCCATTTGTGCGGATCGAGCGCGACGGAGTCGGCTCGTTCGAGCCCGCGGTACCAGTGCGCGAGGCGCGGGTCGAGTGCACCAAACCCGCCATAGGCGCCGTCCACGTGCAGCCACAGACCTTCGGCCCGGCAGAAGTCGGCGAGATCAGCGAGCGGGTCGATGGCGCCGGTCTTCACGCTCCCGGCGTTCGCCACGACAAGGAAGGGGTGGTGACCGGCTTGCCTGTCCGCCGCGACGGCCGCGCGCAAGTCGGCCATGTCCATGCGGAAGTCGAGCCCCACCTTGACCTTGCGCGGCGCGCCGAGGCCGAGCGTGAACGCCGCCTTTTCCAGGCAGGAGTGTCCTTCGGCCGACATGTACATGGTGAGGCGCTGATGCGCCTGCAGGCCTTCGGTCCGCACGTCCCAGCCGGCTTGCCTGGCGCCGGCGTACCTGGCGACCTCCAGACAGTGCCGGTTGGCGTCAGAGCCGCCGCCGAGCAGGACTCCGTCGCTTCCCCGGGCGGGAAACCCGATGAGTTCGGTGAGCCAGCGAACTACCGTCCGCTCGACGTAGATAGCCGCGTAGTCACCGCCGGCGCCGCTTGTGTTGGTAGCTGCCGCGGCAAATGCCGCGAGCATGCTCAACCTGGATGCGGCCGGGTCTACGAACGCGGCGAAACACGGATGATTCTGACCGCGTCCGTAGGGTATGACCAGCCGGAAGAAATTCTCGATTACCTGTTCGGGAGCCAACCCCTGTGCGGGAATAGTCAATTCATCAAGCTCTCGCCGCACTTCCGCCGGCAAGGGACGGTAGACCGGTTCTTGGGGAAGTTTGTCGAGATAGGCGTCGAGTGCATCGACAAGCCGGTGTCCCAGGTCACGGAAGGCGTCCCGGTCCATCGAGAACGGCGAAGGCACGGTGGTGTAGCCTTCCCCACGACTGCCGGAGACGGCGGGAATTTGCACTTCCACCGGGATGGAGCTCCTCTCGGTTCTGTGAATGCAGGCCGCTACGACGACGTTCCGCGTGTGTAAGCGGCCATTCCCTGGCGCGTCGCCGGTAAACGAGATAGCGTAATAATGAATTCTGAAAATGCCAGTAAATGAATTGCCTAATTCTCCGCGCGTGCGCCCGGCCTGCGGTATAAAGACACCCGCGGCCGTCATCGCCGCGGCTGAGAGGAGCGCCCGGTGAAGCTGAGGATCGACGCAGGCCTCTGCCAGGGGCACGGACGTTGCTATGACCTCGCTCCGAGCTTGTTCGGCGATGACGAGGAGGGCTACGGAAAGGTACTTGGTGACGGTGTCGTACCGCCGTCGGCGATCGATGACGCGCGTCGGTCGGTGCTGAACTGCCCCGAGCAGGCGATCCGGCTGATCGAGGACGAGTGATGTCGGTCGGCAATCGGCTCGCCGGGGACCGGTGGGAAAAGCGCGATCGGGAAAGCCGGGGCGTCCGCAGCGAGATCGTCACCGGCCCGGTCGCCGACTGGGCGACTGACTTCTCCCACACGGAGCCGCAGTGGGCAGCTGACCCGCATGCGATCACCGATGACCTGCGCCAGCGCTGCCCTATCGCGCACACTGACAGGTTCGGCGGTGCCTGGCTGCCGACCCGTTACGAGGACATCTCCGCGGTCGCCTACGACACCGAGCATTTCTCCTCCCGGTCGATCATCATGGGCAACTTCCGCTCGCCGCCCGAGATCGCGCCGATCGGCGGTTCGCCGCCCATCACCTCGGACCCGCCGTACCACCGCGACGCGCGCAAGCTGCTGTTGCCCGCGTTCACCAGGGCGGCGGCGGCCAAGCTCGAGCCCACGACGAGATCCTTCTGCCACTCGCTTATCGACGCCATGGACGGGCGCGACCTCGTGGACGCCGCCGCTGACTACGCGCAGCACATCCCGGTGCGTGTCATCGCCGAGATGCTCGGCTTCCCGCTCGATGACGGCCCGCAGTTCCGCGAGTTCGCCGAGAACAAGCTAGAAGGCATCAACGTTCCCGAGTCCCGGCGCGTCACGGCGATGTCGGCGCTCTACCACTACCTGCTCGCGCAGGTTCACGACCACCTCGATGACCCGCGCGACGATCTGACCACCTTTCTGATCAACGCCGAGATGAATGGCCGCAAGCTCAGCGCGGCGCACGTCGTGGGGACGATGGAACTGCTCCTGATCGCCGGCAGCGATACGACGGCGAGCGCGATCGGCGCTTCCTTGTGGCACCTGGCGAGCACTCCGGCTGATCGGGAACGGCTGCTCGCCGAGCCTGGGCTGCTGCCGACGGCGATCGAGGAACTACTGCGCGCCTATGCTCCGGTCAGCATGGCCCGCCTAGTCAAAGAGGATCTGCGGTTCCGTGGCGTGGACATGAAGGCCGAAGACTGGGTCTTGCTGTCGTATCCAGCCGCCAGCCGCGATCCGGCTCAGTTTGATCGCGCGGACCAGGTCGTCATCGACCGCCAGATCAACCGGCACGCTGCTTTCGGCATCGGAATTCATCGCTGCCTCGGCTCGCACCTGGGCCGGATGGAACTGCGGGTCGCCCTTGAGGTGTGGCTGGAGCGGATCGGCGAGTTCAGCCTCGCCGATCCGTCCGCGGTGACCTGGTCCCGCGGCCAGATCCGCGGACCCCGGACGCTTCCCGTCCGCATTTGCCCGCCACGCGGCGGGTAGCGGGTCAGCGGACCGCGACGTCGCCTGCTGTCAGCAAGTCGGAGATCATCTGCTGTGGAACGGTAACGTCGTCGAACCACCGGCCGCCGAAAGGACGCCGCACCGGGACGATCTGATCGCTGGAATAAGCGAGGATCCTGCTGTTGTACGCGCGTATCTCGTCCCTGAGCGAGGCGGGCAACCCCCCATCGAGCAACATGGCTCGCTCCACCTCGCCGAGCAGTTTCCGCGTCTGGGCGATGGTCTTGAGTATCGTGCCGCACAGCCTGGTCGGCAGCACGCCGTACTCGCCCTTGATCTCCACGAGCCGGGCGATGGCCTCATAGGACACGTCCTGCAGCTGACGACGGCTCAGCCACTTGGTCTCGTAGTTCAGCCGGCGGTGCCACAGGGGCTCGACCATTGCCTGGCGGTGCTCTTCGAGCGTGCGGTGGAAGATCCGGTAGCCGTGCTGTTCCGGCTGCTCGAAGAACCGGCAGCCGGGATCGAGGAACGGCACCATGGGACAAATGAGCGGGAGCGCCTGACGCCCTCCGAACATGCGGATCAGCCGCTCCGAGTACGTGACGGTGTCCATCACCGACTGCTCGTCCTGGTAAGGCATGCCGATGAAGAACCAGATCATGATGCCCTTGACGCCCGCGTCAAGCGCGCGCGGAATCCACTTCTCCATCTCGTCCATGGTGAAGGTCCCTCGGCCGGCCGCCTTGCTGATCACCATGTCGTGGGACTCGGGAGAGAGCATGATGTAGGAGGACGTCGACTCGCCCATTTTCCTGAGCGTGTCAGGCGGCGTCAGGGTGAACTGCTCGAAGAAGACGCTGTTGTAGCCGACCTCCTTCACGGCATCCAGGTACTGGTGCATCCGTACCTTGTTCTCCGAGTAGCACTGGAGAGCGTATATCGAGGTCCGTTTCGCCGCCTCCTTCATGGTGCGGAGTTCCTCGATGATGAGATCGTGATCCTTCTGGATCAAGGTTCGACGTACTCCCATCACGTTGCGGTAGGCGAACCGCGAGCCGCCGCACCAGCCGCAGTCATGCGCGCACCCCGTGTTCGGCAAGGTCATGATGAGCTTGGAGACCGACGGCCCGGAACCTTCGCTGTCGCGGTAGAACGACCAGTCGTTAGGCACGTCGTTGTAACGAGAGCCAGGCTTGTGCGTGAAACCGCTGGCGTTGACCTCGCCGCTGGTCTTGTACAGCAGGTTCGGGATGGCCGAGAAGTCGCGACTGCCCCGCCGGACAGCGGCGACAAGCTGGGTGACCGGCTCGAGCGTGTCATAGCCCTGGACGACGACATCGACGCATCGATACCTGATCAGCTCGTCCGCGTAGTACGTCGCTGAGATGCCGCCGAAGATGGTGAGCGCTTCTGGATGTACGCACTTGAGCAGCGACGCCAGCTCGATAGCGCCGTGGCACTGCGTCATCCAGTGCAGGTCGAACCCGAAGATCGGCGCTTCGAGCCGACCGAGCAGCCGCCTGATGTCAAGCTCCGGGTACATGAGCATAAGCGATGCGACGTTGACGATTTTCGCGTCGAACCCGTGATCCGCTAGGCGCTGCTTGATTGAGAACCAGCCGATTGGGTACATCTCGTAGACCGATGTGACATTGACGCTGTCGCTGTCACTGAGATAGGCGAACAGCATGTCGTCACGTTCGCGGAAGTCAAAGACGCTGGGAGCATGCAGCAAGAACATGTCCGCCCGCAATTGCGACGATTCCGGCTGATCCATTATGTCGAGACCCTATCTTCCGGATAAATTAAAATGTCGGACTTCCCTTGCCTTAGCACCGGGAAGCTATTCCAATTTCATTTTACTAGCGCCCATCCCCGCAGCCATGGCAAGCAAACTGCGCGTCGACTAATGAAGTAAGCAAGTAGCTGTAATGAAACGGATGTGGCCACGAACCCGGCAAACACTCTTGAGCCAGGAGATACTGGGCGGATGACGGAGCATGCTCATCAGCCTGGTCAGGAGTTCGGCGCCGAGTTCTGGGACGAGCGGTACCGTTCGGCGGAGCGAGTCTGGAGCGGCAACCCGAACCCGCAGCTGGTCGCCGAGGTAACCGGCTTGGCACCTGGCCTGGCGCTTGATGCGGGCTGCGGAGAGGGAGCCGACGCGTTGTGGCTGGCTCGCCAGGGATGGACCGTGGTCGGCACTGACATCTCTGGCGTAGCGCTTGAGCGGGCCGCCTCCCATGCCAAGCAGGCCGATCAGGCGGCGGCCGCCCGCATTACCTGGAAGCAGACGGACCTGCTCGTCAGCCCACCGGAGCCAGGTGCTTTCGACCTGGTCTCCGCGCAGTTCATGCAGCTGCCGCCCGAGCCGCGGGCCAGGCTGTTCACCTCGCTGGCCGCCGCCGTCGCCGACGGAGGGATGCTGCTCGTCGTCGGGCACCACCCTTCCGACCTGACCTCCGGCGTCCCTCGTCCGCCGACGCCTGAGCGCTTCTATTCCCCCGAGGACATCGCCGAGCTACTCGACGGTGCGTGGACGATCGATATCTGCCAGGCTCGTCCCCGTCGCGCCAGCACTCCTAGCGGCGCCGACGCCACGATCCACGACACGGTGCTGGTCGCGATCAGGACCGGGCCCGGGCGCTCGCGGCCCGTCGGCCACGGCGCGGAGGAGAGGTCACTATGAGCGAGAACACGGCCAGGCTCGCTGTGCTCATCGACGCTGACAACGCGCAGCCCTCGATCGTCGATGACCTGCTCGCGGAGGTGGCCAGGTACGGCACGGCGCACGTCAAGCGCGCTTACGGCGACTGGACGGGGACGAACCTGCGTGGATGGAAGGACCGGCTACTTGCCCAGTCGATCCAGCCAGTGCAGCAGTTCGCGTACACCACAGGGAAGAACGCGACCGACTCGGCGATGGTGATTGATGCCATGGACTTGCTGTACTCGGGCCGGTTCGACGGGTTCTGCCTGGTCTCAAGCGACAGCGACTTCACCCGCCTGGCCGCGCGGCTGCGAGAGTCAGGCCTGACCGTGTACGGGTTCGGCGAGCGCAAGACGCCGAAGGCGTTCGTCGCGGCCTGCGACAAGTTCATCTACATCGAGAACCTACGGCGCGAGGCCGCGGCCGCGGGGTCGGCCGATGCCTTGCCAGCCGCCGCACCGCGCGCATCGGCCACGCAACTCAAGCGCGATGCGGCGCTGGTGAACCAGCTCCGCGATGCCGTGGAGGCGGCATCGGACGACGACGGCTGGGCTGCGCTCGGCTATGTCGGCACGCTTATCACCAAGCAGCAGCCGGACTTCGACTCCCGCAGCTACGGGTACGCCAAGCTGAGCGACCTCATGGCCGCCACCACCCTGTTCGAGCTTGAGCGCCGCAGCACGGGCGACGGCAGGCCAGGCGTCATTTACGTCCGCGACATGCGCGGCCGTCCGCCAGCCAAGAAACCGAGCAGCACCCCGGCGAGCAAGCGGGCCACTGCGGCGAAAGGTAAGTGACCGGGTCCAACCGTGCGTGCCCGGCGCGGCGGTTACCCAGCGCGGCGGTTACCCAGCGCGGCGGTTACCCAGCGCGGCGGTTACCCAGCGAGCGGTTCGATCGTGGTCTGTACGTTGCCGGTCGCGAGTGCCCAGCGGCCGAGTCGTGTGGTGACCCAGCCGTAGCCGGCCACGCCGCCGCCGTACCCGAACTTCGGCCGCACGAGCCGCGCCTGCTCGAGCAACTGCACGCCCTCGGCGAGCAGATCGCAAAGCGCGTGCTCCTCCGCGCTGGTGGTGTCGCCGGCCCTAGGAGCGCCGTAGTCGGGCAGGAAGTAGTCAGCGATCGCGCCAAGCCCGACCATCCCGCCGCCGGGCGCGTATTCCGGCGTGAACGCGTTGGTCATAACCTCGGTCGCGAGCTGGGACGGGGTCAGCGCCTCCAGGCGCCTGACCTCGATTCCGATCTGCGGCCCGAGTTCGGCCAGCCTGGGCAGCTTGGCACCTTCAGGATCGAGCAACTTGTTGAACATCAGGACTACCCCCTTATAACGCGATGCGATCGAGCCGCGGCCCGGCCCGCTCGGAGTAGTTCTAACCCCGCCAACAATCGCCCGCCTGAGTAGCCGCTACTCAATCCCCGGCCCCAACTCTCCCACCCGCCCGCAGCGGTTCTGCCCGCCCGCAGCGGTTCTGCCTGTCCGCGGCGGGTCTCACGGTCCGTGGCGGCTCTGCCCGCCCCGACGACTCTCCCGGCCGGACCGCAGGACTGGTTTCTTCTCCGTGGGTAGCGGCAAAAGGCCCAGCAAGATCAACTGTGGCTATCGTGACGATTGAGGCAGGACTTAAAGTCGTGACGTAGCCTTTTCCGTCGACGTAGTGTTTTCCGCTCTATTTACGGAAAAGCCTACATCGACGGAAAACTCTACATGATCATGACCCCAACGCGGCCTCGCCTTTAAGATGACGCCGGACCAGCGCTGACTTGGCGCGTCCGGGAATGACACCTAGGTTCCGGGATTGGCCAGGCGACTTGTGATATGCCGATGTCGATGCATCCCGGCGGGGACGGTCGCGGTGCGTGAAATCGGGGCCATTGCCGACCGGGTAGCGCACTGGTGCGCGACAGCGTTGTGCACTTTGCTGTAGTGAGAACTGCGGCGTTGGACCGTTGCTGCTGTTTGACCTGCGGTGAACGACAGCAGCGTCGGACCGTTGCCGCTGTCGCCGACCGCGAGGATCTGGTCGCGTAACTAATTTCCGGTCCGCGCGGCGCTGGACCCGAATGATTCCCCAACCCGGGAGCAGCGCGGTGCGATGGATCCGGGGATTCATCGCACCCTGAGCGCTCGGCCCGGCGCGATGGATCAGGGGGTTCATCACGCGGGTTCAGGGGGTGGTCGCAACACCGCGGGTAGATGACTCTTTCCGTGGTCACGATATCCGGTGGCTTGCCGGCGACCAGGGCGGCGCGGCGGACTGGTGGATTGCCCCGGTTCGGGAGACTTGATGCAGCTAGGCGGCTGGTTCTTCGCGTCAAGAGGCGACGTCCGGCAAGATCAACGGTGGCCGGCGCGACAATTGCGGCAGAACCTAAAGTTGTGACGTAGAGTTTTCCGTCGACGTAGAGTTTGCCGCTCTATTCGCGGAAAAGCCTACCTCGACGGAAAAGGCTACATCATCACGACGGAACATTGACGTGCGCTCGCCGGAGAGCTGCCGGGTTCCGGATAGTTTTCGCAGGGGGTGATAACACGGGAAACCATCCGCAACGCGGCAGTCATCCGTGACCCCGACGGCACTGCTCCGCCCCCGGCACGGGAAGTTTCCGGTACGCGGCAATCGTCCGCCAGGCACCCGCCGATTCACCGCGATCACCGGCCGGC
>DATNEK010000021.1:0-15855 GCA_035553055.1 Streptosporangiaceae bacterium | reverse complement strand
GATCTCACGCAGGTAGATGCGCACCAGATCGCTGGTGCCTGCCCGCCGCGCCCGGTCAGAACCGCCGATCATCCGCTGATCGTCTGAGTCCTCAGAACCAGGGTCCACGATCTCGACGCCGTCCTGCTCAAGCATCCGCATGATGTCGTCGATCGCGTCGGGCAGGAGTTCGGAACGCTCGAAGGCAGCATTGAGGTCGGGCAGCGCGACAGTGCCGCTTTCCCTGGCCCGAGAGATGAGGTCGGTAACCTGATCCGCCGCTAGAGCAAGCACTGGGGTCATGGACAACAGTCTGCGACAGTTACGCTCCGTCGCGAGGATCGAAAATTGTCACCTCAGAGTTAGTTTCAAGTGGCCCCTAGCCAGGTAATAGGGCACTCCTGGCGCGTCTGCTCAGGTACCCCCTGATCGCTCAAGCAGCTGCTTGCGCCGCTGTTCGAGTGCTACAAGGTCACCGAACGTCTGGGCGTACTCCGGCTGCTCAGTGACCGGGTTCATGCGCTGCAGGCGCGACTTGACCTGGGCGATCCGCCGGGAGACGGCGAGTTCCTCAAGGCGCGATAGCACGTAGTCGGCGTACCGGTCATCTGGTTCGGCCGCGGCGCCTGGTGCCTCGACGGGCTCGACCGCAAGCCTGGTCAGGAACATCCTGGCGTTGTCGTGCGGAGCGGCATCGATCAGCCGGTCGACCCACTCGCGCGCCTGCTCAGCCGAGCCGACTCCCCCGCACTCTGCGATCAATTCGCACACAGCCTGATGCGCCGGGGCGGTGAACACATCGGCAGAGAACCCGTCGAATGCGGGTCCGAGCAGCGCCGGGCGCTGGATCGCCAGCTTGAGCGCCTGGCGTTCCAGATTTATCACGGGATCTTGCGGGTCGTAGCCAACGTGCGAGCCGGGCCGCGATTGGTCGGCCTTGTTCGGACCGCTCCCGGCACCGGGTCCAGCCGCGCGCCCCCGTTCCTTCGGGATGTGCGCACCGATGCGCTGGAGCACAAGGTCTTCGTCCATAAGCCCAAGCCATCGGTCGACTCTGACCGCATAGACCTTGCGCAACGCTGGATCCTTGATCCGCGCGACGATCTCGGCGGCACGATCTAGCGCGGCAATCCGCCCCTCGGCTGAGTTCAGGTCGAACCCGTTGACCGCTTCACGTACGGCGAACTCGTACAACGGCACCCGGCTGGCAATGAGTTCGCGTACAGCCGCGTCGCCTTCTTTGACCCGCAGGTCACATGGGTCCATGCCATCTGGCTGCACCGCGACGTAGGTCTGAGTTACGAGCGCGTGCTCCATGCCGAACGCGCGCAAGGCAGCCCGTTGGCCCGGCGCATCGCCATCGAAGGTGAAAATGAACTCCGATGGACGAAGGTCGGTGTCGAGCAGCAGTCGCCTGAGAATCTTGACGTGCCCTTCGCCGAACGAGGTGCCGCTGGTCGCGACGGCGGTGGTTACTCCGGCCAGGTGGCAGGCCATCACATCGGTGTAGCCCTCGACGATGACCGCCTGCCGCCGCTGCGCGATGTCGCGCTTGGCGAGATCGGCGCCGTACAGCACCGAGCTCTTCTTGAAGATCGGGCTCTCCGGGGTGTTCAGGTACTTGGGACCGTTGTCATCGACGCTCAGCTTGCGCGCGCCGAACGCGATCACATCACCGGACAGGTCCCTGATCGGCCAGATCAGCCGCCCGCGGAACTTGTCGACGAGCCCGTGCCTGCCGCGCCCGGCGAGCCCGCCGGACAGGAGTTCCTCCTCGGTGAACCCGCGCCCGAGCAGGTGCCTGGTCGTCAGCTCCCAGTCGTCGGGCGCGTAGCCGACTCCGAATCGCTGGGCGTCGGCGAGTTCGAATCCGCGCGACGACAGGAAATCCCTGCCAGGGCCGGCACTGGGGGCAAGCAATTTTTCCGCATAAAAATCCGCGGCAGCCCGGTGTGCCTCGATCAGCCTGCGCCGCTTTGACTGCTCCTGGCCTGGCACGTGGCCGCCCTGCTCATAGCGCAGCTCGATGCCGGCTCTGGCCGCGAGCCGCTCCACAGACTCGGTGAAGCCGAGATTGTCGATCTTGCGTACGAAGGCGATCACGTCGCCGCCCTCGGCGCAGGAAAAGCAGTACCACAGGCCGCGGGCCGGGGTCACGTTGAAAGACGGAGTCTTCTCCTCATGGAACGGGCACAGGCCTTTAAGCGAGCCCCCGCCCGCGCTGCGAAGCTGCAGGTACTCGCCGACCACCTCGGCGATCGGCGAACGGCTGCGAACGAGTTGCAGGTCCTCATCGCGGATCCGGCCTGGCACACGCACCTCCCGTGACTGCCGAGAGTCTAGTCGCGAGCGGGTACATCCGGCGCTGGTAACCTCGCGGACGTGTCTGCGTTTCTGGTGCTCTGGGATGTCGACTTCACCCTCGTTGACACCCGCGGCGTCGGGTTCCAGCTCTACCAGCTCGCGTTCACCGAGCTGTACGGCAGAGAATTGCCGGCCCGGGCCGCGAAGCCGAACATGGCCGGGCGCACCGACCGGGCCATCGCGCTCGACGTGCTCGCGCTGTGCGGGATACCAGACCCTCCCGGGCAGGTAGCCAGGTTCGAGGCTGCCCTGTCCAGGCTAGCGCCCAGCCTTGGCGAAATGGTCGTGGCCAGGGGCGTCGCACTTCCCGGCACGGCCGCCGCGCTCGCCGCGCTGGCCGCCACCGGGGCGGTGCGCCAGTCGGTGCTGACCGGCAACGTCAAGGAGATGGCCGAGGTCAAGCTGGCGCCGTTCGGCCTGACCGCCCACCTTGACCTGGACATCGGCGCGTACGGCAACGAGAGCGGCGTGCGGTCTGACCTGGTGGGACTGGCGCGAGACCGGGCGTTCGCCGCGTACGGGCAGCACTACGGCGGCGAGGCCACCGTGCTGGTCGGCGACACGCCGCTCGATGTCGAGGCCGCGCTGGCGACCGGCGCCCGAGCGGTTGGCGTCGCGACCGGCCAGTCATCGGCGTCCGATCTTGCGGCGGCCGGCGCGCACGCGGTGCTGCCCGACCTCGCCGACACCGACAGCGTCGTCGAGGCCATCATCGGCCCTGAGCGCTACCAGCCGCGGCCGGCGTAGCGGTCCTGGGGCGCCAGCGTGTCCAGGTTGATGCCGACCATCGGCTCGCCAAGGCCACGCGACACCTTGGCGACCACGTCGGCGTCGTCGTAGAACGTCGTCGCCTTGACGATCGCGGCCGCCCGCGCGGCTGGGTCACCCGACTTGAAGATGCCAGAGCCGACGAACACGCCGTCAGCACCGAGTTGCATCATCATCGCGGCGTCGGCCGGGGTCGCGATGCCGCCAGCGGTGAAAAGCACCACCGGCAGCTTGCCAGCCGCGGCGACCTCAGCGACGAGCTCATGCGGCGACTGGAGATCCTTGGCCGCCGAGTAAAGCTCGTCCGGCGACAACGCGGCCAGCCTGCCGATGTCGGCCCTGATGTTGCGCATGTGCCTGGTGGCCTCGACAACGTTGCCGGTACCAGCCTCGCCCTTGGAGCGGATCATCGCCGCACCCTCGGTGAGCCGTCGCAGCGCCTCGCCCAGGTTGGTCGCACCGCAGACAAACGGCACGGTGAACGCCCACTTATTCACGTGATGCGACTCGTCGGCCGGCGTCAGCACCTCAGACTCATCGATGTAGTCGACGCCGATCGCCTGCAGCACCTGCGCCTCGGCGAAGTGCCCGATCCGGCACTTGGCCATGACAGGAATCGACACGGCGGCGATGATCCCGTCGATCATGTCGGGATCGCTCATCCGTGCCACGCCGCCTTGCGCCCTGATATCGGCCGGCACCCGCTCAAGCGCCATGACCGCGACCGCGCCGGCGTCCTCGGCGATCTTCGCCTGCTCGGGCGTGACGACATCCATGATCACGCCGCCCTTGAGCATGTCGGCCATGCCGCGCTTGACGCGCTGGGTGCCAGTGGCGTGCGCCGACGTTGGCGTGCTATCGACTAGCGTGCTCTCGACTGACACAGATCTTCCTTAATACTCGAAACGGCTAACGCTTTCTATGGTATGTGCAGCCTGCCCTCAGCCTGCCAGATGCGGCATGTCGGTTCCCGTGGCAGCCATGTCTTCCGGGGAAATCGTGTCGTCTATTTCGAAAAATTCCGGCATCGGAGCGCCGCCCGCCAGCCTGAACACCCGGGCCAGCCAGCGCCGCCTGGCGGCGACCGTGGCAGCGACCGCGTCGTTGTAGAACTTCCGGGCGAGGAACACCTGATGTGCGGTCGACTCAAGTTCGCCGAGCAACTCGTCAGCGCCATCCCTGCCGTCAAGGAATGCGCGGAAGTCCGGCTGGTGGAGCACGGTGCGCAGGGTGCGGGTCAGCTCGCTCTCAGCTAGCTCACGACCCGTCTGGGCGGATCTGGCGTTATGCGCGTGATCGGCGAGCAGCAGGCTCGTCGCCGGGTCGAGCAGGCCGGATGAGGCCAGTTCGAGCGCGACGGAGCTACGCCTGACCAGCGCGGCGTCGAGCGAGGCGCGCGCGGTCTCAAGCCTGGTGTGCAGCCGGTCGAGCCGGCCGGCCCGCCACGAGACGTAGACGCCGGTCATCGCGACCGCGGCCAGGATGATGATCGAGATCCACGGGGTCATAACGCCATCACAACGCTAGCCGCCGCGCCGTTGGTCGGCAGCACGGCTTCGTAGACCTTCACCACGTCGCGCGCGATCTTGGGCCAGTCGTAATCACGCACCGCGGCGGAAGCGGCCGCGGACAGCGTGGCCCGTCGCTGCGGGTCATCGAGCAGCCGGCCGATCGCCACCGCCAGGTCATCGGAGTCACCGCTGGTGAACAACTCGCCGGCCCGGCCGCCGCGCAGCACCCGGCGGAACGCGTCCAGGTCGCTCGCCACGATCGGGGCACCGGCCGCCATGGCCTCGGCGAGGACGATGCCGAAGCTCTCGCCGCCGGTGTTCGGCGCGCAGAACACGTCAACCGAGTGGTACACAGCCACCTTTGTAGTCTCGCTGACCTGGCCGAGCAGCACCACCCGGTCGCGCAGCGGCGCCGGCACCCGGCTCGCCACCTCGACCACGTCGCCTGGCCCGGCGATCAGCAGCCGCAGGTCGGGCCGCGCGGCGCCGACGATCTCGAAAGCGCGCAGGAGGATCGGCAGGCCCTTGCGCGGCTCGTCCATCCGGCCGAGGAACCCGATCGCGCCGCCTGGGCCAGGCCAGCCAGGCAGCGCCTCTGCTTTCTCGTACCTGCTGATCGTCACCCCGTTGGGTATCAGCACCGCGTCGCCGCCGAGGTGGCGCACTAGCGTGCTCCGCGCGGCCTCAGAGACGGCGATCCAGCCGTTGATCTTCTCGAGCGCCGAGCGGATCATCGGCTCGGCGACGTGCAGCACCCGAGAGCGCAACGTCGCGCCGTGCACGGTCGCCACGATCGGTATGTCGGCGACCCAGCAGGCGAGCAGCGACAGGCTGGGCGCGGCCGGTTCGTGCACGTGCAGCACGTCAAAGAGGCCGTCCTTGACCCACCTGCGTACCCGGCTCGCCGATAGCGGGCCGAACGAGAGCCTGGCGACCGATCCGTTGTAGGGAACCGCGACTGCCCGGCCGGCCGGCACCACGTAGCTTGGCAGCTCGTGCTCTTCGTCCGTCGGGGAGATCACAGAAACCTCGTGGCCTAGCTCGATCAGCGCCTCGGCCAGGTCCCTGATGTGTTCTTGCACGCCACCTGGTACGTCCCAGGAGTACGGGCATACCAGGCCTATTCTCATCGGTGTCATGCCACACCGCCTCCGCCGCTGGCGGTCTCCCGCGCGTCAGCTTGCGCGGGTCGCGCGGGTTGCGCGCCGTTTCCTTCATGCTCCGCGTGCCGAAGACCATTGCGCTGAGCTGCTCGTTGCCTGGCGGCTACCTTGGCGCGGGCAGCCGCGAGCCGGTCAGGGTCGAGATCTGAGACGAAGACCCGCTGCAGCATGTGCCAGTCGCTGGGATGCTCCCTGATCCCCCGCTCGAAGGCGCGCGCGACCTCCTGCGTCATCACGGCGGTCTTGTGCCAGCGGTCACCGTCGGCCGGAACGGGGATCTCGGGGTGGATCTCAACACCCCAGCGGTCCTCATCGAACCAGATCGTCGCCGGCATAAGGGCCGCGCCGGTCTGCAGCGCCAGCGCGGCCGACCCGCCCATCATCAGCGCTCTTTCCCCGAAGAACTCAACCTCAACGCCACCGCCTGTGACGTCACGGTCGGACGGCAGCGCCACGAGCTTGCCGCGCCGCAGCCGCTGAGCGAGCACGCCGAATGGGCTCGCTCCACCCGAGGCTGGCAGCACTTCCATGCCAAGCCCTTCGCGGAACGCGAGGAACCGCTCGTATACCGATTCCGGCTCGAGCCGCTCCATCACGGTGGTGAAGGAGCCAGCACCTCGCCCGATCACCCAGACGGCCGCGGCGTCCCAGTTACCCATGTGCGGCAGCGGAACGACGACTCCGCGGCCTGCCGCCAGGTTGCCGAGCAACTCATCGACGTGACCGACCTCGCGCGTTTCGCTCACCAGCACATCTTTTGAAATGACGGGCAGCCGGAATATCTCCAGCCAGTACCGCGCGTAGGAGCGCATCGCCTCCCGTGACAGCGCGCGCAGTTCCTGGCCGGTGGCATCCTCGCCGAGCACGCGAAGCAGGTTGCCTTCGAGCACCTGGACGCCTCTACCCTGCCTGCGCCAGGCGATGTCGGCGATCAACCGGAACATCGCCGCCGCCCACGCCTGCGGCACCCGGCAGAGCGCCGACCAGCCAAGCGCGTAGGCGACGGCGGTAAGCCTGGCCTTCATACCCGGCACCGGTTAACCCTCTCAGATTCAGATCTTCTTGGCGCCTGTGTTATTCGATATCGTACTATCTGACATCGCAGTGTCCGATACCGCAGTATCCGGCTTCGTGCGGCTAGGCACGGAGCTTTCCGGCATCGCGGCCTCAGGTGCCGGACCGCCTGGTGCCGGACTGGCTGGTGCCGGGCCGCCGGGTCCCGGTCTGCCTGGCGTCGTTGCCTTGCGCACGGCATATACCCGCTGGCCGAAGGTGATCGCGCTCAGCACAGCCACAATCCATAGCCCTATGGAAAGGACATACGGTACGCCAAGTCCGGACAAGCCGGTGGCGACTAGACCGATTAGCAGGCGTTCGGTCCGCTCGGCGATACCGACGTCGGCCTTGATGCCCAGGCCCTCGGCCCGGGCCCTGGCATACGACACGAGCAGGCCGGCGACCAGACAGAACAACGCGACCGCCGCCAGCAGCCTGTCATGCCCGCCAGAGACGAACCAGATCGCGAGGCCGCCGAACACCGCCGCGTCGCCGACCCGGTCGAGCGTGGAGTCAAGGAACGCGCCGAATGGCCCGGTACTCCCCTGCATCCGCGCCAGCGCGCCGTCCAGCATGTCGGAGAGCACGAACCCGGTGCACACCATCGTCCCGGCGAACAGGTGCCCAGTGGGAAACAACGTCAGCGCGCCCGCCGTCAGCCCGATCGCCCCGACGACGGTGATCATGTTCGGGGTGACCGGGGTGCGCGCTAGCGCCCTGCCCGCAGGTGCGAGCAAACGGCCGAGGCCAGGCTTGAGTACTTTCAGCATGTCCGTTTGATCTTACTGGCGGGCGCTGAATCCGGTTCACCACCGCGCCGCGCCGTCGGCGCAATGAGTCGGGGCAGGGGCACGAACCAGTCGCAGATGCCTATCGCCACCCCGGCATCGACCCCGCCTCGCCGGCCACCGACTCCCGCCCACCTCGCCCGGCCACCGAGGTGGATTCAGGCACCGACCTGCGGAAAACAGGGGTGGATCCGGCATCAGCCGGGCGTCAGCACCCCAGCGGCTGGATGGATCCGGGGTTTCACACCCGGTTTCCCTGATGGGTTGCCGTATCCATCGCGGGGCGCGCGGCTTGGGTTGGTGAATTACCCGGTTTGAGCGATCTGTCTTGGCGGCGGGCTGGGCTATTTCGGCGGAGCAGCAAGGTCCGGCAAGATCAACTGTGACTGTTGTGACAATTGAGGCAGAGCTTAAGGTCGTGACGTAGAGTTTTCCGTCGACGTAGCGTTTTCCGTGCTATTTGCGGAAAACGCTACCTCGACGGAAAACTCTACATGATAATGACATCCGCCTCAGCGGCATGACCAGCAGACCTCATCTGGCATGACCGAGCGTTTACCAGCATCCAATTCTCCGGAACACCGTAATCTCCGCGACAAGGTCGGCATCCCCGCGATTAGCGACTCCAGGCACCAACCCGGATCGGGGGGTGGATGCGGCAGTCGATCTGGCGCCAGCGTCTGGGTGACGCGATGAGTTCGGGGTTTCACACCCGGTTTCCCAGATGGGTTGCCGTATCCATCGCGGGGCGGCTTAACTCAAGCCGATGAATTGCCTGATTTATAGGTATTTGAACGACTGTGCAGCAACGAGGTTGCTTCTATCTGCAGGGCTTGCCCGGCGGAAGCTTGGCGTGCCGACCGCAGTCCTCCGCCAGAGGGTTGGTAATCCTCGGTTGTTGTTGGCGGCGACTGTTGCTGGACGACGACAGCCCGCCACAGCGGTACTGTGCGCCTCGCGCGCGGGGGCACAGCGCGTGTCGCGCGCGGGGCATGGTGCTGATTCCGGCAGAGGGCTTGTGGTGGCCACGCCATGGGTAAAGGCTGGCAGCAGCAGCAAACATGAATACAAGGAGGCGGTGGTATGGCAGAGAAGGCAACATCGGGCGCCGCGGGCAGGGCACCTTCGGCCGGCCAGCCCGAGAGCGTGCGCAATGTCGTGCTGGTCGGCCACTCTGGAGCAGGGAAGACGACTCTGGTTGAAGCGCTGCTGGCGGCCACGGGAACGACCCAGCGGATGGGCAGGGTTGAAGACGGTACCACCGTCAGCGATTTCGACGAGGTCGAGATCAGGCAGCAGCGCTCGGTCAACCTCACCTTGGCGCCGTTCACGCACGCTGGCATTAAGGTCAACCTGCTCGACACGCCTGGCTACGCCGACTTCATCGGCGACTTGCGTGCTGGGCTCCGCGCGGCCGACGCCGCGCTTTTCACGGTGTCATCAGCCGATGGTGTCGACGGCGTGACCAAGATGCTGTGGGACGAATGCGCCAGTTCGGGGACGCCGCGTGCGGTCGTCATCAGCAAGCTTGACCACCACAGGGGCAGCTTCGATGAGGCACTCGATTCCTGCCGTGCCGCGTTCGGAAGCTCGGTCGCACCGATCTACCTGCCGGTCGGCGACGGCCAGGGCACGGTCAACGGACTGATCGGGCTGCTGTCAGAGCGGTACTTCGAGTACTCGGGCGGCAAGCGGACCGAGCGTGACCCAGATGAAGGTGACCTCGACCGCCTCGCTGAGGCGCGCGGCTCGCTGATCGAGTCGGTCATCGAGGAGAGCGAGGACGAAAGCCTGATGGACAGGTACCTGTCCGGCGAGGTGATCGATCAGAAGGTGCTGATCGATGACCTGGAGAAGGCGGTCGCCCGCGGTAGCTTCTACCCCGTCATCCCGGTTGCCGCCCATCAGGGCATCGGCCTCGAAGAGCTGCTTGAGCTGATGACGCAGGCGTTCCCGGCGCCGGACGAGCACCCGCTTCCGACCGTGACCACGCCTGACGGCAAGTCAGTGAGCGGCATCAAGTCTGACCCGAACGGCCCGCTGCTCGCCGAAGTGGTCAAGACGACCTCTGATCCATATGTGGGGCGGATCAGCCTGGTGCGGGTGTTCTCTGGGACGCTGCGACCCGACGCGACCGTGCACGTGTCCGGGCACGGCCGGGCCGCCAGCGGTCACCCCGATCACGACGCCGACGAGCGGATCGGCGCGCTCACTTCCCCGCTCGGCAAGACACAGCGCAGCATTTCCGCGTGCGCGGCCGGTGACATCTGCGCCGTGGCGAAGCTGACCAGCGCGGAGACCGGCGACACGCTGTCGGACAAGGACCAGCCGTTGCTGATGGAGTCCTGGACGATGGCCGAGCCGCTGCTGCCGATCGCGATCACGGCGAAGTCCAAGGCGGACGAGGACAAGATGTCACAGGCGCTGGCGAGGCTCGTGGCCGAGGACTCGACGCTGCGCCTCGAGAACAACCCGGAGACACACCAGCTAGTGCTGTGGTGCATGGGCGAGGCACACACCGATTTGCTGCTCGACCGGCTATCGACCAGGTACGGGGTGGCCGTCGAGACAACGCCGCTGCGGGTGCCGCTGCGCGAGACCGTCGCGGGCAAGGCGCAGGGTCTCGGCAGGAACGTCAAGCAGACCGGCGGCCACGGCGAGTTCGCGATCTGCCACATCGAGCTTGAGTCGCTGCCATCAGGTGGCGGCTTCGAGTTCGTGGACAAGATCGTCGGCGGCGTTGTGCCCAGGCAGTTCATCCCGTCGGTGGAAAAGGGGATCCGCACCCAGATGGAGCAGGGCGTTGTGGCCGGCTACCCGATGGTCGACATCAAGGTCACGCTCTACGACGGCAAGGCGCACTCGGTCGACTCTTCGGACATGGCGTTCCAGAAGGCCGGTCGGGCGGCACTGCGCGATGCGGCCGATAAGGCGACGCCGCAGTTGCTCGAGCCGGTCGACGAGGTATCGGTGCTGATCGGCGACGACTACGTCGGCGCGGTCATGTCCGACCTGTCGGCGCGGCGCGGGCGGGTGCTCGGCACCGAGCCGGTGGCGGGCGGCCGGACGCTGGTCAAGGCCGAGATACCCGAACTCGAACTGGTCAGGTACTCGATCGACCTGCGGTCGATGTCGCAAGGGACTGGCTCGTTCTCGCGTTCCTACCTGCGCTATGAGCCGCTGCCATCGCACCTGGCCGAAAAGGTAGCCGCCGAGTCGAAGCAGGGTTAGATCCGCTAAGGTGCCTAGCCTGGGCGGCCGTGCAGCGGCGCGGCAGCCCAGGCTGCAGCCCGGGCGGCCTGCTTGACAGGCGTGGCCGGCGCCTGCGGCTCCTGCCTGACCTAAGCCCAGGAAGCACGGCCGCCTGTTCCGGCACCGACGCAGACTGTAATGCCTTGAGCGTCGCTTGCTCGACGTGGGTGTAGAACTCGTCGTAGCGCCGCGTTACCAGGCCCATGCGGCAGTGCGCCCAGCCGCGTTTGCGCTCGTGGCCCTGCCAGTGCCGGCCGTAGTGCACGACCGCGTCGCCGATCATGTGCGCGACCACAAGGTCGGCCTGCGTTCCCGCACCCGCGAGCGACCACGCCTGAGGGCAGCCCCATTCATGGCAGCTCAGCAGGTCAGGCAGCATCAGCGCCAGCCCGAGTTCCCCGCCGCGCCGTCGGGCTACTGCGCCGGCCAGGACTTGGCGAGCATGTCCCTGGTGTCGGCTAGGAGCTGCGGCAGGACCTTGGTCTGGCCGATCACCGGCATGAAGTTCGAGTCGCCGCCCCACCTAGGTACGACGTGCTGATGAAGGTGAGCGGCGATGCCGGCGCCGGCCACTCCGCCCATGTTCATGCCGATGTTGAACCCCTGCGCTCCGGACACCGACCTGAGCACGGCCATGGCAGTCTTCGTGAAGGCGGCAAGCTCGGCGGTCTCAGGTTCGTCGAGATCGGTGTAGTCGGCCACATGCCGGTTCGGGCAGACCATCAGGTGTCCGCTGTTGTAGGGATAGAGGTTCAGCACGGCGTAGACCAGCGTGCCTCGCGCTACGATCAGCCCCTCGCCGTCGGATAGGGCTTGAATCCGGCAGAACGGGCAGCCTTCATCCTGGTCGTGTCCCGTCGGCTTATTTTCTCCCTTGATGTACGCCATCCGATGCGGCATCCAGAGCCTGCGGAATCCGTCGGGGTCGCCGACGCCATACTGACGGACCAGTTCGACATCTCCCTGATCTGGCTGATCGGCTCCGCTAGGCATCATGGATGCAGCATAGGGTGCCCAGCCCTGACGGTCATGAGCCGCCCGCGTCCGGGCACGGACCGATAAATCGCTCAGACCTGGATGCGCCGTTCGATGGCGCCGACGATCTCTTCGACGGCGGCGTCGACCGGCACGCCGTTGCGCTGCTCGCCGCTGCGGTATCTGAACGAGACCGCTCCGGCCGACACGTCATCGTCGCCGGCGAGCAGCATGTAGGGCACCTTCTGCTGCTGCGCCGTCCTGATCTTCTTCTGCATCCGTTCGGCTCCGGCATCGACCTGAACCCGCACACCGCGCGCCCGCAGCCGGGCGGCGACATCGTCCAGGTACGGCACGTGGTGATCGGCGATCGGAATGCCGACCACTTGCACCGGCGCCAGCCACGGCGGGAACGCACCCGCGTAGTGCTCGACCAGGATTCCGAAGAACCGTTCGATCGACCCGAACAGCGCCCGGTGAATCATCTGCGGTCGCTGCCTGGTCCCGTCGGCGGCGGTGTACTCGATGCCGAACCGACCAGGTTCCTGGAAGTCCACCTGCAAGGTGGAGAGCTGCCACCGGCGGCCGATGGCGTCGCGGACGTGCACGTCGATCTTCGGCGCGTAGAACGCTCCCTCACCCTCGGCGATCACGTAGGGCAGCCCGGAGGTGTCGAGAGCGTGCTTGAGCGCCGCCTCGGCTCGATCCCACTCGTCGATCTCGCCGGCGAACTTTTCCGGCCTGGTGGACAGCTCAGCCTCGAACTCGGTCAGCCCGTAATCACGCAGCAGCCCGACCACGAAGTCGAGCAAGCTCGCAAGCTCCTCGGCGAGCTGGTCGGGCCGGCAGAATATATGCGAGTCGTCCTGGGTAAACCCGCGAGCCCTGGTCAGCCCGTGCACCACACCCGACTTCTCGAACCGGTACACCGTGCCGAACTCGAACAGCCGCAGCGGCAGCTCCCGATAGGACCGTCCCCGCGATGCGTAGATCAGGATGTGCATCGGGCAGTTCATCGGCTTGGGATAGTACTTCGTCCCTTCCATCTCCATGGGCGGGTACATCCCGTCGGCGAACCAATCCAGGTGTCCCGAGGTCTCGAACAGGGCCGACTTGGTGATGTGCGGCGTGGTGACGAACTCGTAACCGGCTTCGATGTGCCTTTGCCGCGAATAGTCCTCAAGCACCTTCCTGATGATCCCGCCCTTGGGGTGGAACACCGGCAGCCCGGTGCCGATCTCGGCCGGGAACGAGAACAGGTCAAGCTCGGCGCCTAGCTTGCGGTGATCGCGCCGCTCGGCCTCGGCGAGCATCTTGAGGTATTCATCCTGCGCCTCGCGCGATGGCCAGGCGGTTCCATAGATCCGCTGCAGCTGCGGATTCTGCTCGCTGCCGCGCCAGTAGGCGCCACCGGTGCGCATCAGCTTGAACGCCGGAATTTGCCTGGTCGTGGGCAGGTGCGGGCCACGGCACAGGTCCTTCCAGCAGACCTGGCCACTGCCCGGGTCGAGGTTGTCGTAGATGGTCAGCTCGCCGCCGCCGACTTCGACTGATTCTTCCTCGCTGCCTCCACCTTTGAGGCCGATCAACTCGAGCTTGTACGGCTCGGCAGCGAGCTCCGCCCTTGCCTGTTCATCCGATACCACCCGGCGGCTGAACCGCTGTCCCTGCTTGATGATCTGGCGCATCTTCTGTTCGAGCGCTTTAAGATCTTGAGGGCTGAAAGGATCGTTCACATCAAAGTCGTAATAAAAGCCATTCTCGACCGGCGGGCCGATGCCGAGCCTCGCTTGCGGGTGCAGATCCTGCACCGCCTGCGCGAGCACGTGCGCGGCGGAATGCCGCATGATGACAAGCCCGTCCGCCGACCTGATGCCGATCGGCTCGATCTTGTCGCCGTCGGCGAGACGGTGCGCCAGGTCGCGCGGGGTGGCGTTGACCTTGGCCGCGATGACTTCGCCGTCGCCATCGGGCGGCGGCTCGGCGAGCGCCATGAGCGCCTCACCGGCCGTCGTGCCAGCTTCCACCACGTGCTCGCGTCCGGCGAGTGTGATGTGAAGCTTGTCGGCTGACACGGATGACTCCTCGGCTTGTCAGGTGGTTGTTACCGCGAGTATTCGATGCTACTGGCCTGACAGCAGCGGGCGCACGCCGGTTATTGCCCTGGCGTGCGCCCGACCGAACGGGGTGAGGCAGCTTACGCCTTCGTGATTGTCACCAACGTTCCGTAGGTGAGATAGGGCCAGATCCACTTGGCCTGGTTGTAGGGCAATTCCACGCAACCCAGGCTCTGCTGTGAGCCGTAGCTGTAGCGCGGGAAGTAGTGCACAGCCTCGCCGTCGTGGAAGTAAGCCACCCAGGCGACCGGGTCGGCGTACTTCGATCCATCCGGGTTGGTGCCCTTCATGATCTGGCTCTGGTACCTGATGTAGACCGGGTCGGTTCGCACCGCCGTCGGCCTGACCGGGATGCCGGTGTTCGCCAGGTGGTGGAAGATCACCTGCCCGTTGTGCCACACCGTCAGCGTCTCCGGGTAGTGCTGGCTGGCGACCGCGTAGGTGTAACCGTGCCTGTTGACGGCATCGCGCGCGAGCGCCCTGAACATCGCCCGCCAGAGCCGATGGCCAATCGAGCCGTTGACGATCAGCCCGAGTTGGTTCTCCGTGATCATGTCGAGCATGAGCCCGTGGTCGGCCTGGAACGCGGCCACGGCACCGCGCAGGACGTTGCTTGGCGCGTCAGGGCGCCACAGGTTCATCAGCCTCGATGGATATCCGGGCTGCCAGGTGTAGGTGCCCGCGGGCGGGTCGTAGGCGGCGCTGTACTGGGAGTTCATGTCGGCTAGCGCCGCCGGGCGGCCGGTCGCCGGTGCCCAGGTCAGCGGCAGGTAGCCGAGCTGAGCCAGATCCTGTTCGAGCCTGACTTCGCTGAACGATCCGGTGGTGAAGCGCTCGGTCACCTTCGTCACGAGCTGGCCGCCGCCGTTTGACTGAATGCCGGTTGAGCCAGCCGGCACCGTGACCCTGACCTTCGTATGCTGCCAGAAGCCCTTCGCCGGCACGAAAACGGCGGTGTTGCCCGACACGTGCCAGCTTCCCTTGATCGCCGGATGCAGCGTCGGCATCGGCGAGGTCGGGCTGAGCGGCTCGGAGAACACCACCTGAATGTCGCCAGCACCGTTGACGTCGGTGGCACCAGCGTCCGGCGTCATCGACAGGACGTGCTCAGGTCCGCGCGCGATGGTGGTGACGATCTTGTGCTTCACCTTCACCGTGCCGGCCGCGTGAGCCGTGCCGCCCTTGGAGATGGTGCTGTAGTAGTAGATGCCGCCGGCGCCGGCAAGCACCGCGAGGGCGGCGGCGATGCCGACAAAGGGCGCGATCTTGCGCCGACTTGGCTTACCCGCGCGTCCTGCCTGACCGTACGGGCGCGGCCCAGTGCCCGCGTCACCGGCGGCCGGGACACCGAGTGACGCGGCCGACCACGTCGCTGGCGCGGCCGGTACTTCGGGGCTGGCCTTCGCCGGTGCGTACTCCGGTGCCGACTGGTTCCTCGGCGTAGCCGGGTAATCGGCCGGCGCCGCCGCCATTATCGGGCGCGTCGAGTCGAGTTGCTGCTCATCGGGCGAGAAGTCCTTGCGGGACTCGTCCGCGGGCGGCTGGGATTCTGGCTGGTCCGCGGGGCGGGGCTGGGGATCTGCCAGCCAGGTGGTACCTGCGGTGTCGAGCGGGGTGTCTGACAGCGTGAGCTTGAAAACCGAGCCGGACGGACTCAGCGGATCTTTCGCCCACGCGGGGACTGAGCCGTCGGTATCGGCCGGCGCTGCGGTCCCTGGCACTGGAGTCTTCTGCGCAGCGGGCTCGGGCGCGGCGGTCGCGGGCGCGGCGGTCGTGGGGGTCGCGGGCGCGGGCGCAGCGGTCGCGGGCGCGGCGGTCGTGGGGGTCGCGGGCGCGGGCGCAGCGGTCGCGGGCGCGGCGGTCGTGGCGGTCGTGGGGGTCG
>DATNEK010000020.1:0-17835 GCA_035553055.1 Streptosporangiaceae bacterium | reverse complement strand
TGGCTGAGCCGAGTGCTCAGCGCACGGGGCGGGCGTAACGGGTGCGCAGGAAACCCGTGATGCCGGCCAGACCGTAGTTTCATGCACCGGGGAGAGGCGCCTGAGCGACGCGGAGACTGTCCGGACCGCAGTCAGCTCAACAGTGCACTCACAACCTCGCCAACCCCGCTACCCACCCGGACCACGCTGCCACCGTCCAGGTCCGCGAAGACCTCATGGCCGCGCACCTCGCCGAGTTCCTCGACACCCGCGTCTTCGGCCCCGCCCGCGCCCGCCTGCTCGCCGCCGCGATCCCCGCCGACGACGCCGACGCCGCCGCACGGCGCGGGACACCGGGCGTTTTACGACGCGCCCCAGCTAGCCGCCAGGTGCGCGGTTGCGGTCGCGATCACAAGGCCGACTGCGAGCGCGGTTACCAGCAGCAACCAGCGCTTGCCCGCGCCCGCGAGCACAACGTGCAGCCGGTGGGCTCGAGCCGATAGCAGCCTGGGGAGCCGCGGCGCGTACCAGATCACGTGAACGGTCATCGCCGCGAACCAGAGCACGAAGGACGCCTTGTGCACGAACAGCCAGAGCGACGGACCCGGTCCCGCTAGTGCCAGGGCGACGCCTGAGCCGACCACGCTGATCGAGGTGAGCATGACGACCGGGCCGAGCAGCCTGAGCAACAGCGCGGGCGGGCCTTTCCTGACGTACTCCGGCGAACCGGTGTAGTACCTGATGAACCGGTAGCCGGTGCTGCCCATCTTTAGCAGCACCGGCCCGATCAGCAGCATCCCGATGAAAAAATGCACGGTAAGCAGCTGGTGTATTTCCGCGATAGTGATGCCTTCGGCACCAAGCAGCACGAGCAGGACCGCTCCGGTCATCGCGGTTAGCCGCTCGTTGCCTTCGGCTCGTCCGGTTGAGTCGGCGGTCATCTTGCGATGCCGCGCCTTCGTGGTTGAGGTCACCGCCCAGATCCCACCCGATCGAGGCGCAGCGCGAGGGCCGGGCAGAGCCTGACCGCGCGGCGCGCCAGCACGGCTAGATCATCAGGCACCGGGCCGTCCGGCATGATCGGGTAGCCCCATTCATCTAGCCGGATCAACTCAGGTGCCATGTCCGCGCACAGGCCATGACCGGTGCAGGCGATCGGGTTGATGGCCAGCCTCCGGCTCACTGCGGCCGCCAGCTCATCGCCAGCCTTCCACGCCTTCGGGAATCGGCAGCACGCGTCGAGTTGACCGGCTCTGCCGCGCACCTTGGCATGGCCTGCCCGACGCGTGCATGCGCGCGTCGGCGGCGAACGCGGATAGCGCCGACCTAGCTAGCCGCACCGCGCCGTCGGGATGCGCGCACGCACCGCGACCGCTGAGCACGCCCAGCCTGCGGTGCAGCCGGTCGAGCAACTGCCCCTGCGGACGGGCGGTAGCGAGCTGGGTGAAATCGTCGGCGATGGCGGGCAGGCCGAACGTACAAGGTCCGCACTGTCGGGCGCCCTGCGCTGCCAGCCATCTGAGCACTCGCGCCGTCTCCTGCAACCCGCACGCTTCGGCCGGCAGCGCCACGATCACGCCGGCACCTGTTCCGGCGCCGATGCCGCGCAACGCCGCTGACGACAGCGGCATGTCCTTCAGCTCGCTAAAGTCATGCCAACTACCGAAGTAGCCTCCCACAAGTACCGACTCGACGCGGCCATCCACCCTGCTCAGTGCCAGCGCGGTGCCGATCAAAGTGCCGGCTTCCACTTCATAGACGCCAGGTGAGCCGACGGCGCCCGAAGTAGTAATCAGCATGCTCCCCGGCGCGTCGGGCAGCCCTGCCTGCCTGAACCAGTCAGGGCCGAAACGGGCGATAAGCGCGACGTGGGCGAACGTCTCCACGTTGCTGACCATCGTCGGCCGCCGACTGACGCCCTTATCGAACGGACGAGGCGGCACAGCCGTCGGCTTGGCCTCGCCGCCGTTGAGCCAGCTCACAATCGCCGTCTCCGAGCTCGACACATACCCGTGCGGCAAGTCGTAGATCTCGAAATCGACGTGGTCGCATCCGGCCCTGGCCCGTTCGGCTACGGCGTAGCGCACGGCGGCAAGCAACGAGTCCTTGCCGCGCGGCAGGCACACCGCCACTGCCGGCGCGCCGACCGCTGCCGCGGCCGCCGCGGCCCCGTCAAGCACCAGGTGAGGAGCACGCGACAGTAGCGCCTCGTCCTTTTCACTGGCGGGCTCGCTTTCCATGCCGTTCGCCACTACAACCGCCGGACCGCGCCGCTCGACCACCGCGCGCATCTTCACGCCGGTCGGAAACCCAGCCCCACCTCGGCCGGTGAGACCAGCCCTGGTGACCGCTTCGATCAGCCGACGGCTGGGGTGCGGAGGCAGCGGTCCATATCGTTGCCAATGGGTTCGCAGGCCAGCGGCCCGGTCCGCGTCGCGCCACCCTATGGTGAGCCGCTGAGCCAGGCCAAGCTGTGCTGCGGGGCGGTGTTCGGCCGGCGCTGCGTGGCGCGGAATCGCGGAACGCATGTCGCCCGCGCTGCTAACACCGACCATCTTCACCGCCCAAGGAGCGCGTGGAGCAGATGCAGGCCGAGCAGCGCCGGCGGTGTTCCCGCCCGGGCTGGCCAGCCAGGCTGAAGAGGCCCCGCCAGAACGAAGATCGCGGTCAGCAGCGCAAGCGCGGCCAGCGTCAGCAGGCCGAGCCTGCGCACCCGGGCGCTAGCCGTCAGCGACAGCCGCCACCCAACCGCCAGCCCGAGCGCGAGCATGCAGGCAACGTCGATCGCGAGCACCCAGTGCAGTCTGGTATCGGTGCCGGTGCCGAGCGCGTGCCAGAGCGCGACCGGCCAGCACGCGTAGACGAGCAGGTGCACCGCCCGCCAGGCTCGGTGACTCAGCCGGTCGCGCAGTACGCTCGTGACGATCACCGCGAGCAGCAGATCGAGAGCAACGGCGCCGAGACTTAGCCAGATCGGGCGGTAGCTCGAAGTAAATGGCACGAACGCGGCGACCAGGCTGATCGATACGAACGGGTCGAGCACGGTCGTCACGACGTGCACGGCGACCAAAGCGGTCGCGGTCAGTGCCAGGTTCTTGTGCAGGCCGGCCGTGACGATTCGCGGCCAGCGCTCAGACGCGACCCCTGCGGTGCCGAGTACGCCGAGCACCACCGTGCCGGTCAGCAAGATAAACGCCACGATGCCGGTCGCCCTGGTGGAATACCAGAGCACATGCGCAACGGTCATGAGCCACCAGAAGAAACCACGGGCGCCGCGGTCGACGGCGACGGCGACGCCGCGGGTGCCGACAAGCGGTGCGGGTGCCGGCGGGCGCGGGCGCGACCGCCGGTCGGCTGCGCCTGGCCTGATCCCTGACTGCCGTGGCCGCCAGAGCCCGCCTGCCTGCCAGAGCCCGCCTGGCCCGCCCGGCCTGCGGTCGGCTGGCTTCCCGAGTTCGTCGTACGCCCTGGGATGGCGGTGCCGAGCACGACAGCCAGGCCCATCGACGTCGCGGTCGCGCCGCCGGCGATCCATGCCGAGAGCCTGCGGGTACGGCCAAGCCGGCTATCCCGCCGGATGACGGCGCTGTCCAGCGGCCGACGCATAGTGATACCTCCTAGGACTCGCCTGACTAGCGAGAAGGCGATCTGGCGATATCAAGCATCAACGATCGAGGCTGGAGATCTGGTTCAGGAATAGTTCAGAGCTGGTTAAGATCGTCCGGCGCTGGGTCTTTGACTGCCAGGAGTCCTGATGGTCGCGCGAGATGTTCGCTGCCGCGGCGCTGATGGCAGCTCGAGTGTCACTGTGAGGCCACCGCCCGGTGTGTCTGAAAGGTCGATGATCCCGCCGTCCGAGATGACCAGCCTGTGCACGATGGCCAGGCCAAGGCCGGTGCCGCCGGGAGTCGCTGTGACGTAACGTCGCAGCGCGGCCCTGCGCTGAGCCAGGCTCATGCCAGGCCCGTCGTCCACCACCGCGATCTTGACCAGGCTGCCCGCCTGGCTGGCGGTCACCTTGATGTGCCCGCCAGCGCGGACTGCTTCGAGCGCATTAGCGAGCAGGTTGTCGAGTACCTGCTCCAAGTGCCCTTCACCGAGCCCGGCGGTCACCGGCTCGTCAGCCAGCGCTTCTAGCGTGACTGATTTCTCCTCGGCCGCAGGCAGCCAAGCGGCGACCCGGTCCTTGATTATCGCGTCAACCGGGACCGGCACCGGGGCGCTTGTGACGTTCTCTGCTCGGGCTACGGCCAGCAGTCCGTCGACCATCCTGGACAGCCGGGCGATCTCACCCTGGGCGCCAGCAAGCTCGTCGGCGAGCGGTGCTGGGGCGGCGAGCGCGAGATTATCCAGACGGAGCCGAAGCGCCGCGAGCGGCGTCCTGAGCTGGTGTGACACGTCGGCCATCATCGCCTGGTGCCCGGAGACGAGCGCGTCAAGCCGGCCAGCCATCAGGTTGAAGGTCCCGGCCAGCTTGCGCACTTCGCTGGGACCGGCCCCGGTGGGTGACCTGACGGCGAATTCGCCCCCGCCGAGCCGCCTGGCCGCGGATTCCAGGCCGCTGAGCGGGCTGCTGACCCATCGGGCCAGGAGGGTCGCGGTGAGCGCCGCCGCCAGCAGGCCGACGGCCGACGCCAGCGCGAGCCACATCCACAGCGCGTGGATCCGGTGATCGAGCGGCTCGGTCGACCTGGAGAGCGCCACCGCGCCGATGGTGGCCAGGCTTTCGTCCCTGACCACCGGCGTGACCACGAGCAGCCGGTCAGAGATCGGGCTCGAGTACGAAGTGCTGCCGCCCAGCGCCAAGTTGAGCATGCCTGGCGAGACGCTGGCCAGCGGCGAGCTGCCGACCACGGGCTGGCCGGACGGAAGGTACACGGCGACCTGATCGCCGCGGCGCCGGACACCGGCTATCACCTGGGCCAGCGAAAGGCCGGCCGCGCCGTCGTCCAGGTGCTCCTCGGCGACGGCGGCGACAGTGGCCGCCTCCGCCGCGGTTTGCTGAGCGAAGTCTTTCTTGTCCTCGCTAGCGACGTGCAAGCCAAGCGGCACGGCGACGACGCCGAGCAGGACTACCACGAGGGCGATCACCGTCAGCGTGATCCTGCGTGCCATCAGTCACTGCCCATAAAGTGCTCGCCGATCAGGTGCCCGCCGATCAGGTGCCCGCCGGCCACGGGCCGCCGAGCCGGAATCCGCGCCCGTAGGCCGTCTCGATCAGGCCAGGCACCCCCAGCTTGCGCCGCAGCGCGGCGACGTGCACGTCGAGCACCTTCGTCGGGCCGTACCAGTGCGCGTCCCAGGCAGCCTCAAGCACCTCCTGACGGCTCACAAGCCTGCCAGGATCGATGGCGAGCACTTCGAGAATGTCGAATTCCTTCGGAGTCAGCGAGACTTCCTGGCCGTCGACCGTCACCTTCCTTGTGCGCAGGTCGACCCTGAGAGGGCCGTGCCTGACGACCTCCCCGCCGGGTCTGACCCGCCGGAGCACCGCGCGGATCCTGGCCTGGAGCTCGGCCAGCCCGAACGGCTTGACCAGGTAGTCGTCGGCGCCAGCGTCCAGCGCGGTCACCCGGTCAGACTCTTCACCATAGGCGGTGATCACGATGATCGCGACATCGTGGCGCTCACGTAGTTTCCGGCACACGGCGACGCCGTCGCCGTCGGGCAGCTCAAGATCGAGCAGCACCACGTCGGGTACCACGCGGGCCAGCGCCTCACCCCCCGTGGTCACGTGATCGACCCGGTAGCCGCCCCTGATCAGACCACGGACCAACTGCGTCGCGATGCCGACGTCGTCTTCGACGATGAGCACGCGCGGGCCCGCCGAGACCTCGGCGCCGGCCGTCTGAGTCGCGGGTCCGGTCACCTCACCGAGGTTAGGGCATCACCAGGGGTCCTAGCGCGATCCAACGCCGCGGTTCCTGGCCGCCGCTTGGCTTCTTGTTCACATATAGGTTTGGCTTAAGCGTGATCGTGAGAGTCCTCATGGGAAGCGACTGAAAAGGCAGGGCACGATGCGACTTGGCACCGAGTCAGTGGGACGTTGGGGGCTGGTGGTCCTTGCGGTCACCGGTGCGCTAGGCGTCATTCTCGCGGTCCACGGCTGGTCGGTTAGGAGCACGGACCTGCCGCGGGTCACGCTAGGCGCCAGCCGACCAGTCTCGGCGCCGCGGACCACGCAGCCCCCTGCGCAAGGGCCGTCCAGTCCCGCGCACAGCCCGTCGGCTGACCACCGGCCGCTACTGCGCGCCCAGCCCTACGCGAACGTCGCTTACGAAGTGTGGCCAGGCACTCCAAGCGCGGCCGCGAAGGCGGCGCTCACCGGACTGAGTGTCTCGGTAAGGCGGCAGGGATCAGCGCTCGTCATCATGGCCGGCGTCATCGGGCAAGCGGCGCCGACCCCGCGCCGGTACGCGGGGGGTGCGCGCGTCTACGTCGTTGAGTCCTCGCTCGGAGACGACTCGGGTAACACGGACTACAACCTCGGCGATGACGCTCTAGTCGTCACCGACGCGAAAGGCGGCATCATCCAGTGAACCGCAGCGAGCGAGAACGCGCCGCCCTAGCGGCGGTGTCGTGGACACCGACTATAGCCCGGATCCTGCTTGGCCTGGTGCTTGCCTGGTTCGGCTACCACGAACTCGTCCGACCTTCCCTGTGGACTGGGTACGTGCCAGTGCTCTCGCCTACCTCGTCGCTTGCCACCGTCGCTGTGCTCGCGCACGGCTGGGTGCTGCTCGTGCTCGCTGTGGCCCTGATCGGCGGCATCGCGCCGCGAGTGGCCGCGGCCGTCGCCGCGGTCCTGTTGCTTGAGATCGTGGTCTCGCTCACGATCAGCGGCGGACTGTCCGACCTGACCCTTCGGGACGTGGGCGTGCTCGGCCTTGCGGTCATTCTCACCGGGGCGAATCAGGGGCGGCTCGTACTGACCAGATAGAGCGCAAGGTCCGGCCCGCCGCCAAGGCGGCGGGCCGCCCCCCCAATCGACCTGCACCCGTAAGGTAGTCGGTAGATGTCGCAGTTAGTTCGCACACAAGCAGGAACTGAGCACTCGTGACCGATGCTCCGGCAAGTGCAGGCCGCCGCGCGGCGGCCGGGTACCTGCGCGAACTGCTGGCTCAGCAAGGCCGGTACCGCCGGCGATGGGAGCAGCACATGTTGCGCTCCCGGCCCGGTGAGATCACCCAGCTCGCTGTCGCCGAGGTGCTTGCACGGTACCTATGGAGCCATCCGCGGGTGTCTGGCGATGAAGACGTGATCGCCCGCCAGCTCAAGGACACTGTGGCAAGGGCGCTGTCCGGTTCGGTGCTGAGCCGACCGACCCTAGCCCTGTTCATCGAGGCGTTCGGGATCTCCGACGCGCACGCCGACCGGCTGTGGCGGCTCTGGGAAGGCTCGGGAAAAATCAGCGTTCTTACCGGCGAGCGTGCCGTGGGCGTCAAGACCGAGACTGAGCTGCGCTCGGCGCTTGGCCCGCGCCGTCACGAGACGGTGTCCCTGCACGATCACGTCGACGTCGGATCTGACGGCCGACTCGCCCAAGCACGCACGCTCGCCGTCATCGAGGCCATCACCGACGGCCTCGATCGGATCCCTTACCTTTATGACACTAACTCCCTGACGCTGGAGGTCGGGCAGGGCTGCGGCGAGATCACTGGTGAGCTATACCAGGTCAGCGACGGCGTGTACGCCACAACGATCCCGCTCGCCAAGGAGCTTTCGGCTGGCGAGACGATCAGCCTGGAGTACCTGACGACGTACCGCTATCCAGGGAACCTGAACGATCCACACGAGCGGGAGTTCCGCCGGGCGGTCATGCGGCGGCTCGAGAACTTGGACATGCGCGTGGCATTCCACCCGGACATGCTGCCCGCGCGCATCTGGTGGGCAGCCTGGGATGGCTTGAACGGTGACATCATCGAACGTGAACAGGTGCCGCTCGGCACCCAGCATGAGGTTCACCGGTACCTGCGCGCCGTCGAGAGGACTGTCGTCGGGTTTGCCTGGTCCTGGAAGGTTGAGGACTGACCGCTGACAGCCGGAGAGGCCCCGGCCGGGGGGGTAGCCGGGGCCCGTAAGGTAACGATCCCCTATCTGCTAAACGCGCGCAATGGTGGAGCCGTCCTGAGCATGGCCAATGCCGGGTCGCAGGCACGTCTTGACGTGTGGGTGTGCCGACGATAGGTTGCGCCGAAAAGGCGTCTAAAAGTTATCATCTTTGGACAAAGAGAAAGGGCGGGAAATGGCAAACGCGAAGTTACTGCTTTCCTCGTTGGCCTGCGCGGTTGGCCTGGCGCTCGCGCCGAATGTCTTAGCCGCACCGAGTGCCCAGGCTAAGCCGAGCGCCCCGGCCAAGCCCAGTCCCACGGTCAATGGGGTGTTCCGCCCGCGCATAGGGCCTGCCCTCGGGATCTTCCCGGTGCTGACGTTCAGGGGCGGCCGGCTCCAGCCGGCCCAGAGCGCGTCTCAGCCGCTGACGCCGGTCACCTACCACGGCGGCCAGACCATGACCGGCGGGCTCACCATGCACGCGATCTTCTGGACCGGCGGCACGAAACCCTTCCAGGGACGGCCAAACGGGGCACCGCATGATTACATCGGCATGATCGAGCAGTACCTGACCGACATCGCCGACGCCAGCACTGGCACATCGGGGCAGGGCTGTACCTCCGCCCACTGCAACGTTTTCACCGTCGAGCCTCAGTTCGGCTGGGGCACGACACCGGGCGGCATCACCCACGGCGACTACACCATCCACTATGACCGGACCGCTGACTCGGTTATCGACAATCACCCGTACCCGTCGAAGTCCGTGCAGTGCGCCTCGCCGCAGAACACGGCGGTATGCGTCACCGACGCCCAGGTCCAGGCCGAGATCGATCGCCTTATCAACGCCACCGGTGGCGCGCGCGGCCTGCACGACATCTGGTACGTATTCACGCCGCCCGACGTCGATGAGTGCATCTCCCCTGGCGCCTGCGAGAGCAACGCCTTCGGTGGCTATCACTCGGTGTCGGATCTGGGCCACGGCCCGACGATCTATGCCTACACGGGTGATCCGATCGTGGAGACGACCTCGGTCAACACTCCCGGCAACGATCCCGAGGGCTATCCCGATGCCGAGATCGTGATCAACATCGTCGCGCACGAGGTGAACGAGGCGATGAGCGACCCTGAGGGAGTCGGCTACATGGACCCGAACGGGTTCGAGATCGGGGATAAGTGCGAGTTCGGGCCGCAGACTGGCACTCCGCTCGGGTTCGCCCCAGACGGATCTCCGTTCAACCAGGTGGTCAACGGCCACAAGTACCTAATCCAGGAGATGTGGGCTAACCGGGACAATACCAACAACCCGGACTGCGTCCAGGCGACGACCAACACCACCAATCCGCTCCCGCTGCCGCAGATCGCCCTGACCCAGTTCTCATCGGTCGTCCGCGGCAACATCGAGCGCCACACGGCCGGGGTGTCGGTCACCGTCAAGCTGGTGCGCGCGAGCGCCTCAGGTACACCGGTCACGGTCGCGAGCGGATCGACGACCACTGCCGCCGACGGCAGTTGGTCGGTGTCGCTTGGCTCCCATGCGGTCGGCGACGATCGCGACGTGACCACAGTCGACTACTCGGGTGCCGGCGCTCCAACGCCGAGGCGTGAGCAGATCCTCACCGGCAACGGGGACAACCCGTTCATCGCGGCCGGCTGGACCGGCTGGTTCGACATGGACAACGGCAGCTTGCTGACCAACACCCAGACCCTCCAGGGCTTCGCGCCGCCCACGATCACGCTCGAGCCGTGCTTCCAGACCGGACTCGAAAAGTATTCGGTCGGCGGCGTGGCCGGGTCGGAGTCGCCGACTGACTTCTGCAACACGGCGACCAGCGCGGCGACCGCGCCGCTCAAGGCGGCGGTCGAACCTGGTCAGGCTGTCACCTGGAGTTCACTCGACGACCGCGCGTTCACGCCCCCAGGCGATCCCGACCCCAACCTCACCGGCGCGCTCGTGCGGCTGACAGTTCGCGCAGGCGAGCCTGACTCGGTTTCGTCGGTCTTCAATCCGTTCCTGGTTATTACTCAAGGCGGGTTCCCTGCCTGCTCCGGCGATCTGCGGGCTCAGACCGTCACCTGCACCGGGCTCGTGCCTGGCCAGACCTACAGCCTGACGGACGCAGCCAAGAGCGCATCAGGCAAAGCCGACGGAACGGGCACGGTGTCCGTGTCACTCGTGATCAAGGGCGGAGACAGGGTCGCGCTTTCCAATGGCTCGCGCACGCTGACGACGTTGCACATCGCCCACCTGCGGGTCGCGATCAAGGGGAACGAGACGGTGCTCTCGGGCGGGCACTGCCAGCCGGATCAGTACTACGGCCCGCCGATCACGACCCCGCCGACCAGCCCGTCGGCCGGCTCGATCTTTGGCGGCGCCGCCCTCACCGGCGAGATCTGCCCGCGCAGCGGCAACGCCGCGGGGCTGCCGACCGCCGCGATCGCGCAGACCGACGAGTTCAGCGGCGGCCAGACCATGACCGAGGTGCCGTTGATCGTGAGAATCTCGCCGCCCGATGGCGAGAACGTGTTCGGCGCGTTCACGGCCCGCGCCCGCGCGGCATTCCCTGGACCGGACACGAGGATCGCACTCCAGATCGAACGCTCCGGCAAGACGGTGTTCTCGGCCAGGAACGTCGACACCAAGAGCGGCGTCAAGGTCAGCGCTCTCCGGCCTGGCGCCTACACCGCGATCTGGACGCTGATCGACGCCAACGGCGACACGCGAACGATGACAACGCAGTTCATCGAGCAGATGTAGCCGATGCCCGATACCCCGGGCCGGCTGCGACTAGCCGACCCGGGGTGGGCACTTAGGGACTACTCGCGCGCGACGCTCCCCCGCCGGCGGCCTCTGGCTTGCTGACGACCTGCGGGGCATGATGGGCGACGACGACGATCCCGGCGGTCATCACCAGCAGCGCCACGACCTCGGCGGCTATCGCCGCCGGGCTGTCGCTCAGCCGCTCCTCGAGCAGGACGGCAGCGAGCCCGATCGAGATGAGGGGATCGCACGCGACGATGATGGCCATCACCGGCGCCAGCAAGATCCCCTGCTGGAACGCATTCTGGTTCAGCAGGAAACCCAGCGGACCGACGACGGCTAGCACGTAGATAGGCCACCGGCTGAGCAATTCCGCCAGGCCGCCACCGAACTGAGTGGTTACCAGCTTGACGACGAATGCCGCGAAACCGTAACAGGTGCCGCACGCGAACGCCAGCGTGAGCGGCCTGATGCCCCGCCTCCGCTGACCCAGGGCGATACTTCCGGCGACGATCGCGGCAAACACCACGATCACCGGCAACACGGCGGGAAAGCTGACCGCCCTGACGCCGCCCGACGGCCTAGCCATCACCAGGAAGATCGCCAGGCCCGCCGACGTGGCCATAACCCCGGTCACCATGATCGGATCCCAGCGCCCCCGCAAGTACGAGTTGATAAGCACAGCGAATACGAGGTCGCAGACGAGTATCGGTTCGACTAGGGCAAGCGCCCCGAATCTCAGCGCGACGACCTGCAGCGCGAAACCTACCAGAATCGCACCAACAGATGCGATCCACGCCGGCTGCCGCACTAGATCAAGCAGCAGCCTGGGCGACAGGGTCTGGCGCGCTTTCACCCGCTTGGTGCTGCGCTGCTCGGCGACTGACGAAACCCCGAAAACCATCGCGCTGGCCAGTGCTGCTACCACGGCAGGCAGCGGGAATGACGAATTCATGCCGGCACTGCCCGGTATTTGCCGCAGCCCGGTGATCGTCGCTGTTCCACCACGATTACCTTACCCGGGGTCCAGGTTTACTCGCAGCAGCGACGGGCATGGGCTCTGTCATCATTTAGAAGTGCTTTGACGCAGGGTTTATCAGTCTTGACGCAAGGCTTATCAGCTGACCGCAGGCATAATCAGCTGACCGCAAGAAACACTCATTTACTTTCTTTGGGCGCGCTTGCCCATAGGGCCGGCCTGATGTTCGGGGCTGGCGCATGGGAGGTTGGTGTGGCGCGGGATGCTCTCCTGCTGGCCGGCTCCGTCGGGCTAGGCCACGAGATGCTGGCGACGAGCTGCTCGGAGGCGCTGCGAACATACGGCTGGCGAACCAGGAGCCTGAACTGCATGGCGTTGCTCGGCCCTGGATTGGCAGGCGTCGGCCAGCGTCTCGTCGACCGGATGCTGGCGATGCCAGGGGTCTACGATGCCCTGCATTTCGGGCATCTGCGAACCGGGAGCCGGGTGGCTGAGCTGATGGACCGGGCGGCCAGTGCCCGGTTGATGCCACATCTGCGCGACGAACTCGCGCGCCGTCCGGCTGATCTCGTGCTCAGCGTCTTCGCTACCGGTGCTTCGGCAGCCGCGAAGCTCAAGGCCGAATCGCCGGATCGCCGGACAGTGGTGCTCTGTACCGACGCGGCCGTGCACCGGCTCTGGGTCACCAGCGGAACCGACCTGTTCCTGGTGACTTCGCCAGCGGCAGCGGCATCGGTCCGGCGTTACCTGCCTAGGGCGCGGATCTCGGTCGTGCCGCCTCCGGTGCGCGCTCAGTTCTACGCGGCACCATCTCGGCGCGATTCCCGGGCAGCGCTCGGAGTCCCGGCGGCGGCCTTCTGCGTACTGATGATCGACAGTGGCTGGGGCTTCGGCCCGCTCGTCGAAAGCGTGTCAGCCCTGGCCCGCGCCGGGGTGCACGTGCTGGCGGTGGCCGGACGCCACCAGTCGATGGAACACGAACTGCGGGCGCTGGCCGGGACGTCTGGCCTGATCATCCCGTTCGGGTTCAGCGACCAGATCCCCATGCTGATGGCCGCCTGTGATCTGGTCGTCGCGTTGCCTGGGGCGACGACCTGCAGCGAGGCCAGGGTCGTCGGGCGGCAACTGCTGCTGCTCGACGTCATGCCAGGGCACGGCCGGGACAACCTGCAACATGAGCTCGAGCTAGGTGCGGCGCACCTGTGCGTGCCTACGCCGCGCGGCGTCACCGAAAGCGCGCTGGCGGTGCGTGATCGGGCGGGAAATCAGCCGTCAGCTATGTGCCGCGGTGCGCGCTGGGAGCCCGCGTTCGCGGCCGCGCTGCGGGGAATCGGCCTGCTTTCGGATGAGAGGGGTGGACGGCATGATGCGCACGTTGTTTCTCAATCCTCCTTCTTACCAAGGATTCGACGGAGGAGCCGGGGCCAGGTATCAGGCAAAACGAGAGATCCGCTCGTACTGGTACCCAACTTGGCTGGCCCAGCCCGCGGCCCTGGTGCCTGGGAGCCGGCTGGTCGACGCCCCGCCCGCTGGCCTGACCGTGACCGACGTCGTTCCGCTGGCACGCGAGCACGATCTGGCTGTTGTGCATACCAGTTCCCCCACCTTCGCCGGGGACGTCGGCGTGGCCAAGGCCATGAAAGCCGCGAATCCCACCCTGATCGTCGGTTTCGTCGGCGCCAAGGTGGCGGTCGAGCCCGAGCGCTCTTTGCTGGCGTCGGACGCCATCGACTTCGTCGCCAGGGAAGAGTTCGACTTCACGATCGCCGAAGTGGCACAGGAGCACCCGCTTGCCTCGATTGACGGCGTCAGCTACCGCGACGGCGGCAAAGTGGTGCATAACGCCAACCGGATGATCATCGAGGACATGGACAGCCTTCCGTTCGTAACACCGGTATACAAGCGGGACCTTCGCCCGGAGAACTACTCGATCGGCTATCTGCGCCATCCCTACCTGTCGCTCTACACCGGGCGCGGGTGCCGTTCGCGCTGCACGTTCTGCCTGTGGCCGCAGACGGTCGGCGGCCACAGGTACCGGACGAGAAGCGTGAGGCACGTCCTGGCCGAAGCCGCACTCGCGACGCGGCTGTTCCCGCAGGTAAAAGAGCTCTTCTTCGACGACGACACGTTCACCGACGACCGGCCGCGCGCCGAGGCAATCGCCCGCGGGCTTGCTCGCCTCGGCATCTCCTGGTCCTGCAACGCGAAAGCAAACGTTCCGCGCGAAACACTGCAGATTTTGAAAGATAACGGTCTGCGACTCGTCGTCGTCGGATACGAGTCCGGCAACCAGGCAATCCTGAACAACGTCAAGAAGGGCCTGCGAGTCGATCGTGCGCGCCGTTTCGCGCGGGACTGCCACGACCTCGACATCACCATGCACGGGACGTTCATACTCGGCTTGCCGGGAGAAACCAGGGAAACCATCGAAGAGACGATCCGCTACGCCAAGGAGGTGAATCCGCACACAATCCAGGTCTCGGTCGCCGCGCCTTACCCGGGAACGCAGATGTACCAGCAGGCCAAGGAGAGCGGCTGGCTCCCAGCGGACATCGATGACAGCGCCCTGGTCAGCGAGGAAGGTACCCAGCTAGCCGCCTTGTCCTATCCGCACCTGGGACACAACGAGATCATGAATTCGGTCGACAGCTTCTATAAGCGCTTTTACTTCCGCGCCGGGAAGCTGGCCGAGATGTCCGCCGAACTCCTCCGCCGGCCCGACATGGCAGCAAGGCGGATGCGTGAGGGCGCGGAGTTCATGCGTTTCCTCGGCCGGCGTACCCATTGCTCGGAGGTGTCGTAGCCGGAGATCAGCGACAGGAGGCCCGCCTCATGCGCGTCATGCTGATTCATCCAAGCGCCTTGATGTACTCAGAGATCTATCTGCGGCTCGAGCCGCTTGGCCTGGAGCGAGTAGCTACCGCCGTCATGGCCGATGGCCACGACGTTCGCCTGATCGACCTGCAGGTCTATGACAGGTCCGAGTTCGAGCGCCAGGTGGCAGCCTTTCGGCCAGAAGCGATGGGCTTCAGCCTGAATTACCTGGCCAACGTCCCCGAGGTGGTCAAACTCGCCAAATGGGTGAAAACGGTGCTGCCGGGCTGCCTGGTCTTCGCTGGCGGCCACAGCGTGTCCTTCGTGGCCGATCAGGTGCTCGGCCACGCGGAAGGCGCGATTGACGTGGTGCTCAAGGGCGAAGGTGAGACCAGCGCTCCTGCCTTGCTCGCCGCGGCACCCGACCGCGCGTTCAGCGAGGTACCTGGGGCAGTGACCGCTGAGGGGACCGGCCGGCCACCGATGATGCTGCCCAGTCTCGACACTCATCTCCCCGCGCGGCATCTGGGCGGGCGCCGTCGCAAGTACTTCATCGGCGTCATGGACCCCGCCGCCTCGATCGAGTTCACTCGGGGCTGTCCATGGGACTGCTCATTCTGCAGTGCCTGGACTTTCTACGGCCGCAGCTACCGCAGACTGTCGCCTGAGGCGGCGGTCGAGGACATGGCTCGCATCGCCGAGCCCGGTGTCTTCGTCGTTGACGACGTGGCTTTCATCAAGCCCGAGGAAGGTCACCAGATCGCCGACCTGATCGAGCGCCGCGGGATCAGAAAGGAGTACTACCTCGAGACCCGCTGCGATGTGCTACTTCGCAACGAGGAAATTTTCCGCCGTTGGAAACACCTTGGGCTGAACTACATGTTCCTCGGCCTTGAGGCACTCGACGAAGAAGGCCTCAAGGCGTTCCGCAAGCGGACCACGCCTGCCGTCAACAACAAGGCGCTGGAAGTGGCCCGGTCGATCGGGCTCAGCGTGGCCATCAACATCATCGCCGACCCGGACTGGGACGAAGCACGCTTCGCGTTCGTGCGCGAATGGGCCATGAGCGTGCCGGAGATCGTGAACATCACCGTGCAGACCCCGTATCCGGGGACGGAGACGTGGGTCACCGAGTCAAGGCGCCTGACGACGCTCGACTATCGGCTCTTCGACGTGCAGCACGCGGTGCTGCCCACCCGGCTGCCGCTGCGCCGGTTCTACGAAGAACTGGTCAAGACGCAGGCGGTACTCGCCAGAAAGCATCTCGGTGCCGCCGCGCTGGCCAAGACCAGCGGCATCGTGGCCAGGCAACTTCTGCGCGGCCGGACCAACTTCGTCAAGATGATCTGGAAGTTCGACAAGGTCTACAACGTTGATCGTCAGTACGCCGATCATCTGCGCGAGATCGAGTACGTGCTGCCTTCCCCCTCGCAAGCGCGAAGCCAAGCTCCCGATAGGAAAGATCTCTATGTCCACGTGCCGTCGCGGCGACGACCATGACCAGCATCACAATACGTGTCCGTCAACTACTCACAGCGACGGGTAGTGTAGCGTGATGGCCGAGACCCTGGAACTGCCGCGGCCGCTGCGGCTCATGCGCACCGTCGCCTGGAATCTGACTGAATCAGCCGGCATCCCGGTAGCGGCCTTCGCCCTGGCGGCGTCGCTCGGCGGACGGAACGCGGGCATCCTGGCCGGCGTGGCCGCTCTGTGGATCACCGCGCTCGCCCGCAAGCTCATCACCGGCAGCGTCCCTGGTCTGCTGACCATCTCAGCGATCGTGCTGACTGTGCAGTCAGTGATAGCC
This sequence comes from Streptosporangiaceae bacterium, assembly GCA_035553055.1. Taxonomy (GTDB): domain Bacteria; phylum Actinomycetota; class Actinomycetes; order Streptosporangiales; family Streptosporangiaceae; genus Chersky-822. The sequence continues at coordinate 1,446 of DATNEK010000020.1, read as the reverse complement.
GTCGCCAGCGGGAACTTGTGGATCTTCCTGCTCCACTTCCCGCTCGCGAACCTCTGCTTGTGCGTACTGTTCGCCAGGACCGCTCGCAGCTCGAGCCCGCTCTGTGAACGGCTCGCGGCCGAGGTGATCTCGCTGCGGCAGCCGCAGGCGCACCGGCAGCATCTCCTCCGCTTTTTCCAGGACGCCACCAAGCTGTGGGCGCTCATCTTCCTGCTGCTAGCGGCCTGCCTCGGCGGATTGCTCGCGACCCAGACACTCCCGGCGTTCATGCTGTCATCCACCGTGGCGACGGTCGTGCTGATATGCGCGGGAACGGGCGTCTCCGTGCTGTGGTTCCGCTTCGTACTCCGGCGGCTCGGTCTCAATATCCGTTTCGCCGCGGCGTGAGCTTATCGCTGCTGCCGGAGGTTGTAGTTGGGGTGCAGCCTGTCCTGCGTCGGGCGGACTGGGGTGGCGAACCCGTCGGCCAGGCCGAACGCGTACAGCTTGCCGTCACCAGAACCGATGTAGACCACCCCGTTGGCGACCGCCGGCGAGGACTCAATGGAGCCTCCGGTGGTGTAACTCCACAGCCTGGCCCCCGTGGCGGCGTTCAGCGCGTACACGTTGCCATCGCTTGAGCCGATGTAAACGACCCCGTTCGCCACCGCCGGGGACGTGTCGATGAAATTGAACTGGCTGCTGCTGGTGAAGGACCACAGCTTGGCTCCAGTGGCGGCGTTCAGCGCATCTACGTTGCCGTCGAATGATCCGACGTAGACCACCCCGTTAACCACGGCCGGGGAAGATGTGATGGCGCCTTCAACGTCGACGACGGAGATCCAGAGCTCGGCCCCGGTGGCGGCGTTCAGCGCGTCCACTCTGCCGTTGTTCGAGCCGATGTAGACAACCCCGTCCACGACGGTCGGCGAGGACCAGACGTCGTCGCCGGTGGCAAAGCTCCACAGCTTGGCGCCAGTAGCGGCGTTCAGCGCATACAGGTTGCCTGTGTCCGCCGAGCCGATGTAGACCACCCCGCCCGCCACCACCGGGGATGAGATGAAGTCGCCCTCGTCACCGCCCACACCGGGGAAGGCCCACAGCTTGGCCCCAGTGTGAGCATTCAGCGCGTACACGTTGCCGTCCTGCGAGCCGACATAGACCACCCCGCCCGCCACCGCCGGGGATGAGTCGACGGCCTCGCTGTTGCGGAAGCGCCACAGCCTGGCACCGGTGGCGGCGTTCAGGGCGAGGACGTGGCCCATACTCGTGCCGAAGTAAACCACCCCTTTCGCTACCGCCGGAGATGAGTCGATGAAGGCGTGGTCGAAGGGGACGATCCAGCGCGTGGCGCCGGTGCGGGCGTCCAGTGCATACATGTTGGTGTCATCCGAGCCGACGTAGACGACCCCGTTCACCACCGCCGGGGATGAGTCGACGACGCCATCGGTGGCGCGATTCCACACC
>DATNEK010000019.1:0-6393 GCA_035553055.1 Streptosporangiaceae bacterium | reverse complement strand
CAGCGCACGTTCTACGCGACGCTCAGGCTCGAACTCGCCAATCAGGTCGCGCCGCTCGCGGCCACCACGCCGGGCGCTCCGGTGGCGATCTTGAACATCCCCGCGATCGGCATCAGCAAGATGATCGTGGTGGAGGGCACGTCGCCGTCGAACTTGATGCTCGGGCCCGGGCACCTGCCCGACACACCGATGCCAGGCGAGTTCGGAGTCTCGATGATCTTCGGGCGCCGGGCGACGTTCGGCGCTCCGTTCGGGCGGCTGATTCAGCTCAAGAACGGCGACAAGATCAGCGTGATCACCGGCCAGGGCAAGTCCGTCTACGTGGTCGTCGCCCGGGGTGACAGCACGCACGTCGTCGAAGATCCCGCGCCGAATCGGCTGCTGCTTTTCACCGCGTGCTCGGCTGCCGTTCCCACCACGTACTGCTACTACGACGCGGACCTCACCACGTCGCCACAGCAGGATCCCGGCGGCCGACCGGCGCTTACCACCGCTGAGGAGCCGCTCAACGGGGACACCAGCGTCCTGGTGGTGACGATGATGTGGGCGCTGGCGCTGGTGATCATCTCGGCGGTTGGCACGGTCGCGGCAGCGCGGTGGTCACCGTGGCTCGCTTATCTTGCCGCTACCCCGCTCGCGCTTGCGGTCTTGTGGAACCTGTACCAGAATCTCGCGGCCCTGCTGCCCAACCTGTACTGAGAGCGAACGGCGATGCCTGACTCGATTGACTACAACGGCGAGAACCCGCCGACCGCGGTCATGGAAGCGATGCGGTCTCCCGACGGACTCGGCGACTCGCAGGCGTACCTGGAGCCCTCGGCGCCGCTGAGCGGGCTGAGCGCGCGCGGCATCTCGGCCTGGTTCGGCGATCGCAAGGTGCTCGAACGCGTCTCGCTCGAGATGGAGCCGGGAACCGTAACCGCGCTCATCGGCCCTTCTGGCTGCGGCAAGTCGACCTTCCTGCGAATACTGAACCGGATGCACGAACTGGTGCGCGGCGCCTCGCTGGCCGGTCAGGTATTGCTCGACGACACCGACATCTACGACGCGGGTCAGCGAGTCACCGAGGTCAGGCGCCGGATCGGCATGGTCTTCCAGAAGCCGAACCCGTTCCCGGCCATGTCGATATACGAGAACGTGGCGAGCGGCCTGAAGCTCTCCGGGGTCAAGGTGTCGAGCAAGGACGACGTCGTCGAGACGAGCCTGCGCCGCGCCGGGCTGTGGAATGAGGTAAACAACCGACTGCGCACGCCCGGCGGATCGCTGTCCGGCGGCCAGCAGCAGCGGCTGTGCATAGCCCGGGCGCTAGCGGTCAAGCCCGACGTGCTGCTCATGGACGAACCGTGCTCGGCCCTTGACCCGACTTCGACCAGGCGAGTCGAGGAGACGATCGCCGAGCTCCGCAGCCAGGTCACCATCGTCATCGTCACGCACAACATGCAACAGGCCGCCCGGGTGTCCCAGAACTGCGCGTTCTTCCTGGCCACCGACCAGACTCCGGGCCACATCGTTGAGTCGGGGCTAACCGACCAGATGTTCAACGCCCCCGCCGACCCCAGAACCGCCGACTACGTCAACGGTCGCTTCGGCTAGGCCCCGAACCGCTCCGGCTGACAAGGAGCCCGCCGACGATCGCCAACTGCGGCGGGACTGGTGCACCGTACCCCAACGGCTCTAGGTTTGACGTCAGGCGTAACAGCCGTCTGTTGAGGAGCCAGCGAATGACCGAGATACACGTGACCGTCGACGGCGTCAAATACGTCGACCAGGTAGAACCCAGGCTGCTGCTCGTGCATTACCTCAGGGATGTGCTCGGAAAGACCGGTACACCCGTCGGATGTGACACGTCCAACTGCGGTGCGTGCACAGTCCTGATGGACGGGCTTTCCGTGAAGAGCTGCTCAGTACTGGCAGTCCAGGCCGAGGGTGCCGAGATCACCACGATCGAAGGGCTCGCCAATGGCGAGTGGCACCCATTGCAGAAGGCGTTCAAGGAAGAGCACGCGCTCCAGTGCGGTTACTGCACCCCGGGGATGATATTGGCGTCGGCTGACCTGCTGAAGGACAACCCAAGCCCGACCGATGAGCAGATACGCGACGGGCTCGAAGGCAATCTATGCCGGTGCACCGGCTACGAGCACATCGTCCGCGCCGTGCGGCGCGCCTCTGCGGCAGGAGCGAGCCAATGACGACAACGGAACAGCCGCCAGCCGCCGAGCTTGGCCGGGCCCGCCGCCGCAAGGAAGACGCCAGGCTTGTCACCGGCCAGACGAACTGGACCGACAACATCACGATGCCAGGCATGCTGCACATGGCGTTCGTCCGCAGCCCGTACGCGCACGCCAAGATCACTTCGGTCGACGTCAGCGCCGCGCTCGAACTGCCTGGTGTGGTCGCCGCATTCTGCGGTGCCGACCTGGCCGACGAGCAGGGCAGCTTGCCGTGCGCCTGGCCGGTGACACCCGACATCGTGATCCCGGCGCACCCGCCGATGGCGGTCGACGAGGTCAGGTACGTCGGCGAGGCCGTCGCCGCGGTCATCGCGCGTGACCGCTACACCGCAGCCGACGCGATCGCGTCGGTCGACGTGACTTACGAAGCGCTCGAGCCGGTGCTCGACATCAGGGACGCGCTGGAAGAGGGCTCGCCCAAGGTGCACGAGGCTGGCAACAAGAGTTACGAGTGGGTGTTCGCTAACGGCGACATGGACGCGGCGTTCGCTGACGCCCCGGTCGTCATCGAGCGCCAGTATCGCCAGCAGCGGCTCATCCCCTGCGCGATGGAACCGCGGTCCGTGGTTTCCGCCTGGGTCGGCGACGAAGTCACGCTCTGGTCGGCGACCCAGATCCCGCACGTGCTCAGGTTCGCGATCGCCGCCTTCTTCGGTATTCCAGAGCAGGACATCAGGGTCATCGCACCCGACGTGGGCGGCGGCTTCGGCTCCAAGCTCCAGGTCACAGCCGAGGAAGTGCTCGCGGTGCTGATCTCGCGCAAAGTGGGCAGGCCGGTCAAGTGGACCGAGTCGCGCAGCGAAGGCAATATGACCGTTCACCACGGACGCGACCAGTGGCAGCGGATCAAGATCGCCGCCGACAGCGACGGCCGACTGCGCGGCCTGCAGGTTGACCTGCTCGCGGACATGGGCGCCTACCTGATGCTGGTAACTCCCGGTGTTCCGCTGCTAGGGGCTTTCATGTTCCCGGCCATTTACAAGATGGACGCGTACTCATTCAAGTGCACTGGCGTGTTCACCACCAAGATGCCAACCGACGCCTACCGCGGCGCCGGCCGCCCGGAGGCGACCTTCGCGATCGAGCGGATCATGGACGAGCTTGCGGCCGAACTCGGCATCGACCCGCTCGAAGTGCGCGAGCGCAACTGGATCAAGCACGAGGAATTCCCGTTCACCACGATCTGCGGCCTTACCTACGACTCAGGCAACTACGAGGCGGCTACCGAGCGGGCGAAGGAACTGCTCGGCTACGACCAGCTAAGGGCAGAACAGGCAGAAAGAAACGCGCGGGGTGACTCCGTGCGGCTAGGCATAGGTGCGTCTACCTACACCGAGATGTGCGGCCTGGCCCCGTCGCGAGTGCTCGGCTCGCTTGCCTACGGTGCCGGCGGCTGGGAGCACGCCTCGATCAGGATGCTGCCAACCGGCAAGGTCGAGGTGGTGACAGGGTCGAGCGCGCACGGCCAGGGTCACGAGACGGCCTGGAGCCAGATCGTGGCCGATCAACTCGGGGTGCCGTTCGAGGACATCAGGGTGCTGCACGGTGACACCGCCGTGTCGCACAAGGGCATGGACACCTACGGTTCCCGCTCGCTCGCCGTCGGCGGTATGGCCCTGGTCAGCGCCTGCGACAAGGTGATCGAAAAGGGCAAGCTCGTGGCCGCGCACATGATGGAAGCCAACGCGAGTGACATCGAGTTCGCCTCGGGCCGGTTCCAGGTACGCGGCGACCCCGAGCAGGGGCGCGCGATCCAGGAGGTAGCGCTCGCCACGTTCGCCGCGCACGACCTGCCAGAAGGCTTTGAGCCTTCGCTGGATTCCGATGCCACCTATGACCCTGAGAACTTCTCGTTCCCGCACGGCACGCACCTGTGCGCTGCCGACGTCGACACCGAGACCGGCATGGTCACGATCAGGTCCTACGTGGCGGTCGACGACATCGGAAAGGTCGTCAACCCGCTGATCGTGGACGGCCAGGTGCACGGCGGCATCGCCCAGGGCATCGGCCAGGCGCTGTACGAGGAGGCCGTCTACGACGATGCGGGAAACCTGCTGACCACGACCCTGGCCGATTATCTGGTGCCGTCAGCGGCTGACCTGCCGTCATACATCACCGACCGGACAGAGAGCCCGTCAGCGAACCGGCTCGGCGTAAAGGGCGTCGGCGAGGCCGGCACAATCGCTTCCACCCCGGCCGTGGTGAACGCGATAGTCGACGCGCTGCGGCCTTTCGGAATCAAGGACATCGAAATGCCGTGCAGCCCGGAACGGGTATGGCGCGCGATCGAGTCCGCCAGTGCTGCGAACACCGGTGGAGGTGCGGCATGATCCCGGCCAGATTCGAGTACTTCAAGGCGAGTTCGATCAACGAGGCTGTCAGCGCGCTGCAGAACGGCGGCGAAGACGCCAAGGTGATCGCCGGAGGCCAGAGCCTGCTGCCGCTGCTGCGGCTCAGGCTTGCCAATCCCGACCTGCTCGTGGACGTCGGCGGCATCGGCGAGTTGCGCGGAGTCACCGACCATGGCGACTCGCTGGTGATCGGATCGCGTACCACGCACTACGAACTGACCAAGGACCCGCTGATCGCGGCGCACTGCGGGCTCATCGCCCAGGCGGCTGGCACCGTCGCCGACCCAGCCGTGCGGCACCGCGGCACGCTGGGCGGTTCGCTCGCGCACGGCGACCCGGCAGGCGACCTGCCCGCCGTGGTGCTCGCCCTTGACGGGACCATGCTCGCATCCGGTCCTGGCGGCGCTCGGGAAATCCCCGCGTCCGGGTTCTTCCTTGACTACCTGACCACGTCGCTCGCGCCTGGCGAGATCCTGACAGGGGTACGGGTGAGCAAACTCGGATCGGACTGGGGTTATCGTTACGAGAAGTTCCACCGAACCGCGCAAGCTTGGGCGATCGTCGGCGTGGCCGCTTTGGCCAGACGATCGAACGGGCATGTGGCCGAGGCCAGGATCGGGCTCACGAACATGGGCTCCGTACCGATCAGGGCTACCGCCGCTGAGGCAGCCGCCGCAGGGGCGGAGGCCACCCGCGCCGCGCTCGCCGCGGCGGCGGAAAGCGCGGCCGATGGGACGGAACCACCGGCAGACTTGCATGGTGCGCCCGACTACCGGCGCCACCTCGCGAGGGTACTGACCGGCCGAGCATTGGCAGCGGCAGTGCGTTCCGCGGACTAGGGTCCGCGGAACGCACTGCGGGGTGTTTGTTAAACAGCGGGAGCTTAACGAGATGGAACTAGAGCACTCATTCACTGTCCCGGTCCCCAAGGAACGGGCCTGGGATGTGCTGCTCGACGTCGAAAGGGTGGCGCCTTGCATGCCGGGCGCCACCCTTGATTCGGTCGACGGCGATGAGATTCGCGGCAGGATCAAGGTCAAGGTCGGGCCGATCAGCATGACCTACGTCGGCACCGCTCAGATTGTCGAGCGAGACGAGAAGGCAGGCATCGTCAGGCTCGACGCTTCCGGCAAGGAGACAAGAGGCGCGGGCACGGCATCGGCGTCTGTGCGCTCGCTGCTCGAAGATCGTGGTCAGGAAACCCACGTCACGGTGCTCACGACGCTGAACGTGACGGGCAAGCCGGCCCAGTTCGGCCGGGGCGTGATGAACGAGGTGGGCGGGAAGCTTATCGGCATCTTCGCTAACAACCTTGCCGCGATGCTCGCGCAGCCGCAGGATGAGCCGACGACTGAGGTGGCGGGAGAGACGGCGGCCGAGGCGGTGGGCGAGCAGGTCCCAAAAGCTGAGGCTGGTCGAGGCGAGCCGGCCCTAGACGACCTCGACCTGACGCCGCGAGCGCTCGCCAGCCTGCGCAAGGCGGGCATCATCACGGTCAGCCAACTCGCCGTGATGACCGACCATGATGTGCTGGCGATCGACGGGATCGGCCCGGCGTCGGTCGACGAGATCAAGGCCAGGCTGGCCGAGCGGGGCCTAGCGCTAAGCGAGCACGGGGCGGCGCCCGCCGCCGACACGGCACCGACTGCTGCATCAGCCGCCGCGAGCCCGGCGTCCGGCGCGAGCAACACGGCCGCCAGCCCGTCCGCGGCCAACGGCGCGGCTGGATCGAGCAAGGCCGGCGCCAATGGCGCCAGGACAGGCGCGACGTCCACTACCGCGCCGCCTAAGAACACGAGCGGCCAGGCGCC
>DATNEK010000018.1:0-10719 GCA_035553055.1 Streptosporangiaceae bacterium | reverse complement strand
GCGCGCTGCGCCAGCTCGTAGCTGTGCGCCCGGCGGATGGCGTCAAGATGCAGGCCGAAATCCGCGGCGAGGCCCACCATCCAGTTCACTCGCGATCGCCTCGGTTGAGATCCCGCTGATCGCAGGCCGACCGAACCGGGCCAGAGGACTGACCCGCACCGGAGATGCCGGATCATCGTGCGGTCGCCAGGTTGCCGGCTCTTCGCCGCTCCAGTCAACCCGGGCAAAGAACTCATCGCCAGGCGCGGTCAGCACGGCCTGGCCGTTGGCCACCGCGACCAGGCAGAAGTCAGGATCCAGATTGCTCCGGCCCTGTAAGTCGATCAGCAGCCGGCGGCCCGGCGCGATATACGGGCGGCGATCCGCCAGCGGATACGGGACACCGAACTCGTCGCGCAACCGCCGAATACCCTGCGTGTCGCCGCCGGCTCGCCGCTGTCCCTCACGCACCTGCCCAGGCATGGACATGAGCCTGCGGTTCGCCTACGCCTCTTCTTGGCCGGCTGATAGCTCGACGATCGATATCGTGTTGCCGTCGGGGTCGGTGATCACGCACTTGCGGCCGGCTGTGCCCACTTCCTCCGTTGGCCCGTGGACGATGCCGCGGGCGGCGAGTTCGGCGAGCATGCCATCCAGGTCATCGACCACGAGCGTGAACACGCCGTGCCCGGCCCGCGCGGGGTTGGCGAGCAGGTAGAGCGACGCCGAGCCGGCCAGCTGCCAGGCGGCTTCGGCATCATTCGGCAGCATGTCCGCTGGCCTGCCGAACAGCCGCGCATACCAGCCGGCCGCCTGATCCCGGTCCGCGACCACTAGGCCGGCGAATACGTAGCTGACGTCCATAGCGCGACCGAGGACCGCAGCCTGGTCAGGCAGACGTCTGCCGCCGGTCGGTCAGCGCGCCGACGACCATGCCGAGTCCGATGCCGACCATCCAGATGTCCTTGCTCACGCCGGTGCCTTGCTGGCTTGGCCAGATGCTGCCCGGCTTGCGCAGCGCTGGTGTGCGCGCGTACATGGTCACCAGCGCCCCAGAGAACCCGGTCAGCGCGAGCCCGGCGAGCGCGCCAGGTACGACCGGCGCGAGCAGGGCGGTGCCGAGTGCGATCTCGGTGCCTGCCAGCAACTTCAGGAATTGGTTCGGCGGGATGTCCTTGAGCACGGGGAACGCATTGGCCGCCATGCTGTGCAGTGCCTTCGCCCTGGCCTCGTCGCCCTTCCACTTCTCAAGGCCGGTGTGCAAGATGTAGCCGCCAGTCGCGACCCGTCCTGGAAGATCACGTGCTTTGAACCCGAACATGAAGCATCCTTTCTGTGACGTCCGGCGGCGCCGCGGCCACTGGTCACGGGGTCTTCGGTGGCCGGTAATCGGCGTGCGCCTCGACCATCTGGTACAGATCCATGCCGATCGGCCGCCGCTGCTCCTCGGCAAGCTGGCCGAGCAGGCCAGCGGTCCTGGCCAGCAGCGCGAACCCGCGAAGCAGGTCTGGCGGCAACCCGAGGTCGGCCAGCGCCGCGCCGCAGGTTCCGGCCCCGTTGAGCGGCAGCCGTCGGCCAAGCACCTGCGAATGTACCCGGCCGATCGCCTCGAACAGCCGCAGGTGCGGGCCGCGCAGCCCTTCGGCTTCGGCAATCGCGATGAGCACTGGCGTGCGCGGGTCGGTGACCTTGTGCACTGGGTGACCAAGTCCTGGCACGAACCGGCCATCGGCCCTGGCCTGACGGACCACGTCGAGGGCAAGAGCGTCATAGCCCGCATCGTCGGCCGGCGGCTCGCCGCTGGCTAGCGCGTCGGCCAGGAACTTGCCCGCGTCTTCTGTGACGCCGAGAAACCGGGAACCGCCGCCGAGCAGCCCAGCGGCCAGCGCGCCCTGCACCGAGTCCGGCGCGCTCAGGTACGTCATCCTGGTCACGATCGCGGTCGGGGTGAAGCCATGATCGGCGAGCGCGACGAGCACCGCTTCGAACACCCGTACTTGCGACGGCGTCGGCCGGCGCTGCGTGACCAGCCAGAGAGCGAGCTCGCCGAACCCCACCTTGCCCATCAGATCGGTGGCCAGATCCTGGCCGAGCAGCGTGATCGTGTCGCGGTCCGACGCGCCAAGCGAGGTGGGGAAACCGGGCGACGCGACCTCTGCGGCGGGCTCGTCGGCCATGTCGGCTCCTATCTACCGGATGTGCGGGCTAGCCAGGCGCGTATTTCCGTGCGGTGCTCGTCAAGCCGGGGCGGGGCCTGATCGTAGCGCGGGGGAGTCGCGGAGAAGGTAATCGGGTGCCGCATGACCGGCACGGCAGCCTCGCCTTGCCCGGCCATCGTGACGGGGTCGAGACCGACCTCGCGAGCGAACGCGATGCCTTGATCCACTGTGTTAATCGGACCGCAGGGCACCCCGACGGCGATGAGTTCGCTGAACCACTCGGCTGAGGTTCGCGCGGCGAGTCGCTCGACGAGCAGTGGCCTCAGGTACTCACGATTGGCGGTCCGGTTTTCGTTCGAAGCAAATCTTGGGTCGCTAGCGAGTTGCGGCGCCCCGAGCACCTCGCACAGTTTGCGGAACTGACCGTCATTACCGGCCGTTACGATCAAGTCGCCATCGGCGGTGGGCAGCGGCTCATAGGGGAAGAGGCTGGGGTGCGCGTTGCCCATCCGCCGCGGCACCACGCCGCCAGCGACGTAGGCGCTGGCCTGGTTCACCAGGCCGGACATGGCCGATGCCATCAGGCTAGCTTCGATGTGCTGGCCCTGGCCGGTGGCAGCGCGGTGATTGAGCGCGGCCAGGATGCCGACGGCCGTGTGCAACCCGGCGATGATGTCGAAGATCGAAACCCCGGCGCGGTAAGGCGGGCCGTCAGCGTCGCCGGTGAGGCTCATCAGTCCCGACATGGCCTGCACCATGAGGTCATAGCCCGGCAGGTTCCTGCCGCCGCCCGAGCCGAAGCCGCTGATCGACGCGTAGACGACCGATTCGTTCGAGGCCGCGACGCAGCGGTAGTCGAGCCCGAACTTGGCCAGGCCGCCCGGCTTGAAGTTCTCTACGAGGACATCGGCCCTGCGGGCCAGTTCTTTCGCGAGGGCAAGGTCCGCCGGATCTGCCAGGTCCAGTGCGATCGAGCGCTTGTTCCTGTTGATCGACAGGTAGTAGGTGGACGTGCCGTCGCTGGTGGTCGGAGGCATCCAGTGCCTGGTGTCGTCGCCGGCTGGGCTCTCCACCTTGATCACATCGGCGCCGAGGTCAGCGAGCAGCATGGTCGCGTACGGGCCAGCGAGCACGCGGGAGAAGTCGGCGACCAGCAGGCCCGATAGCGGTCCTGGTGGTCGTTGGTCCTGGTCAGACGTTAGTGGCCGGGCGGGGTCTGACTGGCTGGCTGGCGCGGGCTGGCTCATCTGGCGTGGGATCCTTCTGTCCGCTTACGTAACCATGTACGGCATCTGCCAGCGTACTGCCGCGCTTGACAACGCCATGATCGCGAAGGACGTTCAGGTGAGGTGGCAGCCCGTCGCGCCCCCGACACCCGATGCCGCGCGTCCAGTGCGATGGATCAGGGGTTTCATCGCGCCCCGCGCGCCCATTCCTGGGCGGCATGGTGCGATGGATCTGCGGTTTCATCAGGGAAAACGGGTGTGGAAACGGCAACCCATCGTGGCATCCGACCGGCCAGGCGCGATGCATCCGGCAACCCATCGCACCCCGCACCGCCTCGCGCGGTCGGTGCCCTAGTGGACCGGGGGCGGGGTGCCGTCGGCGCTGGCGGCTAGCTTGGGGTCCCAGTCGCAGACCGTGCACGCGTGCTGGAAGACCGAGCGGACGAATTCGAGTCCGGTCGCGTGCGGATCCCTGGCGGCGGTGACGTCGTCCCACGGCAGGATGAACTCGCCAAGCGCCGCGTCCCAGTGCGCGCCGTCGACCGGCAGCTTCACCTCACCGAAGTTCTCGGGCGCTGGATGCGCGTAGGCGTAGAACGCGGCCTGGGGGTGGCGGTGGTCGCCCGGCCACCAGCCGACCGCGACCTCCTGGCTGTCCATCGCGTTGCGCATGATGAAGTCCTGCGATGGCGGCGTGGCCGGCAGCCCGGAAAAGAGGCTCACGGCCAGGTCGAACGATCCCCACCAGGCGTTCACCGGGGTGGATCGGCCACGGAACGGCGCCCGGTAGGCAGCCAGTATCAACGCGGCCTGCGTCGCAGCGGTGAAATAGGCCGCCACCTGACCGGTGTCATAGCTGGCGTGGTCGTCGTCCTGGTCGAGCGGTACCGACCACGGCACCTCCTGGGGTGTCGAGTCGATGTGCACTTGGCCAGCGATGTCGCCGATCGCCGTGAGCAGTTCGCGAGTCACGGTGCCGACTGGCCGGTCGGGGGTCAGCGGTATCCGCGCTAGCCTTCCGTCGCTGTGCTCGGCTACGGCTTCGTGCGACCGCAGGTCAAGCGCGACGACTAGCGACCCAGTCCGATCCGGCGCCGGCAGCGGAGCGGTTTCCCACCCTCTGGCCGTGAGACGGAGGGCAGCGTGCTGCAGTTGCGGTTCTGGCGGTGCCAGCTTGACCGCGATCTTGCCGAGTACCTGGGTGTGCGCGTGCAGGGTGTCGCAGGTAACGATCCAGTCCGCATACGACACCGATGGCCAGCGATCGGGCATATCTCGACGGTAGTAGCTGACCGCCGACCGACTCAACCCGGCGCACCGGGTGGCCCGGAAGGCGAACTATGTCCAAGCCGCGCTTTATGCCGTGAGCGTGGCCACGATCAGCGCCTTGATCGTGTGCATCTTGTTCTCTGACTGGTCGAAGACGATCGAGTCCTTCGACTCGAACACCTGCTCGGTAACCTCGGCGCCGTCCAAGCCAAACTGCTCATACAGCCGAACGCCGACCTTGGTGTCGCGGTTATGTATGGATGGCAGGCAATGCATGAACTTGGTGTCCGGGCGGCCGGTCCGCGCCATGAGCTCTTCGGTGACCCGGTAGGGGAGCAGGTCGCTCACCCGGCTCTGCCACTGGCTGTCAGGCTCGCCCATGCTGAGCCACACATCGGTGTAGATGTAGTCGGCGCCGCGCACGGCCGCGGACGCTTCGTCGGTTACCAGCACCCGGGCACCGCTGACCGCCGCCGCCTCCCGCGCCGCGGCCACCACATCGGCGGGCGGCTGCAGGCTCGCTGGCGCGGCGATGCGGACGTCCATTCCGAGCACGGCACCGGCGACCAGCAGCGACCTGGCGACGTTGTTCCTGCCGTCGCCAGCGAAGCAGTACGCGATGTCCTCAAGCCTGCCGTCGTGGTGCTCGATCATCGTGAGAATGTCGGCCAGGCTCTGGGTTGGGTGCCATTGATCGCTCAGCGCGTTCCACACCGGCACGCCAGCGTGATCCGCCAGTTCGGTGACTGTGCTCTGATCAAAACCGCGGAAAGCAACTCCGTGGTACATACCGCCCAGTACGCGCGCCGTGTCCGCGATGGACTCTTCCGCGCCTACGTGAGAGCCGGTCGGGCCCAGGTAGGTGACGTGCGCGCCCTGATCGTAAGCGGCTACTTCGAACGCGCACCGAGTACGGGTCGAGTTCTTCTCGAAAAGCAGGGCGATGCTGCGGCCAGTCAGCCTCGGGCTCTCGGCGCCGTTCTGCTTGTCCCGCTTCAGCGCCGAGGCCAGCGAGATCAGGTCCATAAAGCGCTGCTTGGTCATTTCGGTATCGGCGAGCAGCGAACCCGGGTGGCGGGGCGAGGTCATGACTCCGGCCTTCCTGTCGGTGCCGGAACCGGATCCCGGCGCAGTGGGCAGCACAGGCAGCGCGAACCGCCGCGACCGCGACCAAGTTCGCTGCCGTCGATGGTGATCACGTCGATGCCGTGGCGGGTGAGCATGCCGTTCGTCACCACGTTGCGGTCATACCCGACCACGAGGCCGGGTGCGATCGCGAGGAAGTTGTCCGCGTCGTCCCACTGCTCACGCTCGGCGGACCTGGCGTCATCGTCTGCCATAAGGATACGGACGCCGCCTGCTCCTATGGCCAGCTCAAGCGCCTTGTCAAGGCCGGCTTGCGGCACCGCGTCGAGCCCGCCAGCGGCGTCTTCCCGCGCGGTGAGCTGCCACCATCGCACGTGGTCCCAGTCAAGGTAGGGATAGGCGACGAAGGTTCCCGTGTCGATCATGGTCAGCACTGTGTCCAGGTGCATCTGCGACCTGGCTTTGGGCAGCTCAATCGCGATGACGAGGTGAGCCTGCCCGGTCTCGAACAGGCGGCTGGCCAGGATCTCGACACCCATAGGCGAGGTACGTTCACCCATCCCCGCGAGCACGACGCCTGGCGCGACCACCGCGATGTCGCCGCCTTCGAGCGTGGCCGGGGAGTGCTCAAGGTCGTCGTCGCCGTAGTAGACGTAGTAGTCGCCGTCACGTAGCAGCGGGTGATACCGGTACACCGCCCTGGTGTTGATCGACTCCCTGAGCCTGGCTGGCTTGGCCATCGGGTTGATGGAAAGGCCAGAGCCGACCCAGGCGGCGTTGTCGCGCTGGAACATCGTGTTGGGCAACGGGGTCAGCAAGAAGTCGTCGTCTGCCAGCGTCGCCCAGGTCAGGCCTGGCCGGCCGGGGGTGGCAAGTTCTGTCTTGGTGAGGCCGCCGATCAGGTAGTCAGCGAGCGTCACCGGGTCGGTGTCGGCGAATAGCCTGGCCAGCTCGCCAGCCATGCGGGGGCCGAACCGGGCCGGCGTGCAGATGCGCTCGGTGACGAACTCCCGGCCACCCGGTGCCTCGATGGCCCCAGCGAGCAGGTCGGCGAAGAGGTGAACGGTCACGTCGTGCTCACGCAGCATCTCGGAAAATACGTCGTGCTGCAGCCTGGCCTTGCTGCCCCAGAGCACGTCGTCGAACAGCAATTCGGCGGCGTTGCTCGGGGTCAGCCGGTCGAGTTCGCGACCCGGCCTGTGCAGGATCACCTCGCGCAGTGGGCCGATCTCTGAGTCAATGCCCACGCTGACGCTTAAGGTCACGTCCCGGCCTTTCATAGACGGTGCAGCTAATGTACCGAAACGCCGGCCGGCGGACTGTCCAAGCCGCAGTGCCGCGCTGGTGGCATGCCAGTGACTTGCGCCGCGACCGGGTTGCGAATGGTGAGGCCGGCGATCACGGCACCGATCACGCAAATCCCCGCTGACATGAACGAGGCGGTGTGGAAGCCGGCCGAGAATGCCTCGGGGTGCAGGTAGGACGCGCCGGACAAGCCCGCCGCGGCGGGGAGCACGGCCACGGCGATAAGGCCCGCGGCCCTGGCGACGTCGTTGTTGATCGCAGAGGCGGCCCCCGCGTGCTCGGCCGAGACGGCCGCCAGCACGGTCGAGGTCAGCGGCGCCACGTTGATCGCCAGGCCGAACCCGAACACCACCACGGCAGGCAGCACGTCGGTGAGATAGCTGCCTGAGTGGCCGATCCTGGCGAACAGCGCCAGACCGGCGGCGAGCACCAGCGGGCCGATCGTCATCTGCAGCCGCGGACCGATCCTGGCGGCCAGATCGCCGGACCTGGCCGAGAGCGCCAGCATGATCGCGGTGACAGGCAGCAGCGAGATGCCAGCTTCGAGCGCGGTGTAGCCGGAGACTTGCTGAAGCTGGATTGGCAGCAAGAACAGCGCGCCGCTAAGCGCGGCGTAGACGACGAACGTCGCCACGTTGGCGGCGCTGAACTGGGCCGATCTGAACAGGCTGAGCGGCAGGACTGGTGCTTTCGCGCGACGTTCCCACCAGATGAACACGGCCAGCACCGCAACGCCGCCGATCAGCGCGGTCAGCGGGAGCGGGTTGGTCCACCCCCTGATCGGCCCTTCGATCAGGCCGTAGGTAAGCCCGATCAGGCCGATCGTGACGAGCGTGCCGCCAGCGATATCGACCCGCCCGGTCGCGCGGGTGTCGCGTGACTCAGGCACGTGCCTCAGCGACACCGCGATCACGACCGCGGCGATCGGCACGTTGATCGCGAAGATCAGCCGCCAGGACACCGCCTGGATCAGCCAGCCGCCGATGAACGGGCCGATCGCGCTTCCCACGCCGGCGAAGCCCGACCAGGCGCCGATCGCCTTGCCCCGATCGCTTGGCACGAACGAGGCCTCGATGATCGCCAGGCTCCCTGGCGTCAGCAAGGCGGCGCCTACACCCTGCAGCGCCCGCGCGGCGATCAGCATCGCCGAGTTGAGCGCGATCCCGCACAACAGCGAAGCCAGCGCGAACCAGATCACGCCGATGACGAACACCAGCTTGCGGCCGTAGCGGTCACCGAGCGCGCCGGCGAACAGGAGCAGGCCGGCCAGCGTCAGCGCGTACGCGGTCACCACCCACTGCAGGACGGCGAGGTTGGCATGAAAATCCTTGCCGATGGCTGGCAGTGCGATACCGACCACGGTGGCGTCGATGGAAGCCATAGCCGAGCCAAGCACCGTGGCGAACAGCACCCAGCGCCCTGGTTGGCTCTTGTAAGTCACGAGAACGCCGTCGGCCGCGAGTTGTCCCTGGCCCAGGGTGCTCACGGTTGCCTCCTGACGTCTGGGCCGAGTTTATGGCGCATGACTTCGTAAAGAAGAACCGCCGCGGCCGCGGCGACATTAAGCGACTCGGCCGTCCCGGTCATCGGGATCCTGACCCGCCGGCCGGCGCTTGCCAGCAGGTCGGCCGGCAGGCCTTCGCCTTCGCTGCCGAGCAGCACGGCGAGCGGCGGGCGGTAGCTCGTGCTCCAGTGCGCGACGTCAGCCTGACCCGAGGCGGCCAATATCTCGACGCCGTGCTCGGCTGCCCAGGTCAGGAACGGTTCTGGGGATGGGACGTGGACCACGCTGGTCGCGAAGAGCGAGCCCATGCTCGCCTTGACCGCGACTGGAGCGTAGGGGTCGGTGGTGTCGCCGATCAGGATCACTCCCGCGCTGCCGACCGCGTCGGCCGTCCTGATGATCGTTCCGAGGTTGCCGGGATTGCCGATCCGGTGCAGCGCGACGAACACCGAGTCATGACCCGGGCTCAGGTCGGCCAGGGTCGGCTGCCTCGACCGCACGATCGCCGCGAGCCCGGCCTGCCCTTCCCGGCTCGAAAGTCGCAGGAACAGCTCATGGCTCAGCCGTGCGACCCGGACGCCACGCGCCTCCTGCTCGTCGACCATCGCCGCGGCAGCCGAGTCCGGGCGAAGATCGGGGCCGACCAGCAGCGCCTCGATCTGCCAGCCGGCCGTCACGGCCCGCCAGACAGGCTGGATACCTTCGACGACGAACGCGCCCTGCTCGCGGCGGTGCTTGCGGTTAGCGAGCAGCCTGATCCGCTTGACGAGCGGATTGGCGGCAGAGCTGATCGTCTCGGCCATAGAACCGAATCCTGCCGTGCCGGCTGATCCGCCCGCCACCCCGCCACCCCGACACGTCGGGGACGACGCAGCAGGCCCGTCGCTGCTACAGGTGGCAGGCGGCGGCTACGGCGACGGCCGCGCCTTCCCTTTCTGACGCCGCGGGGACGCCGGGACGCTCGAAGTCATTCATATAGATGTCGGCGGCCTGGGTAGCGCTGGTGGCGGCGTTGAGCGCGGGTATGTACTGCGACCACTGCTGGTTGTAGGTCAGCAACGCGCTGAGCTGGGTCCGCAGGTCTGCCGTCGGGTTTCCGGTGACGAAACCTGACGGCAGCGGCGTCCAGCCGATCAGTCCGCCGCCGCCGGTGCCGACGGACTCCGGGTTGCCGGTGGATTCGCGGTAGATGTTCCCCGCGATGCCGGCCGCGGCGAGGCCGGTGTACCCGTGCGACATGAGGAACCTGACGATGGCCTCATAGTTCTGCGGCAGCAGGCCGCCCGAGCCCGAGCAGGTCAACGTCACCTGGTTGCCTTTACGCGACGACGATCGCGGGCTTGACGACGCGGCCCGGCGGCTGGGCGCGCTCGTCGGAGCGGCGGCGCTCGGCGCACTCTGAGCGGCCGGCTGGCTCGCGGGCGGCGAGGGCTCACTGCCGTGCTTGCGGGTGGGGCGCGCCTTGCCGCGCCTGGCCGGCGCCGCATCCGCACCGTGGCTGCGGAGTGCGGCGTTGTGACCGTTTCCGCCGACGGCTGCCTGACCGGGGAGGCCTCGATTTGGCGTGGCTAGGTCGCTGGCCACCGACGTGGGCGAGGTGGCCACGTGGTACACGTGCGGCGCTACCGCGAGAGCGCCGGCCAGCGCGACAAGCGGGGCGACCCGGCGGGCCATTCTGGCCGCCTTCGCCCGCCGTGTTGGGGCGGCGTGCCGCCCGATCTGATGGAGCTTACGTTTCCTGGCGTGTGCGCCTGCTGGGCTCAAGAACCTGCCTTACACCGATCCGCGCCCAGGTACGCAGCCAGAACTCGCCTCTCGCCAGGCCTGTCATGTCGCGTTATCCGGCTTGTCCTGCCAGAACGCGCGAATCACGTTACAGGTCCATAAACCGACTAATCGCTTAAAGAGGCTTGAATAGCTCGAAGTGACTAGGAGGCTGCGGGCGGTGGCGAACCAGTCACCGCCCGCCAAACACGTGCAAATGACCCGTTCGGGCTATGCGGTCAGCAGCTGGCTAACCGCGGGCTAGGGCGCCCATCGGATCCCACGCGGGAAGCACGATTGGCTCGGTGTCCAGTGCCTGGCGCAGCGTCCCTGGCAGCGCGTCCCGCCTGGCGGCGATCTCGAAGACGTACTCGTCGAACCACGAGTCGTTCATCGTGTAGAAGCCATCTTTGCCCTTGTCAGAGCC
>DATNEK010000017.1:0-6309 GCA_035553055.1 Streptosporangiaceae bacterium | reverse complement strand
GCCGCCCGGCGTCCGATGGGGCCAGGCCGGCGAGGCGGGCACTGATGTCCAGGGCGTCCTGATGATGAGAACGTGCGGTGGCCACGTCGCCGCCCGCTTCCGCCAGGTCGCCGAGTCTGGTGAAGCTCACTGCCAGGCCCTGCTGACACGAGGTATCCGATGGATTGGCGGCGGAAAGTTCTTGAAGTTGCTGGTGGAAGGCGCGGGCTTTGAGCGTGGCCCCAGTCAGGTCGCCGGACTCCATCAGCGCTAGGACTTGCATGTCGGCGACATTGAGCCAGGCGGGCTGCGACTGAGGGATCAGCGGCTGGACATCGGCCAGGTAAGCGAGTCTGGCCAGGGTGCCAGGCATGATCTGAACGGCCTGGGTGACGAAATCGGCGACATCGGCATAAGCGCCGAGCGCGGCACCGTGGCGGGCAATGGCGACGAGGTCTTCATAACCGCCGCGTCCTTCCTGAACGCGGTCACGCCGCATGACCAGAGCCTGGGCGTGCCGTGCCGTCAGTTCCTGCGGGTCAAGGTTCCGGGTTACGAGATCGGCGGTCCATGAGGACATGCCAATGCTTGGGCCGCCGGTGAGCAGCGTCAGATCGGCTAGCCGTCGTACGTCGGCATCCAGGTCGGCCGCGCTGGCCATATCCGGTCGCCTTTCGTCCTCCCGGTCGCCGTGGCCAGGACCGGCGACGGCGGCGGTAAGGGCATGACGAAGGTCGCCCACAGTGACAGGCTCTGGCGATACGGCGACCTGAGCCAGGATGGTGGCCTGTCCCTTGGTGAGGGTGGCGGTAAGTTCGCTGAGCAGGATGTCGGCGCTGCCGAGGATTACGGCCTGGTTGACGGCCTCGCCGAGGGTCAAGCCCGGCTCGATGCCGACGCCGGTTTGCTTAGCGAGAGCGCGGAGTTTGGCGTGGACGTGGCTGACGTTCGCGTGGCCGTTCCGAAGTAGCGCGTCGGTCAGTTCGATCAGCCGTGGGTACCCGCCTATGAGCCGTGCGATCAGCCGCCCTGCTTCCGGATCCAGGTCACGCAACGCCGGCATGCGTAGCAGCATCCGGCCGAGTTCCGCCCGTGATAGCGGCGGAATCGGGACCCGGATCAGGTTCGCGCGCTCGCCCGGGAGGGGATAGCGAGACGTGATTAGCAAGCCGCCTTTCCTGGCCGCCGCAGTAAAAGTGGCGAAGACGTCAGCGAACGCCGGATCGATGAAGCCATCTCCGCTGGGAGTGAGGTTCTGTTCGAAATCGTCGAAGACCACGATGAACCGGTGCCCGGCCAGCAGCTCAGTGATGAGGTTGAGCCCGGCCACGTCGTCGGTGTCGGTGTCGTTGAGCCGCCGGGCAATGTCGCTGAGCACCTTGGCGTCGGCAATGTCCTTGAGATCCGCGGTGTCCCCGGCCGGCTGGACCTCGCTGACAGCCTCGGCGGCGGCTGTGATCAACGCGGCGGGGTTCCACCGTCCCTCATGGATGGCGGCCAGCCACCCCTCGGCCCTCAGCCTCGTGATGGCTCGCCCGGCCACTGCGGTTTTGCCGATCCCGCCGATACCGGTCAGCTGCACGCCGCGCGCGTGTCCGTGCTGGGCTACCGCGGCCGGGGTGCGGCGCAGCGCACCCATCACCTTTCTTACCTGCTGGCGGCGGCCGATCAACGACCCGATCGGCAGGTCTAGCGCGGACCTGCCCGACGGCGTCACGACAGGCGCGGTCAGCGGTTGAACTGGTGCAGAGGAATCGGTCAATGGCCCGTCACCCCGCGCGGTAAGCAAGGTGACCAGACCGAACTCCGGCATGACCGGCCGGGCAGCGGCGGTCAGGCCGCGGATACGCTCAACCTGGTACCGCGCCTGAGCCAGGGCCTTCCCCGCCGGCTGGTCCGGATGCGCGGCCAGGCTGGCGTACAGCTGACCGGCAAGCATGGTGGCGTAGCTGTCCGTGACCGGAGCGAGCATCGCGATTACGCGGTCCGCACCCTGCCGCACCAATCCGGCAGCCATCGCCTGCGCCCCGGCGGCGCCCGCGCAGGACGACAGCACGATCAGCGGAACCGGCCGGCCACCGTGCCGCAGTACTCCGACGAGCTCCCGCGCTGTCACGAGCTGCGGGCTGCCATCCTCATCTTCGAGTTCTATTACGTCTTGGGACCCATGCGCCGACAGGTGCAAGACGTGATACGCATCGCGCCCCAGCGCCGTGCGAAGCTGGTCAAGCGAGGCCACCTCCAAGATGTTGACTTCCACCCCGCTGCCACCGGCGACCGGGGTGACAGCGCTAAGAACCGACTGCATCTCCGCCTCGGAATCCAGCGGCACGCTCAGGGTCTTGGTCTCGTCGGGGGCAGCGACCGCCGCAAGGATCTTGACTGGCCCTCCCAGGGCCACAGGGACAGACGCGGCCCGGACGGGCGGCGCCGACCCCGGTATCGAATCGGGATCAGCCAGAGTGCGAGATACCGATACGCCAGGCAGCAGGCCTAGCGGCCCGACTTCGGTCCCGGCTTCCATCATGAGCCGAGTCAGTTCGACCGGCAACACCACGGCCTCACCGGCCGCCCTCAGCACCACCTCGACCTCATCGTCAGGACGCAGGCCGTCTATCAATCCGGCGACCACGACGCCGGCATCGTCGCCGAACAACACCCGGCCAAGCCTGCGGCCGGCATCAGCCAGACGATCTGACGCAACCGCAGCCGGCAGATCAAGCGCTGACCACACCTCCGACACCTCAACCGGCACCACTTGCTCGTCTGCCCGGCCCGCGAGCGCCCCCGCAACCCATACCGCCGATGACAACCGCCCCGCAGGGCTCACCGTGGCCTCGACTATCACTTCCGTGCGCAAACCCCTTGATCATCTCCCGCAGCAGATCAGTAAGCCGCGCCTTCGCCCGTAGGCGCCGTCGCCTGCCAGATCTCGCGGACCACTACCTGGATCGCCCCCGCGGTCGGAATGGCGAGCAGCGCGGCGACGAAGCCGCCGAAGATCCCGCCGATCCAGCTGCCGATAGAGGCGCCGACGAGGATTGACACGAGCACGAGCAGCGGGTTGACCCGGACCGTCCGGCTCATCACGACGGGGTTGAGCACGTGGTTCTCGATCTGCGTGTACGCCAGGAAGACGACGAGCGTGATCAGCCCGGCGGTGAGCGAATGCCCAGCGGCGAAGAGCACGGTCGGGACTCCCGCCAGCGCGCCGCCGATCATGGGCAGGAAGTCGACGAGAGCCACCCAGAGCGCCCAAAGGAACGGGAAAGGTACCCCGAGCGACAGCAGCGTGACCAGCACCACGATCCCGGCGATCAGGGACGTCAGGCAGTTACCGAGCATGTATCCGGTGACCGATCTGTTGACCTCGTGCGCCACGCGGGTAAAACGCTCGGCCCGGCTCGGCGGCATCGCTCCGAGCATTCCCGACCGCAGCTTTGGCCCTTCAAGCAGCAAGAGCAGCACAAGCACGAAAATGGTCGCCAGCGAAAGCAGCAACGAGAATGCGCCCTTGCCGAGCGTCAGCGCTGGCTTCGCCAGCCCGCGGCCGACGGTGAGCAGCTTGGGCACATTGTGCTGCACCCAGGCAGCCACGTGGTACTTGCGTACCAGGTGACCGACCGGGCCCTTGCCGCGTTCGGCCTGATCGACGTACGACGGAAGGGTGTGCGCCAGGTGAGCGAATCCGTTCGCCAGCGGATAGCCGAACGCCACGGCGAGTCCGATAAAGACCAGCAGGCCCCACAGCGTCACCACCGCGACCGCCCAGCCCCGGCGCGGTATCTTCCACCGCTGCAGTGCCACGACCGCCGGGTTCAAGATGATCGCGACGAAGCCAGCCACCAGCATCAGCAGCAGCACCTCGCGCAGCCGGTAAATGAGCTTGCCGACAAGGTAGGCGGCGGCAACGATCGCCACGGTGGCCAAGATCGTCCGCAGCGGAATGCTCCTGGACTCCGCCGCCGCCCACAGCCGCGCCGCGCGCGTTACTGGCGGGTCGTCGTCCGCTGCGGCGCCGTCATCGCGCTGGCTGATCTCCACGCGACCTGAGGCTATCGCCCTATTCGGCAGCTTGGCTGACAGCCGCAGCTTTTTCGGGAATTGCGGTAGTTCTGACCGGCGCCCAGAGCAGGATTCCCCGTCAGCGCTCGAACACGGGCACGATCACGCCTATCCGCCGCTGAGTGCGACGGCGCTTTCCAGCAACGCCGCGTGCACAAAGGCCTGCGGCAGGTTGCCGCGCATCTGGCGCTGGTGTACGTCGTATTCCTCGGTATAGAGGCCCGCTGGTCCGCATGCCGCCCGGTTCCGCTCGAACCAATGGGCCGCGGCTAGTCGGTCACCGCACTGGTGCAGAGCCTGCGACATCCAAAACCCGGATAGCAGGAACGCGCCTTCTGCCTTGTGAAGCGGTCGCGCGTCGTGGCGGAACCTATAGAGAAACTCGTCGTCGGCGAGCTCTTCGCTGACCGCGCGCAGCGTGGCGCGGCTGCGCGGATCGTCGGCAGCCACCGCACCGCGGATCATGGGAAGCAGCAGCGACGCATCGACTCTGCCGTCGCCCGGTGAACGCTGCCAGCGCCCGCTGGCGTGCACGCAGTCGCGCAGGCCCGCCATGACTTTGTCGGCGAGCGCGCTCCAGTCAGCGGCCCGCCGGCGTCCCGTACCGACCTCGGTTCCGTGGGCGGCTCTCGCGATTGATCGGAGCCCGGCGACGCATGCCAGCCTGGAGTGCGTCCAGCGCTCGCCATCAAGTTCCCATATCCCCGCATCTGCCTCGTGCCAGCGGTTGCCGATCGTCGTGGCGGCCAACTCAACCGCCTGCCAGTTTTCGGCGGTCAGCAGGCCGTGGCGCTCCGCCGCAGCCATGACCTGGAGTATCTCCCGGAGGCTGTCGAGCTGGAACTGACTGCGCACCCTGTTGCCGGCCACGGCGGTGCCGCCTGGATACCCGCGCAGCCGCAGTTTCCGCTCGGCTGGGATGCGCTGGCCGGTGACGGTGTAGGCGGGCTCAAGGTCAGGGCCATCGGCCAGCACCCGCTCGGTGAGGAAGCGGACCGTGCCCTCGAGAAGCGGGTGCGGGCCGTGAGCCGCGACCGCGATCCCGCTGTAGCACTGGTCGCGTATCCAGGCGTACCGGTAGTCGTAGTTACGCCCGCCTTCAAGCCGCTCGGGCAGCGACGTCGTCGCGGCAGCCACCGTCGCGCCGCTTTCTGATGTCAGCCCGCGCAGCACAGCGTAGGCGTGGCTGACGTCGCGACCTGCGACCAGTCCGGAGCAGTCGGGGACAACGGACATCCATGCGTCCTGGGTGGCTTGCCAGGCGGCGTCCGGGTCGGGCGCGCGGTCGGGTAGCGACCGGTCGGAGAGTTCGAGTACCAGGTCATGGTGTTCGCCGGCGGCCAGCTTCACGGTCAGCGTGAGCGCTCTGCCCTCTTGTCGGCGCGCCCTCGCGGCGCCTGACCAGCGGAAATTGATCTTGCCGCTGCGACCGATCCAGTGGCCGCCGGTCCGTCGCACGTCGCGCATCCTCTGGCGTCCGAAGTCTGCCCTGACGTCGAGCAGGACATCGAGCTTGGCCGGGCCATCGACTGCCTCGATGCGCCGTAGGACCACGCAGCGGTGCGGTTCGGCCGGCATCGCGAGTGCCTCGCGGCACTCGGTCTTCGAATCTCCGGTCCACCGGCTGCGCCAGATCAGGCTGCCGCCTTCGTAGTAACCGCCCCAGGCGTGCCACGAGTCGGCGGGCATCACGCTGTATCTGCCCGCACCGCCGAGAATCTGGGCGAATACGGCGGCGCTCTCCCATCGCGGCGCGCACATCCAGCTCAGCGTGCCGTCCGGCCCGATGAGCGCGCCGCGCTCGCCGTCCGCTATGAGCGCGTACTCGCGAAGCACGCGCGGTTGTACCAGTTCCCGCATCCGGATCATCTGTCCGTGACAGCGCAGGCGAAACGCACGCACTCTGGGCGCCTGATTGGCGACCGGCGGCTCGCGGTCATCACCCGTGGATGTCGCTCCGATGGCTGGTAGCTGGCCTGCCGCCAGCGCTGCTGTTCGGTGGCAAAGGGCATCGGGCGCAAGCTAGCGGCGGATGTAGACCTGCTCGGGGTTCCGGTCGGATCGGGCATTTCCCTTCGGGCATGGGCTGGTAGCCGAAGCTCGTTTGCTGGTAAGCCGTCGGAAATAGCGGCCCTTGGCGATGGTCCTCGGCATACGCAGCGAACACTGGAGTCGCGTGCGGACTTGCGAGCGGCAGGTTGACTGGGGTGACTGGATGACTCGGTGTCGCTGCCGTTACAGGTCAGGCGGGCTCTTAGCCGGTGC
>DATNEK010000016.1:0-28765 GCA_035553055.1 Streptosporangiaceae bacterium | reverse complement strand
CGGGCTCGCCGGGACCGTCATTACCGCCAGGGCAGACCTGGCCGATGGCACCGCGAGCGCGACCGTGCACCTGCGCCGCCGTGCGGTGGTCGTGCTGTCCGCTTCCTTTGACCCAGGATGGTCCGTCACCGTAGACGGCCGCGGCGTGGCGACCCAGATGATTTCCCCTGCCCTGGTCGGTGTCGCGGTTCCGGCCGGAGTCCATCAGCTCACCTTCAGGTACGCAGGATTCGCGGGCTATCCCGAGCTACTAGCGCTCGCCGTGCTAGCCCTGGCGGTCTCCGCCTGGCTCAGCCTGCGCCGACGTGGAGGTTGGTATTTGCTGCGAATATGCGTCAGTAGCGATAGCGGGCCGCGATGATGATGATCTCTGCTTCCGCGGCTGCTCAGGAGCTGATCAGCTCTGTCGGAGCGCTGGCATGGGGATTGGTATCGAGTACGTGCTTGATCCGGTGCCGACGCCGCCCTGGCATGTGTTGGGCGGGAACGTCGTCGTCCCGTGGACCGAGGGCTGACCGGCAGCCCAGAACATGTAGCCGAGCATCCCCGGCGTGGCTCCGGCGCCGCTGGGCGAGACGTTGGTCACGAAGGAGCCGGTGGCGCTTTCCAGCGACGCGGAGAAGTTGTCACATTCCGGGGTGATCTGCGATGTCCCCGCTATGTAGACGCTTCCGGTGAACTTCGCTGGCGCGAGCGGCGGGACCGGCGGGGCGTACTGCGGCTCGCCGCTGACATGCTCCTGCCACTGTTCTTCCTGCTTGCTGGCGGCCAGCTGCTTGTTCGCCACCATCGCGTTGGCGTAGTCGAGTACCGGGTTGCTTGTCGTCAGCCAGTTCTGGGTGGCGTACCGGTCAAGCGCGGTGAGGTACTGATCCCCAGCGGCCAGGTCGATGGTAAGCCGGGCCGATGGATTCGAGCCGGTGGCGTCGTACGGTTCCTGGGACCGGTAGGCCGTGATGAACGCCTGCAGGCCGGCCAGATTCGGGTTCGTGTTGTTCTCGTAGTCGATCTCGATGCCGACCCCGAGCTGCTTGGCGACGGCGGCGGCGGTGAGGCCGAGCTGGGAAGGGTTCTGGGACAGGGCTGTGTCCCAGTCGGCGGTGTAGGTCGCGCCGCCGATGGACAGCATCACCCGGATGCCGTGGCTGGTGAAGTAATTCACCACGGCCGCGGTCATACCGGCCGGCACACCGTTGACGTCGCCGGAGTCGGTGGTCTGGTCGAGGAGTTTCAGCGGGTCGACGAACGCCAGCACTACCAGGTTCACCGACGGAGTCCCGTCACCCCGGTCGATCAGCCAGTGGTTGTCGGCGTCGAACGTCGTCATGTTCGGCGGGCTTGCCCAGGTGCACTCGTCGGTGCCGCACAGCCAGGTTCCGTACACCTGGATCTGGGTTGCCGCCGAAGCGCTCAGCGGCCAAGCCGGCAGCGTAGCGAGAGCCATTGCCGCTGCGGCGATCGCCCTGGACACCCGGAATGCGGCTGGTCCACGCATGTGCTCCTCCGGCGGGTGTTGCCCGAGCGGCTCACCGCAAAATTCATAAGAAAGTTTCCAGTTACGTAATAACACCGTACTTCAAGGCCGTCAACGCCTGCGGATGAGCCAGATGAACCAGCCGGATGCGCCGACGGCGACCAGGCATGCGATGACGACCTCGGCGATTGTGCGCCAGCCGGGTGCTGGTCCAGGCGGGCGGCTGCCCTCCGCCGCTGAGCTTGTGGTCCCGGCGCCGGCGTATGTGCGGAAGGCGATCACGTGCTCGGCGCTGGGAGCGAGCATGAGGCCGGCGCCGATGCCGGGCGTCGGGAAGTGGTTGGCTGGCGCGCCGATGGCTGCCTGCCGCCGTATCTTTCCTGTGGCCGGATCGAGACCGTACAGCTTGCCGTTCTGCCCGATCGTCCAGACCAGGCCACCGGCCACGATCGGCGGTCCGCGGCCCACCCCGGAACTCCACAGCATGTGCAGCGCCGGTGGAGAGCTGGTGGCCTTTACGGCGATGATGCCGCTGAGGCACGGCAGGTACACGATCATCCCGGTTTCTGAGCTGCCGCCGTCGATGTTGCTGCCGCAGGCCGGGAAGAGTTCGGCCTGCTGCTTACCGATGCCGCCCAGGTGCCTGCCATCAAGCAGGTACACGACCTGGCTCTTGCCGGCCGCGATGACCTGCCCGTCGGGCAGCAGTATCGGCTCGGTGGTCATGTCCAGATCATCAGAGTTATCGACCGGCCAGCTGGCGGGTGCGAAAAACTGCAGCAACCGCAAGGACGGGGAGATCTCGAGTATCCCGTCGCTGTCGTCGTAGGGGTGCCGGTACTTGGACACCGATCCGTTGCCCGTGGCCACCCACAGGTCACCGCGGCTGTCGACCGCGGGCGCGGCTCCGCCCATCCAGATCGCTCCCTGGCTTTGGCCGGGCCGCGCATCGACGGTGAAGAAGCGCGGTGCGCCGCCCGATTCACGTACCGACACGAGCCGGCCCCGGTATTTCCCGCAGTCCTCGGCGTTCCCGCCGAAGCCGAAGTACACGCGCCCATCGTCCAGGGTCAGCCCGGTGCGCTGGAGTATGTCGGCTGGCGCCTGGCCGGGCGGGTCCACGTCCTGCGACAGCTCAACCTGGCCAGACGTGCTATTCAGCCCGGTCAGCACGTGGGCGGGCCTGCCGTTCTTCATCTCATCGGCCACGACGAAGATCTCATGGCGGGTTCGATCGATGACTGGCGTGCCGCTTATGCCTACGGTCGGCGTGATGTTCCCGCATGGCAGCCGTCCGGACGGCACCGGGGTACCAAGCCGCGCCGACCAGGTTATGGCGCCGGTCGCCGCGGCCAGAGCGTAAACGGTGTCGTTCTCGGTCGCCACGTATACCAGGTCACCGAGTACCAGTGGCTCGCCGTACAGTTGCCCGTCAAGCGTCGGTGACGTCCACGCCCTGGCTGCCGTGTCCACCGAACCCACCCCGGCCGCGACTCCGCTGCCCGCCGGATCATCGTGATAGACGGTCCAGGAAGGAGTCCCGGCCCGTCCGGGCGAGTGCGAAGCCAGTGCCGGCGGCGCGCCGACCACGCCGGCTACCGCCCAGCCGAGCAAGCAAGCTGTTCGCCGCGGTCCAAGACCCCATCCCATCAGCAGCCCCTTCTGCCCCACGCGAGTCACCATGCCTAGTCGGCGGCGGGTCAGCGTGTCATCGGGATCCGCGCATGGCGGGCATCCCGCTGGCGTGGTCGGGCCCGGCGTCGGTCTGCGCTACCGCCTCCAGCTGTCCCTCGTGGGGTGTACCCAGACAAGAGCGCTCAGCAGCAGGGATGCGTTCGGTTCTATACGCGGAAAGCGCTACGTTGACGGAAAACTCAACGTCATAGCGACTGGCTAGTACGGCAGCCGCCAATGGCTAGATGACCAGGGGATTCAACGTGATTTCCTGGTCTCGTTCGAGGCGGGTGCGCTGGTGGAACCAGCGTGACCGGGCCTGGTGGCGGCGGGTCCAGCATTCCCAGTGCTCGGCGTGCCCGGACGGATGGTCCCGGGTTGTCATGGCGGCGAGGAGCCGTTTGATGGCAGGCACGGTCAGCGGGATCATGCCGGGGCCGGCTGGGGGTGGCTGGCCGGGCCGGACCGGTGGCGGCGCCTGGCTGTCGGTACGGTCCCGGAGAGTGGCGGCGGTGATGGCGCAGATGGCGAGGGCGGCCATGACCAGCACGGTGCAGCGGGTGATCGCGGTGCAGAGGCGGACCTGGGACTGGTCCAGGCCGAAGTGGTCCCTGGCGAACTCGGATCCTTCTTCCACTGGCCAGCGCAGCCCGGCGGCGCGGATCAGCCGGGTCATGCTCAGCTGCTGCCCGGCCGGCACGTAGCAGTAGTGAAAGGCCAGCTCACCGGCCTTGAGATGGCGGCGGATGAGCAGGCAGTGCCCGGGCGAGGCGGTGCCGATCAGCGCCCGGGCATACCAGCGGTCGCCCTTGGATCCCTTCCCGGCAGAGCGGGTCTCCCAGCGGCGGCCGTCCTTGAGCAGCTTGCGGACTGCTCCGGCGCAGGTGAGCCTGACGCCGCTGGCCAGGGTGAAGCGGAAGCTGGACGGGACCCGCAGCACATATCCCTGGCCGCGTGCCCCGAAGAACTCCCGCAGCTGCGTGCAGTTCCCGTAGACCTCATCGCCGCAGAAGAAGTCCACCGCGACGCCGCCGTCGAGCGCCTCGGCGCAGATGTCGATGGCCAGCTGTCCCTTGGTCCGGAAGGCCAGGTCCGGGGGCAGGCCCATCAGCAGCGACTTCACCGGATCGTCAATATGCGCGGCGGGGATCCACTGGCGGAACCCGATCAGCGCATGGCCAGTCCGCTCCCGCACATACGACAAGTGCACCGTGCTGATCCCGTTGGCCACCCGCCCGGCGCACCCCAGGTGCTGCCTCTTCACCCCGGCCGTGAGCTCACCCTGCTTTTCCTGTCCCGTCTCATCCAGCGCCCCGATCGCCAGGCCCCGCCGCCGCCCGCCCCGCCCGGCGGCCCCGTCCAGGCCCGCCACCGCGAACCGGCGCACCACCCCCATCGCCGCCGGAGCGTCCCACGCCGCCCGGTTCAGCAGCCGCTGCATCCGGTCCGGCGACCGGTCCCCGGCATGCCTGGCGACGGTCCACCCGTTCCGTTTCGGCAGCTCACTCATCACCGCGGCGAGATACTTCCCCGCCTGCAGCCACGGGCTCGTCCGCGCGAAACACGGCCTCAGCACGCCAAGCAGTGCATCGCGCTGCCGCCGCGCCATGGTCGCGCCTATCCTGACGGCAGCAGCCGCCTCAGACTCTAGTTTCTTCACACAAACATGATCATGAGGCGGCTGCCCATATCAAAGCAGGACACGCCACCCAGCGCCGCAGGTCAGCAGCACATTGGCGGCTGCCGTACTAGCCCCCTCAAGGTTGGGCGTTAGCATTTGTAGGCTGTATGGGCGACGACGAATACGAATCTGGTGTGCGTTCGCAATATGTATTGCTGCCCGTCTTCGCGGTAGCGGATTTCAACCCCGGCGGCCGTGCCCTTGTGCGCAGTGGGCCGCGTTGCGATGACCAGGTTGCGGAAACCGTTATTAGACGAGTCAGGAGGGATCTCGGCGCCGTTCGGAGGCACCCGCTTGGTCCACTGCACGCCTGGCTGCTTTATGGTTGCCTTATCTGGTGGCCAGCTCAGCGAAAAGCCCATCGCGTAACCCCGGATCGGCACCACAACTGCCTGCACGAACGCCAGGTTATGAGCACGGTAGTAGCTGACTTGCTCCACGGTCACGGTGCCCTTGCTGTGATTTTCCAGCACCGTGAGGCCGTTCGTCATAGTGCCGCCGGAGGGATCAGGAACACACTCCTGGAACTGGTCACCTCCACTGCCGAGCGGCGATGAAGGATCATCAACCGGGATGCTGCCGCCACCGCAGCCTGCCACTAGCAATAGCAGCAGGACCGCAGCGACGATTGGCTTAAGGTTCAACGCCGGATCACTGTTTGTCGGGGCGTTCCGCCAGGGAAGTCCTTCCAGCCGCAGAGATACCTAGTGCGCGAGACGGTGTAGGTGATTTGCGCGTTGCCGTCGAAGCCGGTCTGCGCCGAAGCTTCGAAGCCGAGCGCTGCGTCGTCCTTCACGGCCTGCACTGCCAGCTTCGCCGTCCAGATTACGGCCGTGCTGTTGTTTGACGTGGGAGTACTGCCGCTGATCTGCTTCACGCAAAACCGCCTTGGGGTGGGCGGGATGAATGTCGGCTTCCTAGTATCTGCCCCTCCGGCATACCCGTTGGGGTGCTGCCCATACAGGGCGAAGTTGACCTGGCCAGGAAGTCGGCAACCGTACTCCGCCCACTTGAAGGCGGTGGTGTACCAGACCGAACGGTGGGCACCAAAGGTGGGCCACTTCTCTTTGAACGAGCTTGACCACGAGTAGGTGCCGCTTCCTGACCAAGTGCCGTACTTGGCGCTAGCTGAGATGCCCCAGCCGAGTGACGAGGACTGGCCTTCGGCGTAGGTGAAATGCTGGGTCGCGTGTGACGTCGGCA
The DNA here is from genome assembly GCA_035553055.1 of Streptosporangiaceae bacterium. Lineage (GTDB taxonomy): Bacteria > Actinomycetota > Actinomycetes > Streptosporangiales > Streptosporangiaceae > Chersky-822. The sequence goes on along the minus strand of DATNEK010000016.1, from coordinate 22,733 downwards.
CATAGGTCTCGCCGACGGTAACCCAGTGCTTGCCTAGCTGCTTGATGTAGTACCAGATGCCGAATGCTCCGCAGCCGTGATTATCGTCCCGGGACGTGCTGGTCAGGTTGACGACCGGGTGTGACCCGGCCAGGTAGGCGTTGCCGGGGGTCTTGTTGATCACGACAGGGAAGCCAAACATCGCTGTCTTGGTGTCGGCCTTCCGTGTCTACCGTGCGGCCAAGCTTCGTCGCTACCGCCATCGATTGGGCTGTCTCCGGCCGTGACGAGCACGCCGTTCTACCTGGCCAAGCGACTGCCGACCAGACATTCCAGATCGCCGACACGGTGCTGCGGGGCGGAAGCCCGGCTGCGGCGGCGACGGTCACACTACAGCCGGGCGGCCGGGTCGCGGTCACCGACAGGCTCGGCCGATACAGCTTCGCGGGGGTGCCAGCTGGCCGCTACGTACTGAACACGACCTCATCAGACGGCAGCTCAGCGGCGCAGCCAGCCATCGACGTGCCTGCCACAGCGACGGTCGGCTACGTCAGCCTGCCCCTTGAGTCACACCGACAACCATCTGAACCGGAAGGGAGGATTCGCCCGGGATGCCTACTTACCTGTCACCCGGCGTCTACGTCGAAGAAGTGCCGCCCATGGTCCGGCCGATCAGCCGCCAGGCTCGGCTCGCGGTCACCGCCTAGGCAGCTAGTTCGGGTAATGGTCTTCGTACCGGCGCTCTTCGCGCGTGTAGGTCCCTGGCTGCGGGCTGTATCCATCGCGGTCGACTGTGGTGTACCTACTGGTCGTCGTCGACCGATTGCGAGACCACGGCCCCCAGACGAACAGCCACAAGATCACGCCAAGCGCCCCGACGATCATCAGGATCAGGCCGATCGTGTGCAGGTAGACCCCGTGCGTTACCACTGTTGTGAGAGCGAACCGAAGAATCGCGCCCACTGCGATAAGTACCAGTGCCGCGCCAATCCTCATGACGCTCCTCCTGTTCGTTGACTTCGAGTAAACCCACATCGGCTTCCCGCGTACTGGCCACGTAAACTCAGGTCGGCCGGGAAGCTAGAGGTCATGACAGACTCCACCGCAGCGCCCGAGGTACTTGACCTGCCGGTCGGCATCGAGGCCAAAGGAACCAGGCGCGAGTTCGACAGCCTCGGTGAGGTGGCAGTGCCGGCCAACCGCTACTGGGGGGCCCAGACGCAGCGCAGCCTCGAGCACTTCAGCATCGGCAGGGAGCGAATGCCGATCGAGGTCTGCCTGGCCTACGGCTATGTCAAGAAGGCCGCCGCGGTTGTGAACACCCGGCTTGGCCTCCTGCCCCGCTGGAAAGGCGATCTCATCAAGCGGGTCTGCGACGAGATCATCAGCGGGTCGCTTGACCAGGAGTTCCCGCTCTACGTCTTCCAGACCGGCTCAGGCACCCAGTCCAATATGAACGTGAACGAGGTCATCGCCAACCGCTGCATCCAGCTCGTCGGCGGCGAACTCGGCTCGCAGCGGCCCATCCACCCGAACGACGACGTGAACATGAGCCAGTCGAGCAACGACACGTTCCCGACGGCGATGCACATCGCGGCGCATGCGATGGCGACTGAGCGGACGATCCCGGCGCTGAGGCGGTTGCGCGATGCCTGCGAGCGCAAGTCGCGGCAGTGGGCCGACGTAGTCAAGGTCGGTCGCACCCACCTGCAAGATGCCACGCCGCTCACGGTTGGCCAGCAGTGGTCGGGCTTCGTCGGCGCGCTCGATGACGCGCTGGCCGATGTCGAGCACGCCACCAGCGGTCTGCTCATGCTCGCCATGGGCGGCACGGCGGTGGGCACCGGGCTGAACGCGCCACCGGGGTTCGCCGAGCAGGTAGCCGCCGAGATAGCGGCGATGACCGGCGCGCCTTATCAGAGCGCCGCCAACAAGTTCACCGCGCAGGCCACCTTGGACCGTCTGGTGCGCGCGCACGGCGGGCTCAAGGCAGCCGCCGTCACGCTCTTTAAGATCGCCAACGATGTGCGGTGGCTCGGCTCAGGGCCGCGGACCGGCCTGCACGAGCTGAACCTGCCGTCGAACGAGCCCGGCTCTTCGATCATGCCAGGCAAGGTCAATCCGACTCAGGCGGAAGCGATGCTGATGGTCGCCATCGATGTCTTCGCCGCTGACGTCGCCGTGACCATGGCAGGGGCCGAGGGCAACTTCGAGCTGAACGCGTTCCGGCCGGTGCTGATCAGCCACTACCTGCACTCCGCGCAGAACATAGCTGACGCCTGCGACCATTTCCGCCAGTTCATGATCGATGGTGCCGAACTCGACGAAACCAGGTTGCGGCAGAACATCGAGCGGTCGGTCATGATGGTGACCGCGCTCTCTCCAGTCATCGGCTACGACCTGGCCTCAGTGATCGCGCATCACGCCATCGACCACGACGTCTCGCTCAAGCAGGCCGCACTGGCAAACGGCGTAAGCGAAGAGCTATTCGACCAGGTAGTTGACCCGCTGGCACTCACCCGCGGCGGCTCGGTCAAGCCGTCGACCTAACTACGCCGCTCCGATTCCAAGATCGCGTAGATCGCCGCGTCCGTCCACTCGCCCTTGATCCAAATGTGGTGCCGCAGATGTGCCTCGTGCCGCATGCCGAGTCGCTCGCAGAGCCGCGCCGACGCGGTGTTCCTCGGGTCGAGCTGAGCCCAGACCCGGTGCATGCCAAGCTCGGCGAACGACATCTCGACCAGCTCGCGGGCCGCCTCGGTGGCGTAGCCGTGCCCGTGAAAGTCGGGGTTGAACACCCAGCCGAGCTCGGCCTGCCGGTCGCCGACCTGGGCGATGCGCACGAGCACGTCACCGATCACAAGCCCATCGAGTTCGACGGCGAACACCATGCGGTCACCGTCGGCCTCCAGCTGCCTGGCCGCGATCCGGTCGGCGATGAACGCGGGTGCGCTCGCTTCAGTCATCGGGTCGGCGGGAATGTAGCGGCATACGTCCGCCCGGCACCGATAGGCCAGGACGGCTGCCTCGTCACCGTGCCGGAACGGCCGAAGCACCAGCCTGTCGGTTCGCCGAATCAGGTCAGGTTCCGGCGTTGGTGCCAGCGCTGGCGACTCGGGCACAGCAGGTCTTCCCCCCGGGGGCTGTCGCTAAAGCCCCAGGTCGTCAAGTTCCTTGTAAAGGTCGGCGCGCGGGTTAGCCGGATCCACGGTGGACGGCTTGCCTGTCTTGCCCGACTGCCTCTTCGGCAGCGCGGCCGTGTTCTTATTCGCCGGGAGTACGACCGTTCCTGGCGAGGTACCTGCCGCCGTCCTCACCTTCGCTGCCGACCTCGCGGCCCGCCAGTCGCGCAGCAGGTATCCAGAAGCGACGCCGCCAACCAGGCCGCCTACGTGCGCCTGCCAGCCGATGCCCTGGTGCGGCAGCAGGACGCTGAACTGGTAAGCGAAGCACAGCGCCATCACCGCGCCGATAAGCAGGTCGATGATCCGGCGGTCAAACAGGCCGCGGACCATGATGTAGCCGAAGTAACCGAACACTACGCCGCTGGCGCCCGCGCCGACCGAGTGCGGGCTCTCGAAGATCCAGGCAGCGAATCCGCTGGTCAGAACGACGATGACGGTCACCGCGACAAACTTGCCTATGCCGCGGTAGGCGGCGAGGAAGCCGAAGATGAACAGCGGGCCCGAGTTGCCCTCGATGTGACTCCAGCTGAAGTGCAGGAAAGGCGCGGTCAGTATGTAGGGCAGGCTGCCGACGTCCCTCGGCCTGATCCCGTAGTTCAGTGTGAGGTGGTAGCCGTCGCCGAAGTTCACGATCTGGATGATCCAGAGCAGCGCGAGCACGCCAAGCATCACGAAGAACGCCCTGCGGGCGTTGCTCAGCAACGTATGCGGTTCGTCGTCGCCAAGCTGCCAGGTCGAAAGCCACGAGGAGCGTGCACGGCCCTTAGCGGGCGACCCTCCGGTAGCTGGCACTGCGGTTCCCCTTGCTGGCGTTCACGTCGGTTCGCCCCGGCTGGGCGTTCCTACTATCACGCTAGCCTGCCCGGAGAGTGACTGGTAGTACCGGCGTGTCGCGCGCGACGGAGACCGCAACCGGTGATCACAGCTACCCGGCCGTTACATCGTGTAATCGTTACGATACTGAGTGCCAAGTTGTGATCTGCGAGACGCAAATTGCGTGCGCCACAACACAACTTTTTCAACGGAAACGCTTGGTCGACCCCGTCACTTCTGGCAACGTGGTGCGCCAACGGAGTTGGCTCTCGTTTAGGGCAGTGTGCCCCGGTAGGCCGGGAACGCTACGGAGAGTAGCCAGCTCCTTACGTGAATCGCTGCCTTGGCCCGCAGCGGTCTTTGCTCGCTTCGCGTCTTGCGTGCGGGCTTGGCCGGACGGAAGGACGGCATTGTCACAGCACAGAAGGCGGATGGCTGGCAGACGCCAGTCGCGTAGGAGTGTGCGCGCCTTCATGCTCACCACTGTTGTCGCCGCTGTCGTCATCGTCGTGGGCGCCGAACTCGTGATTAAACAAGTGTCGGCCGCACCCGATCCGCTCGCGGCGGCGGTCAGCAGCCTGCGGCACAGCCATGTGGCAGCGCAGCTCGTGCAGCAGCGCGAGCACGTCATCTTGATGACGGCCGCGACCAAGACCTTCAAGGTTGTCGGCGCTCCCAAGGTGGCTACCCGCCCGACACCACTCGGGACGGCCGCTACTCCGGCAGGCAGTGGCGGTGCGCCGATTATCCCGACCGCGCCGCCGAATCCAGGTACGGCCCAGTCGATCGCCTACAACATGCTGGCGTCGTTCGGCTTCGCCCACGATCAGTTCGGCTGCCTGAACAACATCTGGACCAGGGAGAGCGGCTGGCGCTATAACGCCGAGAACGCTAGCGGCGCCTACGGCATACCGCAAGCGCTGCCAGGCTCGAAGATGGCCTCGGCCGGCGCTGACTGGCAGACCAATCCGGCCACACAGATCAAGTGGGGTCTTGGCTATATCAAATCGACCTACGGCTCGCCGTGTAACGGCTGGGCATTCTGGCAGGCACACGGCTGGTATTGATCAGCCGTTAGGCCATGCCATTCGCGGGCGGCATCGCTGTGAGCTAGCTCACAGCGAGCCAGCTTCGGCCGTGCCGCGACCGATGATCAGGCAAGGTGGAAGGCTGACAGCACCCGAGCGTGCGTGACAACTTGCTTGTGCAACTACGTCGCCCTGCCCCTGCGACATGTCACCATGCCCTGCCTACGTCCGTCGCGGCGTGTTTCGGCAGCCCACCGGGTGGTAATCGGCACCGCATCGGTGCCCGAGCAAAGGCATATCTTGACTCGGCTTCATCGTGCCAGCCTTCGTTCTAATAACCAACGACCCTTTCGACCCCGGCCTTCGCGTACCACGATCTACGCGGCGGCCGGTACTGTTCTCGCCGCTTCGGCGGCCGCGACGGGGCTTGTGCTCCTTCCAGCGGATGCCAGTAAGTCGCTGCCGACGGCAGCGGACGCTGGAAGGTTCGCCATGGCGGGCAATCTCACCAGAGCCTCGTATCAGAGCACGGCTGGCCCCACGGCTCGTGAGGTGCACCAGCTGCAAGCCAGGACCCAGGCGGCCTACCGGGCGCTGATCGCGCGCCGGGAGGCGGCCGCCATGCATGCCGCGGCCGAGCGCGCGGCACAGCGGCGTGCGGCCGAGCAGGCGGCGGCCCAGCGCCAGCAAGCTGAGCGCGAGGCGACGCGGCGGCGCACGACTGCGCGCCGGACGGCACAGAGTACTTCGGCCACCGCGCCGTCGGGCAGTCCGCAGCAGATCGCGATGTCGATGCTGGCGCAGTTCGGCTGGCCATCGAGCCAGTTCAGTTGCCTCGACCCGCTGTGGGAGCGGGAGAGCGGCTGGAATCCGTACGCGGCGAACCCGTCATCGGGCGCCTACGGCATCCCGCAGGCGCTGCCAGGCGCCAAGATGGCGAGCGCCGGACCAGACTGGGAAACCAACGCGGCAACGCAGATCCGCTGGGGCCTTGGCTACATCAAGGCGACGTACGGCTCGCCCTGCGCGGCTTGGGGTCACGAGAGCGCCGACGGCTGGTACTAAAGTGGCGCTGGCCCGGGGACGAACCCCGGGCCAGCGCCCTGGCCTGCTAGAACGGCAGTGCCTTGAATGTCCGCGTGGCCACCTGGAACTTGCTGAGGGCCGAGGCCGCGTGCGGTGACGGCGCCGAGATCGACATGATGTATTGCTGCGGGCCTTCATAGGTCTGCACCGTGAACAGCAGCTTGGTGACGTCGGTCGGATGGAGCGCGGTCACTGACTGCCACGAGAACGTCCACCGAGCGGCCGCTCGGCCGCGGAATCGTGTGGCGGTGATCGATCCAAGCTGGTAGTTCGGGTACTTGTTATTGGCCTTAGCAGCGGCCTGCAGCCGCTTGGCCTCCTTGACTGGTCCGGCGACCGCCCAGGTTGCCATGTTGATGTCGAGTTGTACCCCGTTCTTGGGTGCCTTGATCACCGTGTTCAGGCCTGGCGTCATCACCCATGCCGCTGGGGCGGCGATGCGGAACCCGGCGATCGTGCCCACGCTTGAGGCCGTAACACGATCCCACACGTCACCCGTAGGCGGCTGTCCGCCGGCTGGCGGGCTCGATGACGACGGCGTCGGGTCGGGCGATGGGGTAGGGGTCGTCGAAGACGACGGTGATGTGGACGGATGGCCTGACGACGGCTTGCCCGACGGCTTTGGCTTGCCTGACGCCGACGGCTTGCCCGACGGTTTCGGCTGGCCCGAGCTTGACGGCCTGCCAGGTGCGGGCTTGCCTGAAGTGCCAGAGCCTGCCCCGCCTGACCCGCTATCTGCCGAGTGCCCGCCCTGAGGTCCGGCGCCCTTAACGTGGTGGCCTCCTGGTCCGGCCGCGACCTGTCCCTGGCTCGCCTGGCTGCCGCCGCCAACCAGCCGTTCGAGCGGGGTGCGAATGTTGGGCAGGGCCGCGTAGACGATCGCGGCGGCGATCGCGAGCGCGACAACAGGCGCCAGCGCCACGACCCCGCGCTTCTTCAGGAACTCGCTGGCCTTGCTGTCACGGTCACCCCGGCCACCTGGATCGTCGGGCTTACCATGCGGGCTTGGCGGGCTGGGCGGCCTGCCCGCCGGATCGGTCGGAGCGACGGCGGGCCCGCCAGCGACCGTAACTTCGGTACGAAGACCGCCAGCCTCGAGCGTCTCGCCCGCTGGCGCCGTCCCGGTCGGCATCTTGAGATCGGCGAAGTTCGGCGTGGCCATCAGGTCAGGAACCACGCTGACCGCTGCGCCCGCCGGTGCCGCTGCCACGCCAATCAGCGAATCGCTGCCGTGGGAATCCGCGCTGGCGGCAGCGAGCCCGCCTTGACGCTCGCCGTCCGCCCCGCCCGCCTCAGGAACGCTGACGACCTGGGTCGCGGTCGTCGCCTCGCTGCCTGCCATGGCTGGAGAGGCTGAGCCCTTGCCTCCCTGGCCGACTGCCAGATGGCTCGCCTGCACGCCGACGCGCCCCGCGGTCCTGGCCGTCCTCCATGCCTGCGTGAGCATGCGTGCCGTGGTGGCCGCGTCAGGTCGCTGCGCAGGGTCGGCCTTGAGCAGCGCCTCGATGACCGGCGCGAGCGGCCCGGCAGACGGCGCCCGCGGCGCTGGCTCGGTGGCGATGCTGGCGACGATAGCTGCCGACCCGCCGGCCCGGTCGAACGGTCCCCGGCCTTCGACAGCCGCGTACAGGGTGGCGCCGAGCGACCAGAGATCCGACGCGCGGGTGGCCGGCTCGCCGCGTACCCGTTCTGGCGGCGAGAACCCTGGCGTGCCGACCACCATGCCAGCCTGCGTAAGCCCAGGGTCTCCCTGGACCATCGCGATACCGAAGTCAGTCAGGACGGCCTTGCCGCCGGTGTTGATCAGTACGTTGCTCGGCTTGACATCGCGGTGCAGTACGCCGGCCGTGTGCGCTGTCGTCAGCGCTTCAAGCAGGCCGAGCCCGAGTTGGGCGGCGCGCGCGGGCGGCAGCGGGCCGTCCTCGGCAATCACCTGGTCGAGGGGACGGGCACGGACAAGCTCCATCACGATCCACGGCGAGCCGTCCTCTTCGACCACGTCGAAGACGGTCACGACGCCTGGATGACTGAGCCTGGCCGCGGTCCTGGCCTCGCGCAGCGTGCGCTCATAGCTGGCCCGCGCTTCGGTCGCCGATGCCATCGGCGTCAGCACGATCTGCTTGATCGCCACATCGCGGTCGAGCAGTTCGTCCCGGCCGCGCCACACGATCCCCATCGCGCCACGACCGACCTGGTCAAGCAGCCGGTAGCGTCCGGCCACGATGTGACCGGTACCCAAGGCAGAGTGCATGTGTGCAATCTACGCGTAGCCGCTTACAGATTTCTGGGAGCTTGGTGTGAATGCTCTGTTTTCCGCCTCGGTTTCCCCGCTCGCCTAAGAAGCCGCCCGCGGAGTTATTGTCAGCACCGGCCTCTTCGGCGCGGTGACGTCAGCGAAGAAGTCATTGCCCTTGTCGTCGACGACGATGAACGCGGGAAAGTCGCGCACCTCGATCTTCCACACCGCTTCCATGCCGAGTTCTGGGTACTCAAGCACCTCAATCTTGGTGATGCAGTCCTTGGCCAGCTTGGCCGCGGCACCGCCGATCGAGCCAAGATAGAAGCCGCCGTGCTGCTTGCACGCCGCGGTCACCGCCGCCGATCTGTTCCCCTTAGCCAGCATGACCAGGGATCCGCCCGCCGCCTGGAACTGATCGACGTAGCTGTCCATCCGGCCCGCGGTGGTCGGCCCGAACGACCCTGAGGCGTAGCCCTGCGGCGTCTTCGCCGGTCCCGCGTAATAGACGGCGTGATCGCGCAGGTAATCGGGCATCGGGTGGCCTGCCGCCAGCCGGTCGGCGATCTTGGCGTGTGCGATGTCACGGGCGACGACCAGCGGCCCGGTCAGCGCGAGCCTGGTCCTGATCGGGTACCTGGACAGCTCGGCGCGGATCTCGTCCATTGGCGCGGCCAGGTCGATCCTGACCACCTCGCCATCGAGTTCGTCGGCCTCTGTTTCAGGCAGGTACTTCGCTGGGTCAGTCTCAAGCTGCTCAAGGAACACGCCTTGGCTGGTGATCTTTCCGAGCGCCTGACGGTCGGCCGAGCAGGACACCGCGATCGCGACCGGGCAGGACGCGCCGTGCCTTGGCAGCCTGATCACCCGCACGTCGTGGCAGAAGTACTTGCCGCCGAACTGCGCACCGATGCCGGCCTGCCTGGTGATCTCGAGCACCTGCTGCTCAAGGTCGATGTCGCGGAACCCGTGCGCGTCAGGCGAGCCAGCGGTCGGCAGCGAGTCAAGGTACTTGGCCGAGGCGTACTTGGCTGTCTTGAGCGCGAACTCAGCGCTGGTTCCGCCGACCACGATGGCCAGGTGGTACGGCGGACAGGCCGCCGTTCCCAGCGAGGCGAGCTTCTCGTCGATGAAGGCCGCCATGCGCTTGGGGTTCAGCACCGCCTTCGTCTCCTGGTACAGGTATGACTTGTTGGCCGATCCGCCGCCTTTGGCCATGAACAAGAATTTGTAAGCGTCGCCGTCAGTGGCCTGCAACTCGATCTGCGCGGGCAGGTTGGTGCCGGTGTTGCGCTCGTCCCACATGGTCAGCGGGGCGAGCTGGCTGTAGCGCAGGTTCAGCTTTGTATAGGCCTCGTGCACGCCGCGGGCGATGTGCTCCTCATCGCGGCCGTCGGTGAGCACATGCTGGCCGCGCTTGCCCATGACGATCGCGGTGCCCGTGTCCTGGCACATTGGCAGCACGCCGCCTGCCGCGATGCATGCGTTCTTCAGCAGGTCGCTGGCCACGAACCGGTCGTTCGGTGATGCCTGCGGGTCGTCAAGTATCGACCTGAGCTGCCGCAGGTGCGCGGGCCGGAGCAGATGAGCGATGTCCCGCATCGCCTGTGATGTCAGCAGCGTCAGCGCGGCCGGATCGACCTCGATGAACTCGCGGCCAAGCGCCCGGTGTACGCGCACGCCGGACTCGCTCACCAGCCGATACTTCGTCGTGTCCGGGCCGAGCGGCAGCATGTCTGTGTAGCTGAATTCGGGCATGCCCACATCGTAGGCCGCGTCCGGATGGCCCGCCGCCAGCGAGCGATCTGCGAAGATCGCCTCATGACTCACGTGGCTCGCTTTGCTGACTGGCCCGGTGGCGCTGACGTCGCGGTGGCGCTGACGTTCGATGTCGACGGCGAGGCGCCCTGGCTGGGGGAGGGTCCGCAGTACGAGCGGCGGCTCAGCATGCTGTCGATCGGACGGTTCGGGCCTGCGCGTGGCGTGTGGCGCGTGCTCGAACTGCTAGCCGAACATGACGTGCGAGCGACGTTCTACGTGCCCGGGCACACTGCCGATCACTGGCCAGAAGTAGTGCCTGCGATCGTGGACGCGGGGCACGAGGTGGCGCATCACGGGTATTTGCACCTGGGCACCGACGCGCTTGATGCCGACGAACAGCGCGCCGAGCTCGAGCGCGGCCTGGTCGCGCTTGGCAAGCACGGAGTTCGGCCAGCGGGGTACCGGTCGCCCGGCTGGGAGCTGACGCCGGAGACGCTGGCGATGCTGTCCGAGCTTGGGTTCTCCTACGATGCCAGCCTGATGGCCGACGATCGGCCTTACTGGGTAAGTAGCGGAGCGCGGCAACTGCTCGAGCTGCCTGGGCACTGGAGCCTGTGCGACTGGCCGTACTTCGGGTGGACCGCCTACCACGGCGGCTTGCTCGCCGACCCGGCCGCCGTCGAGCGCATCTGGCTTGACGAGTACGAGTCCGCTCGCGACGAACGCAGGCTTGTCACCTACACGATGCATCCGGAGGCGATCGGCCGCGGCTACCTGACCCGAATGCTCGGCCGGCTGATCACCGCCATGCGAGAACGCGGCCGCCCTTGGTTCGCCACCCACGCCCAGATCGCCGCGCTCGCCACCAGCCCACCCGGCGAATAGGCCGCGCTGCCGTTCGGTGGGATTGGCGGGCGTGAATACGGTACGGTCCGCAGGGTAGTGGCTAACGAAAAGCGGTGTGCGGTACCCACGACGAAGGAGCGGCGGGATGGGGAGCACCTTTAACGCCGGCAGCAATGGCGTCGACCTGAACGAGGCCGCCCGCCAGTTGCAGCAGGCAGCGCATGATGCCCGTGTCGCGTTCGACTGCATCGGCCTTGACGAGCTTGACCGGGCGCACACCCACGCGGTCACCGCGCGGGCGGCCATCGACGCCGCCGAGTACGCGCTCCGCATCGCGCTTGGCGGGGAGCGGTCCCCGGCCGGTCTCTAGCCAGCAACAAGCACCGATCCCGCTGCCCGGTCGGCAACGCGGCCAAGGGCCGTTTCTTTAATTCGCGCTGAATACGATATTGTCGCAAGATGACGGCTGAGCAGCGAGGCAGCGAGCAGCCGACGGCGGTAAAGACCTTACTCGGCGTTGACGTGTCCAGCTTCCAAGGCCCGCCTAGTTCTTGGCATGCCGCGGCGGGCAAGGCCAAGTGGGTCGCCGTGAAGCTGACCGAGTTGCAGCCGAACAACGTCCCGTTCGTCAATCCGGATGCGGCCAAGGACTGGGCGTTCGTGGCCAGCAAGAAGCTCGGCAGGATCGCCTACATGTTCGGGCACCCGTCGACAAGTCCCGAGGAATCGGTCGCGCTTTTCGCGAACGAAATCGCCAAGCTCGGGCTGCGCGACACTGACGGCCTCATGCTTGATCTGGAGGTCACTGACGGGCTGCTGCCAGCGGAGGTCAGCGCCTGGGCTGGTGCCGTCATGGCCGATCTGCACAAGCAATTCAACCGGACGCCAATCCTGTATACGTTTATCGATTTCGCGAAGGAAGGCAACACCCAGGGCCTGGGAAAGTACCCGCTGTGGATCTCAGATCCGTCGAGCCCGGTCGGCCATCCAGTTGTGCCGCCGCCATGGAAGGATTGGGTGATTCACCAGTACTCCACCTCGGCCCCGATAGATCGGGATGTCGCCAAGTTTGCTACCGTCGCAGCTATGCAAAAGGCACTCGGGGCACCGCCCGCGCCGCCTCCGCCTGAGCACGCGGACCTAGGCGGCCGAATCGTCGGCGGCGTAACCGCGACCAGGTGGAGCGATGGCAGCATGGTGATCGCCGGCCTCAACATCAACAAGCAGGTGGCGATCAGGCGGTTCGACGGCCCCACTCGCAAGTGGGGCATCTGGTGGACCCCCACCGATGGCGCGAAGGTGGTCGGGCCGCCAGGACTGGTGTCCTGGGGTGAGAGCTTCGGCCAGATGTTCTTCGCGACCGAAGATGGTCACGTGCACGAGCTAGGCACGCGGGACAAGGGCAAGAGCTGGCACTAGCGCCACTCCCGCGACCAGGCGATTCCAGACCCGTTCCGGTATCTTCTGCATGTGTACTCCCGGCCTGGCCCGCAGGACCTGCGCGCATCGGACGCCGATCGCGAACTGGTGATCACGCTGCTCAGCGAGGCGGCGGGTGACGGTCGGCTGACCCTGTCCGAGCACGCCGAGCGGTCAGAGCGCGCGCTATCCGCGCGGACACTTGGCGAGCTTGTCCGGCTCACCTCCGATCTGACGCCGCCGTCCGGGCAGCCGATTCAGCTGTATCCAAGGCGCTCGGTGACCGCGATGTTCGCTCGCGAACGGCGACAAGGCCGCTGGGTGGTGCCTTCGGCTTTCCCGGTGACCGCGTTCTTCGGCGATGTAGTGCTTGATCTGCGCGGCGCCATACTGGCCAGTCAGCGGGTGACGATCTACGCGACCGCTATCGCCGGGCAGATCAAGCTGATCGTGCCCGAAGGGATCGCGGTAGAGATGGCGGGCCGGTCGGTGCTCGGGATCAGGAGCGTGCGCGGTCAGGCCAGGGCTTCAGCGCAGGCGCAGACCACCGGCGTGATCGAGGTCCGCACGCTGACGCTCGGCGGTGCGGTCAAGGCAACGACAGTGCGCAGACCGCGCTGGCGCCCTGGCCGTCGCCGCTAGTAAGGAACGACCGAGTAACGAGACACCTTCCACAGCGCGTGCTCGCTGTGGATATTGCGGATCGTGCCAGATCTGGCCCGCATCACCAGCGTGTGGGTAGACGCGCCGCCTGACCGATAGCGGACGCCTTCCAGCAGTTCACCATCGGTGATCCCGGTCGCCGCGAAGAACGCGTCGTCGGACGACACCAGGTCGTCGGTGGTGAGCACGCGGTCCAGATCATGACCGGCATCGATCGCGCGGTCGCGTTCCTCGTCGTCGCGCGGTGAGAGCTTGCCGAGAATGATGCCGCCCAGGCACTTGATCGCGCAGGCGGCGATGACGCCCTCCGGGGTGCCGCCGATGCCGAGCAGGAGGTCGACCCCGCTGCCTGCCCTGGCCGCAAGGATCGCCCCGGCTACGTCGCCGTCGGTGATCAGCTTGATCCGCGCACCCGTGGCCCGTACGTCCGAGATGAGGCCGGCATGCCTTTCCCTGTCGAGTATGACGACCGTGACGTCGTGCGGCGCGCAGTGCTTGGCTCTAGCCACGGCGTCGACGTTGGCGGCGGCAGGCGCGTCGATGTCGACTAGGTCGGCAGCCTCCGGGCCGGTCACAAGCTTGGACATATAGAACACAGCGGACGGATCGTACATCGACCCGCGCGGGCTGACCGCGATCACCGCGATCGCGTTCGGCATGCCGTTGACGGTCAGCCTGGTGCCGTCGATCGGGTCGACCGCCACGTCACAGTCGGGTCCCGTGCCGTCGCCCACTTGCTCGCCGTTGAACAGCATCGGCGCATGATCCTTCTCGCCCTCTCCGATCACCACAACGCCGTTCATCGACACTGTGCTGATCAGCTGGCGCATCGCGCTCACGGCCGCGCCGTCAGCGCCGTTCTTGTCGCCGCGGCCTACCCAGCGCCCGGCGGCCAGCGCCGCCGCTTCAGTAACCCGTGCCAGCTCAAGTGCCAGGTTGCGATCCGGTGCGGTCGGCTCGGTGTCGGCGGGCGTCGTCAGCATGAAGCTTCGACGGCGCGCAGGGTGGCCCTGTGCTTGGGTCAGGTCATCGGCCATTGACTCGCTTCACCTCCTGTCGAGAATTGACCGGCAGGTCAGAACGGCTTAGCCGACTCGTCATCGGCGCTGGTGTCGTCCGCGCCGTCCCCGGCCTGCTTGCCGACCGCGGCAGCCAGCCGCGCTCTGGCACCTTCCAGCCACTGTTCACACACTGCGGCGAGCTGTTCGCCTTGCTCCCATAGTTCCAGCGACTGTTCCAAGGTAAGGCCACCGGCCTCAAGCCGCTTCACCAGCGCGACAAGCTGGTCACGCGCCTGCTCGTAGCCGAGTTGCCTGGTCGGCGAGTTCGCATCCGTCACAACCGCCTAGCCTAGTGCGGCGCGGAGCAGGAACCCGCTGCCGTCACCATCGTGGCGGAAGGCTGCCAGGCGGCGTGTGGGCGGACGGTGCCTGAGCGCCTTGACCACCACCGCTCGCACGACCTTCGCGTAGAGCTTGCCGCCGATTGGCATGGGGTGGATGCCGTCGCTCCACAGCAGATCGGTGTGGTGCTCGATGGCCTTGTGCCAATTGATGAGCAGCACGTTCGGGTAGCGGCGGGTGGCCTGGTCGATCGTCGTGTTGACCTCGTCCTCCCACGGACGGGGCACGAACGTGTTGACAAGCAGCAGCCATCGGTGCGGGCCTATCGCCCTCCTGAGCTGCTGGATCTGGCTCAGATCGATGGGCCCGTTCGTGCCGAGCCCGACGATCACGACCCGACGCAGCCGCTTGTGCGCGGCGAGACCCTGGACAATCACCACGCCCGCGATCATCGCCCGGCTGACCTGGGCGTCGATGGAGATGCCAGGCATGGCCTGTGCGAGTTCGGGCGCCGATGCGAGCATCACCGAGTCGCCGATGGACATGACCCTTGAGCCAAGGAATCGGATTGGCCGCAGTCCGCGCCCGCGGCGGCCTGGCCGATAGGGACCGAGGTCGGCCTTGAGCCACCACGGCTCAGCCTGGCCGGTGGATTGCGTGACGTTGGCCACCGGTTGTTGCATGCTCGAAATGACGTGCGCGTCACGGGAGATTTGCTGCGCCAGGGTCGGACCGGTCTGCTCGTTGACCAGGCCGTAGCCGGCGGTACACGCCACAGCCAGAACGCTGACCGCGCCGAACACAACCGGCCCGCTGGTCACCGGGGTGCGGAAAATGGTCTTGGGAGCCTGGCACAACAGCCGGCTACGCCGCTTGAATTCGCCGCGCAGGCCGTTGCGCAATATCGGTTCTTCAAGCCAGTGCCACGATGCCGCTGCCAGGCCGATCGGCACGATGACGTCGATGACGCGAGCGCCGAGCGTGCTCGCGCCTCGCGGGTCGATGCCGACCGTGATCGCGATGACCGGCCAATGCCACAGGTAGATGCCGTACGAGCGGACGCCGAGCCACCGGAGCGGAGTCCAGGAGACCAACGCCGCGATCCGGCCGGGAGCCGCCGCCGCCAGCACGAGTCCGCCGGCCGCCAGCGCGGCGATAACCAGCCCGTACGGGTAGACGAACGGGTCGCCGCCTGAGAAGTGCCAGGCCGCCAACGCAAGTACGACCAGGCCGATCCCGCCGAGTACGTCAAAGCTCAGCCGCAGCTTGCCCGCCGCTGCGGCGACTTTTGCCAGGGGCCAGGTCAGCGCCAGCGCCGCGCCGATAAGCAACGCGCTGGCGTGCGTGTCGGTGCCGTAGTAGACCAGCGATGGGTCTTTGCCCGGCACGTAGATCGCGAACATGACGTACGCCGACGCCGCGGCGGCCGCCCAGGCGATCAGCACTCGCAGCGCCCGGTTGCGCACCAGGAGCAACACCACGGCCAGAACGAGCGGCCAGATCAGATAGAACTGTTCCTCGACCGCCAGTGACCATAGATGCTGAAAGACTGGCGGGGGACCATAAAGCGAGAAATAAGAGACGTGGGCGAAGGCCTGCCACCAGTTGCTTGTGTACGTGATCGCGCCGAGCAAGGCCGGTGCCAGCGTGCTGCGCTGACTTGGTTCAAGCACGGTGACTGCCGCTGTCACGGTCAGCAGCATCAGGCCGAGTGCCGGCAGCAACCGCCGCGCCCGTCGTTGCCAGAAGGTGCGAAGACCGACGTTGCCGTCCCGGCCGAACTTCGCGGCGAGTATGTCGGTGATCAAGAAGCCGCTCAGCACGAAGAACACATCGACGCCGAGAAAGCCGCCAGGCAGCCAGGACCAGCCTTCGTGGAATCCGAGCACGCAGAGCACCGCAAGCGCGCGCACGCCGTCCAGGCCGGGCGCACGCCATGCCTTGTTGGCAGGCACGCGCTTGGTGTCGGCCGACGGCTTGGGTGGTTCTGCTTCGATCCTCGGCAGTGGCGTCGTCTCTACCGCGGCGTGGCTTGTCGTCACGGACGGAACGCCGGCCCTGGGGTCGTGGCCGGTGGAGCCTGGGTCGGTGGAATCTGATGCCTGGTCCGCAGTAACCGACTCGCCGATCTTGGCCGAGGTTGACTGCACCAGCACGACGCGCCCTCCCTGAACAGATGTTGCTCGCACCGTCTATCGACTCTGGCTCGGCCCAACGCGCGGTCCGCAGATCGCAGCGGACTTGACTCTCATTCCTAAGACGCTGAAGGCCTGCCTGCGGATAGTCGCCATTCGCTGTTTACTGGACGATAGCTTAGTTTTCGCCGAGGGTCAGCGCTGGAAAACGCCACGCAGAGTGAGTAATACCGAGCGCTATCGTGATCATGCGGGAACGTGGCTGTTTAGCTACTTACGGTCACAGTAAGCTGGTCAGCGGCGAATCGGATGTGTAGCGGATCGCCTGTGGCTACATCGTCAGCCGATCGCACCACCGTGGCATCGCCACGCTGAACTATCGCGTAACCACGGCGCAGCGTGGCGGCGGGAGAGAGCGCTACCAATCGCGCCCTGGTGCCCGCGAGGTCGGCGGCGCCGCGGTCAAGACCAGCGGCCAGGCAGCGCCGCGCTCGCTCGGCGAGCGCCAGCACTTGCTCGTGCCGCCTGGTGATCTCGGCTGCCGGGTTCGCCAGCACAGGCCTTGACCTGATGCCGGTCAGCCAGGCGTTCTCGCGGTCGAGTCGGCCGGCGAGCTGCCGTCTGGCCCGCGACCTGAGCTCGGCGACAATGGCGAGCTGCTCGGCGATGTCGGGTACGACGCGCCTGGCCGCGTCTGTCGGCGTCGACGCCCGCACATCGGCGACGAGGTCGAGCAGCGGTACATCCTGCTCGTGGCCGATCGCGCTGACCACAGGCGTGCGGCAGGCCGCCACGGCTCGGATCAGGGTCTCGTCAGAGAACGGCAACAGATCTTCGACGGACCCGCCGCCCCGGGCGATGATGATGACATCGACCGCTTGGTCGGCGTCGAGTATCTGCAGCGCGGCGGTCACTTCTTCGACGGCGAACGGGCCCTGCACGGCGACCTGCTCGACCCGGAACCGCACGGCTGGCCATCTGCGTGCCGCGTTCTGCAACACGTCACGTTCCGCCGCCGAGTCACGGCCGCAGATCAGGCCCACCGTTCCTGGCAAGAACGGCAGCCGTCGCTTGCGTTCAGCCGCGAACAGACCCTCGGTCGCCAGCGATCGCCGCAGTCGCTCAAGCCGCGCGAGCAGTTCGCCGGTGCCGACCGCGCGAAGCTCGATGGCGCTGAGCGTGAACGAGCCCCTGGCCATGCCGAAGTCGGGCTTGACCCATACCACCACCCTGGCGCCGTTCGCCGCCGCGGGTTCGGCGCTCTCGAAGACCTGCCGCGGGCAGACCACGCGGACAGACACAGCGGCTACCGGGTCGCGCAGCGTAAGAAAGACCGCGTTGCCGCGCTTGTTCAGCTCCGCGATCTGCCCCTCAACCCAGACCCTGCCCAGGCGGCCAATCCAGTCGCCGACAAGCCGCAAAACCGTGCGGACCGGAATCGGCGACTC
The DNA here is from genome assembly GCA_035553055.1 of Streptosporangiaceae bacterium. Lineage (GTDB taxonomy): Bacteria > Actinomycetota > Actinomycetes > Streptosporangiales > Streptosporangiaceae > Chersky-822. Next base: position 4,791 of record DATNEK010000016.1, on the reverse strand, counting down.
GGCGCTCGTCTCAAGTGCCATCGGCTGCCCTCGGTCGTGATGGTGGTTGCGGTCGTCGATGGCTAGGTTAGCCGTGGCTTCGGTCAGCCCGTGGTCCGATTAGTCCTCGGCGAGCTTGGCGATCCTGCGCTCGAACATCGTGACGACATCAGCCCGATTGGCGTGCGACTTCTCGTGCGCGAGCAGGTCCCGAAGTTCGGCCGTGCCGAGGTTGCGCAGCCTGGCTCGCAGCGACGGTAGCGACAGTTCGTCATATCCGCTGATCGGCAGTTCGGCGGGTTGGAGCTCGCGGGGCGAGAACGGCGGCGTTTGCTGTGTGCTCGTTGCCCAGGAAGACCACGGCGGCGCGGCGTCCGACCATGACGGCGTCGTTTCCTTTGCCTGCCCCGACTCATCCGCGTGAGCGTCGGCCGTGCTCCGTGTGACCTGGTTCGGAGCCAGGTCGGTGATGTCCTGGTCGGTGAGCATCCGGACGTTGCCGGTCAGGTCGAGCGATCTGAATCGCGATGGTTCGGCCGCGTTCCTTGAGCGCCCCGGCTTCCTGGTACCCGTGCGGTCCGCCCGGTCCGCCCGGTCCGCTCGCTCCGAGTCGGCCGAACTCCTCCTGCCCGGCGCCGACGAGTTGGCCCCTGGTGACCTGCCCCGCTCGGATCCTCTGCCCCGCTCCGACTTTCGGCCTGCCCGCTCGGACTTGCCGCCCGGCGTGCCCGCAGGATCACGCGAATTCTGGGCGGGCATTCCGGTGGGTGTGATCAGCCTCACTGACGATGACAGCCGGCCATCCCAGGACGCGGGCGTCTCGCGTCGATCCTCGCCTGATTCCTGCTCCTGCCTGGCATCTTCTTCCCGCAGGCGGTCAGCTGCGAGCAGCAGCTGCCCGACTCCGGAGAACACGGCTCGCAGCGCTCGTAGCGGTGCCAGCCTGATCTGATCGGTAGCGTCCGGCAATCGCACCATGATCCCCTCCTTGTGCGTTCGCGTCGCATATCGCATGTTTTGCCAGCCTAACGGCGGTGCAGCCGTTCTTTTGACGGCCACTTATTGAGTCCCGTCATTCGCCATCGTGCCGTATAACCGCTGCTGGCGGCGGCTCATCGGCGGCGTGCCGCGTCGCTGCCGCTGGCGGAAGGCGTGCTGGCAAGGCGCGGCCCGTCAGGGGCACGTCGGCTTCACCTAACATGGATGACATGTCCAAGCCAACCAGGAGAGTCCTGCTTGCGAAGCCGCGCGGCTACTGCGCCGGCGTCGACCGGGCCGTCCAGACCGTGGAGAAGGCACTTGAGCGCTTCGGCGCTCCGGTCTACGTCCGCAAGCAAATCGTGCATAACACGCACGTGGTCAGGGCACTGGAGAAGCGCGGTGCGATCTTCGTCGAGGAGACCGACGAGGTGCCCGAGGGCGCGGTTGTCGTGTTCTCCGCGCACGGGGTGGCGCCAGAAGTGCACCAGGAGGCGAAGGACAGAAGCCTCCGCGCGATCGACGCGACCTGCCCGCTGGTCACCAAGGTTCACAACGAGGCACGTCGCTTCGCGGCCCAGGGCTACGAGATCTTGCTGATAGGCCATGAAGGCCACGAGGAAGTCGTCGGCACGACCGGCGAGGCTCCAGCGAGCATCCAGCTCGTCGATGGCCCACAAGACGCCGCCCGCATCGAGGTGTCGGATCCCGCTAAGGTTGCCTGGCTGTCACAGACCACCCTGTCGGTCGACGAGACGAACCAGACCGTGACCGCCCTGCGCGAGCGGTTCCCCCAGCTCATCGATCCGCCAAGCGACGACATCTGCTACGCGACGCAGAACCGGCAGGTCGCGATCAAGCAGATCGCCAGCCAGTCCGACGTGGTGATCGTCGTCGGGTCAGCCAACTCATCGAACTCCGTCCGCCTCGTCGAAGTCGCGCACGAAGCCGGCGCGTCAGCCGCCTACCTTGTAGACGACGCGAGCGCCATCGACCCAGCCTGGCTCGAGTCTGCGACAACCGTCGGCGTCACCAGCGGGGCATCGGTACCAGAGAACCTCGTCGACGAGGTACTGACGCGACTCGCCGATGCCGGCTTCGACACCGTCGAGGAAGCCGAGGCGGTGCACGAAACAGTGACTTTCGCCCTCCCGCACGCCCTGCGCCGCGAGTTAGCCTCCCCTCGCGGGCGTCTAACCCGCTGAGCTCGCTGTCGGGTCGGTGACTAGCTCGGGGGCGCATAGCGAGCGGACGGATGACTCGATCAGGTGGGGCCGGTCGAGTTCGGCGTCGGTCACGCCAAGCTGGTTGAGCTTGCGCGCGGTCACGAGCACGCGGCTTTCCAGCGAGCCGACCGCGCGGTTGTAGGCGGTTACCGCGTTCGTCAGCGCCTTGCCGACCGTGTCGACGTGGCCGCCAAGGCCGTTGAGCCGCTCGTACAACTCTCGCCCGAGGTCGAACACCGCTCTCGCGTTCTCCGACAGCGCCGCCTGCTGCCAGGCATACTGGGCTGTCCGCAGCATGGAGACCAGCGTGGTCGGGGTCGCTATGTGCACCTTGCGGCCGATCGCGTACTCGAGCAACCCCGGCTCGCGCTCGAGCGCTGGCGCTAGGAACGCCTCGCCGGGAATGAACAGGACGACGAACTCGGGCGCCGGGCTCAGCGCTGACCAGTAGACCTTCGCCGCTAGCTGGTCGATGTGATCCTTGAGGTGCCTCGCGTGCGCGTCGAGCCGCGCGTCGCGCACCTCGTCGCCGGCGGCCTCGGCGGCCTCAAGGTACGCCGCCAGCGACACCTTCGAGTCGACCACGATGTTCTTGCCGCCCGCCAGCCTGACCACCATGTCTGGTCGCAACACCGCGCCGCCGTTCTCGTCCTGCCGGCGGTCGGGCACGCTCACCTGCTCGTCGAAGTCGCACCTGGCGCTCATGCCGGCCAACTCGACCACCCGGCGCAGCTGCATCTCGCCCCACCGGCCGCGCGCTTCTGGCCGACGCAGCGCGGTCACCAGCGCCTGAGTCTGCGCGCGCAGCGCGTCAGATGACTGGATCGCGAACTTCACCTGCTCGGTCAGCGCCGCGTGCGAGGCTTGCCTGGCCGCCTCGGTCTCGCGAAGCTGCGACTCGACGCGGGACAGGGTGAGCTTGAGCGGCTCGACTAGCTGCTCGACCGCATTGCGCCTGGAGTCGAGTTCGCTGGCAGCGCTCAGGTTCGCGGCCCGCAACCGGATCTCGCTGAACTCCATCAGCCGCTGCTGGCTCTGGTCGAGTGCCTGCGCCGACAGCGCCTGGAACCGCTCGGCCAGGTAGCCATCGATCAGCTCGGCCCGCTCCGAGGCCGCCTGGTCGACGAGCGCCGCCCGGTCCACCGCCGCCTTCGCGCGCTCCTGCGCGGCCCTGGCCTGCGCCGCGAGCTCCGACGTAGTCCCAGCCAGGCGGCTGCGCGCGTACAAGTAGCCGATCGCCGCCCCGAGACCGGCCCCGACGAGCAATCCAACGAGCAGCAAGATCGAACTCATGTCGCCTCATGATTCCAGCCGCCTCCGACAGTGCGGCGACGCCGTAGACTCGCGCGGGTGAGCCTTGAGATCGGAATCGCTGGCCTGCCTAACGTCGGCAAGTCCACCCTGTTCAACGCGCTGACCAAGGCGACGGTGGCGGCGTCGAACTACCCGTTCGCCACGGTCGAGCACAACGTAGGCGTGGTCGGGATCCCCGATTCACGCCTCGATGCGCTGGCCGGGCTGTACGACTCGGCCAGGATTGTCCCGGCTACAGTCAGGTTCGTCGACGTCCCTGGCCTGGTGCGCGGCGCGTCGGCCGGGCAGGGCCTAGGCAACCAGTTCCTCACCCACATCCGCGAGACCAACGCGATCTGCCAGGTCGTGCGGGTCTTCAATGACCCCGACGTGAGCCACGTAGACGGCGATGTGTCGCCCGAACGTGACATCGAGACGATTGCCATCGAGCTGGTGGTGGCTGACCTGCAGACTCTGGAAAAGGCCCTGCCCCGGCTCGCCAAAGAAGCGAAATTCGCCAAAGATAAGGAAAAAGTTGCCGTAGCCGATGCCGCGGTCAAGGCCCAGCAACTGCTCGATGGCGGGACCACGCTGTTCGCCGGCGCAGCCGAGGCCGGCATCGACCTAACGCACTTGCGCGAACTGCATCTGCTCACCGCCAAGCCGTTCCTTTTCGTGTTCAACATGGATGAGGCTGAGCTTGCGGACGACGCCCTGCGCGACCGGCTGGCCAAGCTGGTATCGCCGGCCGAGTCGGTGTTCCTCGATGCCAAGACCGGGGCTGAACTCGCGGCCATGGCGCCCGAGGAGGCGGCAGAGCTGCAGGCAGAGTTCGGCCTCGGCGAGCCGGGCCTTGACCAGGTCGCGCATGCTGGGTTCGCAGCGCTTGGCCTGGCCACGTTCCTGACCGCCGGTCCGAAGGAGGCCCGCGCCTGGACGATCAAGGCTGGCGCGACCGCGCCAGAGGCGGCCGGGGTGATCCACACCGATTTCCAGCGAGGATTCATCAAAGCGGAGATCGTCTCGTTCGATGACCTCATGGCGGCCGGATCCGTAGCCGCGGCCCGGGCGGCTGGCAAGGCGAGGATCGAGGGCAAGGACTACGTGATGCGGGACGGCGACGTCGTTGAGTTCCGTTTCAACGTCTGACCGCGTTGCCGCACCCCGACACCCCGCCAATGCCCGGTCCGGTGCGATGGATCCGGGGATCGATCGCGCTTCGACGCCCGCTCCTGCTCGGTCCGGTGCGATGGATCTGGGGATCCATCAGGGAAGTCGGGTGTGGATTCGGGCATCCATCGCGGCACCCGGCCGG